>CAKZRU010000119.1 GCA_937146725.1 uncultured Myxococcales bacterium
GAACTGTGTAGATGTAAAAGCAGCAACTGTACTATCACCAGAGGCAATAAGACACCAAATAGCTCTCATATCAGGCTGATCTGTCGAAGAAAATAGTCTGAAGAACTCAGCCCTATTTGCTGCATTGGGGTAGTAATTACTTTGTGAAAAGTTAAACTCTGGCATTGTACAGGTATCACCATCCCAACGTGAGCAACGTACAATAATATTATCAACTCCTTGCACCTCATTTACCGTATTACCTGGAGTCACTTGAGTTTGAAGACAAGTATTCTGACACCCATCCCCATCCACATCATTGCCATCATCGCAGTCCTCGCCAGAATCAACCACGCCATCGCCACAGCGTTGGGCGGTACAATCCGTACGGCAGCTTGCGTCCGGTGATTGACTGTTCGCTCCCCCTAAGTCACATTCTTCAACGCCTGTTTGTACAAAGCCATCACCACAGCTTGGCACTGTGCAATCATTGAGACAGGTGTCTGTATTTACATCATTGCCATCATCACAAGATTCACCTGAATCTAGTACGCCATCGCCACAATGTTGGGCGGTGCAATCTTCACGGCAACTTGCGTCCGGTGATTGGCTGTTCGCTCCGCCTAAGTCGCAATCTTCAACTCCTGTGTAGACAAAGCCATCACCACAGATAGCGTCTACGCATTCGGCGGTACAGCCATCTCGGTTGGATAAATTACCATCATCGCATTGCTCTGTTCCATCTAGGCGTCCATTACCACATTCGCTTAGACAGCGAACATCACAGCCATCTCCACTATTGAAGTTTCCATCATCACAGGTTTCGCCCGGATCAATCGAGCCATTACCGCATTGGAAGGTGGTGAGTGAAATCGGTGGTTGTGAACCACATTGGAGCACGACAACGCCCGGTACAGGATCACCATTTGCTTGGACAAGCGGATTGATTCGACAGTTGGTTTCTGATTCGACTGCACCCTCGACCACAAGGTTAGAGGTAAAGCGCCAAGCATCGCTTGACTCGCGTTCGTAGTTGATTGACCAGGTATTTAATTCACGAACCGCACCTGATCTATCTTCGAGATCGGTATCAATCATGCGCAGTACCCAACGACCGGCAACATTTGAGCCAATGATGGGATCAAAAGCTGTGACAGGAGTGCTGATTGTAGGGAAGGTCGTATTTAAGTTCTCACCGCCTACACCTTGATTGGGGCCATCATGCAAAACATAACTTGAACCATCCGGAGCAATGAGAACAACTTTAAGAAACTCAATGGCTGGGTGAGTTAAGGAAATATCAACACTGAACTGAGTAAATACACCACTGTCAGTCAAGATGATTTCCGATGAGTCAACACCACTTAAGTCAGCTCGGGGAATGGTCACCGAGCTATTTGAGGTCATCCCCCCATCAAAGAGCTTGGTAATGGGAAGATCGGATAGACCTGAGTTACCTGGTGGACCTTGCTCACCTTGAGGGCCTTGCTCACCTTGAGGGCCTTGCTCACCTTGAGGGCCTTGCTCGCCTTGTGGGCCTTGCTCACCTTGTAGACCCTGTACTCCTTGAGGGCCGATCACATTACCGGTATTGATTACGGTTGAATCACTCAGTGTCAGTTCAAGTTCACCGCTCTCATTAACTTCAGCAGCGCTAATCCCTGTGCCTTGCGGACCGGTATTACCTTGAATCCCTTGTGTTCCCGGTGGGCCTACTTCGCCTTGCACACCCTGAATCCCTTGAGGACCCGCTTCCCCTCTTAGGGCATCGGCATGAGTTGTGGCTAGCTCAAGAGCAACAGTATCACGGAACGTTCCATCGACGCTAAGCTCAAGGGCAACATCAACGGGATTGGCGTCGTTACCTTGTGGACCCTCCGGGCCTTGCAGACCTCTTAAACCTCTTGGTCCAACCGGTCCTTCAGGTCCAATGAGTACATCAGCAATAAAATCACCATTGAGATCGGTGGGCGCATCTAATTCGGTGTCTGGTGCATAGCCAAGCATCACTTCTACCCAATCGGGAAAGCCGTCATTGTCGCTATCAAGATTAATATCAATCCCTTCGCCGGCTAGACCTTGTTCTCCACGTAAGCCTTGTGATCCTCTTTCGCCTTGTTCACCTTGAGGACCGCGTAAAAGCTCTGTTTGCTCAGTCGCAAGCGTGGTCGCAAGATTACTTTGAAACTGATTATCATTGGCTAGCTCAAGAGCAACATCAGCGGGGCCGGCGGTTGTGCCTTCAATAGGTGCGCCCACCCATTGACCATCGGCATTAATGACCTCACGCTCACCGATACTTATGGTAGCCGGATGAATATTTTCGCCACTTACATCAGAAGCGTGTTCTGCAACTTCGGCTTCAATCGCTTTTTCTGCCCATTGGGCCCGAATGGTAGCGCCCACACGTAAGCGCGGGGTTAATTCGACATCTCCCTCAACTTGGATGCTCATAAAAAGAGCAGTATCAGGCGAAGTGGCTACCGGTAATGCCGTCTCAAGACCGAGACTTACTTGAAAATATCCCTCGTTTACCGGAACTGATGTAAGGGTTTCTTCCCAAACAAGGTTGCCATCAGTGAGGGCGTCATACAGACGAAAGGTCACAGTGCGCTCGCCATTCACTACGCTTCGATCTAGATTACTTATAAAGCCTTGATAACCAAGGGTTAAGGGCGCGGGCTCACCGCTTTGTGCCAAGGCTGAAGAACTCAATAAGCTAAAGCTTAAGAGTAAGGTTAAAAGGGTTGATAAACGTCTCATATCGATCCTAGTTTTTTAGGTAATGTTTGTTACTTGAAGCCACTTAGGGCTTAAGAGCACCACGAATGATATACACATTTCCAGTTGATAAATGTGCACCACTACTAAGTGTTCCGCGCACTCGGTAGCGATCACCGGTGACCACACCGCCTGCTTGAATAAAGCTCTGACGAATGAGCATATGATTGGCGGTTTCCGGCATTGCATCACAGGCATCGCCAGCACCGTCTCCATCAGTATCAAGTTGATCTTGATTAGCGACTTCAGGGCAATTATCATCGCTGTCAATAATGCCATCTCCATCTCCATCAGGACCACAAAGGTCGGCATCGCAAGCATCACCTTGACCGTCAGCATCGCAGTCCGCTTGGTCAGGGTTACTTACTTCAGGGCAGTTGTCCATGTCATCATTAATGCCATCCTCGTCACTGTCACCAGCCGGACACGCATCCTCGTCACAAGCATCACCTCGTCCGTCCACATCGCAGTCCTCTTGTCCTTGATTAGGGGCGAGTGGACAGTTGTCATCGCCATCAAGAACACCATCTCCATCGCTATCCATTCCAGAACATGTACCCAAAGCCCGACAGGTGGGTTGGCAGGCGTTATTACAGTCATCCGTTTCATCAAAGTTTCCATCATCGCAGAGCTCACCCATCTCACTGTTGACCTCTCCATCACCACAGAGACCACAGAGCGCTCTTTCGCCGGAACGCACACAGGTTTCACCCGTAAAAGTAATGCCAAAGTCAGGTGCATTGACAGCATTGCTCAGAATGCGCAGACGACCCACTTCACGTAAGGCCGGTCCTGTTGGGGGCGCGAATAGAACACTGAAAACAGCATCATCACCAAAGGTGATTGTTGGAAGGTCACCCAAGGCAGTACAATTCTCTGGTGTTGCATCAGCATTAGCGCAAATACTAAATGAGCCAAAGCTTTCGCCTTGACAGCTCCCTTCCTCAGTCCAACAGATGGTATCAAGGGTCAGAGGTGCTGAAATCGATTGAATCGTTACAGTCGCACGCTGAAAGCTTCCTGCCACCGCTTCGTCAAGTGTGATACTAATTGAACTCGGGTTAATCTCTCCGGTAGGAGTTGTCGTGACTAAAATCTCCGGATCAGGATCCTCTGTACTGACGGGAATGTTCACTTCACCTGTATTGGCTACAATGTTAATCGTACCTGTGTCGGCTTGAGCATCAAGTAAACGCCATCCAACCCGAACTTCCTTGGTTACTTCTGGTGCAATGACCACTCGTCCAGACCAATCTTCTGCATCCAATAAAATCAGCTCTTGACTATCATCATCTTCGGTCAAGGTCAGCGAAGTAATAATTACATCAGCTCCGCCGGTATTAATCAGTTGAATTACGCCTTCACTGTAATCTCCTTCTGAAGGGAGTGAGATAAATAACTCTTGTGGCTCAACAGATAACTCAGGACCGGAAACTTGCTTAACTCCACCATCACAAGCAATCACCAGTAAAAGAGGAAGTAAATACAAGTAAGTGTAAGAAAAAACAGAAGATAGGCGCATTGCGATACTCCATTAATTTAGTGATAACTAGCGATAATATATCAGCACATGATAGCCAAATATAGGTAAATTATAGCGATTGTGAAATGTATCAAATTTGGATCATCAGTTTTTGGTCAAATATTGATTTGTAATGTATGAAAATAGGCTAAGCTATTGACATAACAGCTAAGATACAAGCAAAGAGGCAAGGCCTTATGTATGATCCTATCAAACTTCGTAATACTTCTTATCGTTCACCATTGCAGCTTTCTACTCAGCATGGTGACTTTATTGCTAATTTTACCGATGAACAGGCTTATATCCCTTTGGAGTTAGTGCACAATCGATCTAGCCTAACTCTCAATGATCACTCTAACTTAGATCAATCAGTTCAGGGGTTTATGCTCTCGGGGCCGAGGGAGAAGGTGGCTTTTCAAGCAGATGAAGTTAAAGCAGCTTTAGTGACCTGTGGTGGATTGTGTCCGGGCTTAAATGATGTGATTCGTAGTATTGTTTACTGCTTATGGAACCGCTATCAAGTGAAAGATATTATTGGGTTTCGCTATGGCTATTATGGCTTGGGGCAACAAGGGATGCAAGATCATCCTCCGCTTTCATTGAATCCTAAGATTGTTGAGAATATTCACCATTTAGGAGGCTCATTCTTGGGGTCATCTCGGGGCAGCCCTAGCATTGCAGAGCAAGTCGACACCTTGGAGAAATTAGGAATTAATCAACTGTATTGTATTGGGGGTGATGGAACCATGCGTGGTGCCCAGGCTTTGGCTCAGGGCCTAAAAGCCAAAGGGATTGATTTACATGTCATCGGTGTACCCAAAACCATTGATAATGATATTCCCTTTGTGGAAAAAACTTTTGGCTTTGAAACTGCTGTGGCCAAAGCAGTTGAAGCGGTCAGAGCAGCCAAAATTGAAGCCAGCAGTGGTTTACGAGGTGTTGGGTTGGTTAAGCTGATGGGAAGACACGCCGGCTTTATTGCGGCTCATGCTGCGATTGCTGCAAGAGAAGCCGATTTGGTGCTTGTGCCGGAATTACCCTTTGAATATGGAGTGATCAATGGTGCTCAAGGAATACTCCCCTATCTACAAAAGCGTCTTGATGAACAGGGCGAGGCCGTAGTGATTGTGGCCGAGGGAGTTGGACAGGGACAAGCTCATCAGCCCATATTATTTAAAACTGATGAGCAAGATGCTTCCGGAAATCAAAAGTTCGGCGATATTGGAGTTGCTCTCAAAAACGCTTTGAATCAAAGCTTTAAACAAGCCAAGCTAGCCATTAATTTAAAATATATTGATCCAAGTTATATGATTAGAGCAACCACAGTTAGTCCTGCCGATGCACAGTTTGCGGCACAACTAGCAGAAGATGCGGTCCATGCGGCTATGGCGGGCTATACAGAGACTTTGATTGGGTCTTGGGGTGGATTAGGTACTTTAGTACCCTTTGCCATGCTTAAGCAAAGCAAGCAACTTGATCTAGATCAAGCGATTTGGCGACAAGTGTTAGAGTCTACTGGCCAACCAAGCCGGCTTAAGTAATTTTATTGCTGATGTTTTTTGATTTAAGTACCTGCATTTATTTGAGGCTTATGGGCTTGTTGTTTTTTTGGGTATTAAACTTGGTGCTTGTCATATTCCAATGCCAATCTTTGTGTTTGGCACAAGAAAAAACTCAAATACAGGTACAAATACAGGTACAAAAACACCTACAGACACAGGAACTAGACATCACTTTCAAAGGGTGTACGTCTCGCACTCAAAGCAAACTTTTGACTCTTTATAAAAGTCTTCCAAAGCAATTCAAGTTATCCTCAGATGAAAAGCTGATGATTCGTTGTGCAGATACAGCATTCGCCTATGGGTTTGACTATCAGCTCAAATCCACGACCATTGATCTATCTTTGGGCAAAGTCGCTCCGATTAAAGCACGTCGTGCATTGTATAGACTTGATCACTTAAACTCTGATGAGCTCAAAGATCTTTGGCACCAAAGAGGGCTTGTTCATAGCTTGATGTATAAAGCCACCCTACAAGCGCGGTGGCACCTTCATCCGACTTTTTTAAGCATCAATATGTGGGATAAAAAAGGTAAAACTGCTCAAAACCTAGATGAATGGGGGTATTCTAGGCCCTTAGGCCAACAAAATGCTCTTATGGATTTAGTCACCTTTGCGGAAGAGTGGTTGGTCAGGCCAGCCCGCCGTAAAACGCTTCCGGACAACAGGATTGAATGCCAATCTTTTAGTAAGGGTCGTTTTATAAAAGGTATTTTTGAGGGAAAAGCACCAGAACGCCCACCCGAACACTGCCATGCGTTTTGGCTGTGGAGTAAACGCTATCCTTTGGTAGAAGTCCTTTTTACTTCGCCCAGTAGCTCTCCAATTTCTAGCTTTGGACATTTAGCTCTTGTGCTACGAAGCCATGATGGAACTGAGCCTGAATACATGGATCCGGTGTATCAATATGTGGGCTTGGTGAGCATGAATAATGGTCATAAGTCTATGACGGACAGTCTATTTAATACTGTGCCGTTGATCCTGCAAGCAGATGAGTTTTTTAGGTTTGATCAACAAACACGACTCAGAGAAAACAGAAACATTTATCGCTTTAAAGCAAAACTCAATGCACAAAAATTAGTGTGGTTCAAAGCGATCCTTTGGGAACAGATCCGACGCTTAAATGTTTCATATCGTTTTTTAACGACCAACTGTGCTGAAATGATGCTTAAACTCTTTGGCCGTATCTTTCCCGATGCTGACTTAAATCAAGCAGGTATGACGACTTCACCAATGGGCGCTATTTCTTTGCTACGCCAACAAGGATTGATTCAAGATGATCCTTATTTGACCGCTTCATTGAGTCAGTCATTGGCACAAATAAAGGCTGCTATGGAGCCTCAATTACAAATACTACAGGATCAAGGCATAGATCTTCCTCCCTTTGAAGCCTTGACCCCAAAGTACTTGAAGCAATGGCAAAAGTTTTTACTCGCCCTAGGTCGTCTCAACCGGCAAACTCGAACCTTACTGCATCATATCCAAGACTATTTTGACTTATCAGTGTGGGAAATGTCACCAGAACCCGTCCGTTCTGCCCCGATTAAGTCTATTGAGTTACTTAAGCTCAAGCATGATTTATTTCATGAGGAAAAAATGGCTAAACAAGTGGTTCAGCAAATGAGCGAATGGTATGAAAAACACTTTGAACATAAGCAAAAAGTACAAACTCAAGACCAGAAAAGTAAACGAGCCCAAGCTGAGAGTTTGGCCGATCAACTCGTTGAAGCGATTGCTAATAAACTCGATACAGAAGACTCATTTGAACAACAGGCGCTTGCTGCACCAATTATTTCACAACTTGAGCTTTTAACAAAAAAATGGCCGGGAGAATTACCGAATCGAGTTTGGGGCAGTGATGCCTCTATTTCTTTGGGCTTAGGACGGGTAAACGCAAGTCGTCAGTCCAAAGGATACTTAGTCAGTCATGTAAACTTTACACTTTACGATGAAATCCAAGGCCAATATCGAAGCATACTTAACCCTGCCAATCGAGATTTAAAATGGCTAAGTGTGTCCTTTTTAAATAGCTCAAATGAGCCATTTTCTTTAAATCTTACGCCCATCTATCTGCACAGTCGATCCGGACTATTTAAGGTCAATCGTTGGGGGGCTTTGCTAGATCTAAATCTGGGATATACAAACTCTCAGTTTTATACCAATACAAGCCTTGGGACATCTTTCCAAGTTGCACGTTGGTCTATTGGCCAAACTCATAATCTTGGTGATTTAAGTTTTGGAGTCAAACTTAATAGTATGATTAACCAGTTTAAGTCAGCAAACTTTGCTGTACCTGTTTTTGGCACATTAAGCCTTCCCTTGTGGAATAAGGCTTTGTTTAAGGCACAAGTATGGAAGCAAGGCTGGTCTTCAAATCATTTAGTAAGCTATATTGCTCAAGAAGAAGGCCTAAGAACTAGTCTTGAGATAGGAATCCCCCTAAAACTTGGTCAAACCTTGTCAGTGATTTTATCATATGAGCATGATCAGCTAACATTGAGTCAACAGCAATATAGTTGGACAAGCGCCCTACGTCTGCAATAATATTTATAAAGTCAGCGATTACTCAGCTTTTTTACAAAAATCTTCTGTTTTATTCTCTTCAAGCTCTTGTAATTTTTGAATAAAGAACCAATATAAGATCTCAATTTTTTCATCTTTCATCTGCTCTAAATCTGAAGCCTGATCAACTAACAGATCTAATTCTTTTTTGTTCTTGTTAAGTGCGCACCAAAATTGCTTTTGCTTGGCTGTGTCAACTTGGAGCGAGATAGAAACAAGCCATTTATATTGAGGACCACTTAGGCGTTTGAGATCACGTTTCATCGCTTTAGGGTTTGCTTTAAAACGTTGCATAAAGAGGACTTGTTCCTCTACTATTTCTTCTTCTGAGTTCTTAGTTCCTTGGGTGATCAGTACAGATAAGCCAACGCTTAGCACAACTGACACAAGTGCTACACCATCAGAGATATCATTAGATTGATCAGTGGATTCATCATTTAAACTAGGGAATACCAACCCGCCTGCCATAATCGGTTTGCTCATGAATATCACCAAGAGCCACAAACTAAGTTTTACCAAAAATACAGACTTGTTCATTCTTTCTTCTTTCTTCTTTCTTTAGGTTCGGCTACTCAACGTTTTAGGGTTCACTACATTAACGGTTTGTTTTTAAAGGTAGCAACAAAATATTTGATCCGACAAAGTCGGCATATTTAGCCTAAAATTAAACTTTTTTCATATTTCTACGCAACAAAAATCAATTTTTAGCGAGAGAGTATATGCCCCACAGTTTCAACAAGGAGTATATACATGCCCGCTCATTTACGTTTTCAATCCCAGACCTGGGCCACGCACCATGTGGTATCCCGTTGTATTCAGGGCTTTGCCTTTTTAAAGCCTACCAAAGAGATTAGATCAGCCACCAAAGGCGTTTTGGCTTATGCCCTTGAAAAGCATCAAGATACAATCCAATTTCATCATTATGTGGTACTAAGTAATCACTTTCATTTTTTGCTAAGTGCTAAATCAAGCCGAGACTTAGCTGAATTTATGTGCTTTTTTAAGGGCAACTTAGCCAGAGAGTTAGCCCGTATACACAATTGGCATGGTACACTATGGCAAAAGCGCTATTCTAGTGAGGAAATATTGGATGAATACGCACTTGAGGAAGTCTTTAAGTATATCACCCAAAACTCGGTCAAAGAAGGTCTTGTAGATCACCCCAAAGATTGGACCGGGCTTCATGGCTATCGGCAGCTTGTCATGGGTAAAAAAGTAAGTGGCCCTTGGGTAGATCGAACCGGCTATTATCACTCGATTCAACGCCGAGAGGGTAAG
>CAKZRU010000120.1 GCA_937146725.1 uncultured Myxococcales bacterium
CTGAGAAGCGTAAAAAATGGTATAAAATCAGCTACCAAAGTAAAAGTGGACAAACGACTCCATGCTCAACCGAAACCTGTATGACTGGTTGGGTTTTCGGTAAGTACATTGAAATCAAGTAAAAGTAACCTAGTTCAGCCCTAAGACTGGCATAGTGATGTAATTTAATGGTGATCTTACCTTGCTCACCACTCCCAAGAGAAACCAGTCATTGCACCGCCCTCTACAGGTGTGAAGTAAAAAGTGGCATTTTTCTTATCTTGCTCACCGATTGTTTTACGTTTGCTCAAATAGTACTGGGTAAAGCCCATAGAAACAACAGTGCCTAAAGCACCAAACCATATTAATGAATTCATTTGGGCGGTGGGACTAGGGGGTTTAAAGCGAACACCATCTTTAATGACTTCTGTGTTTAATCCAGTGGCAACCCCTGCTCCAAGAGCGGTAGTTAATAAACTTAGTAATACTAAAGTACTAGTTGTACCGCTTACAAAACCTGGTTTAGATGTAGGTTTCCATGCACCTTCTCCTGTCCCAAGCCAAAAAGTCCCAAGACAAAAAATATTCGCTCCGTTTGTAATAATTAAAGGCAAAATCCACCAGCCCACTTGTATCTCTTCAATCTTTTCATAATCATTATCATATTCATCCTTACCTGTACTCACCTCCTGATACCCCTGATCTTTAAGTGCTTGCAGGGTAGGCTCATACAAGTAGCCTCCATAAGCAGTCATGGCGGTAAAACCCACTGAGGTCAAAAAAGCCAATAAGGCTTTCTTCAAATATTGGCTCTTTCTTGCGGAAACACTGTGACCCACTGCCCAAGTTTTAATATTTTCCTCATTTCCACTGGGTGCCTTTCCTAACTTTAAGGCAAAAAGGACCTGCTTTGCTTCGGGTTCTAAATGATTACCTAATGGGTGATTACTGTACTTATCTAAGAACAACTCAACTAGTTTAATGCTCTTTTGAGTACCTTGGGGATTGTTTTTGATGGAATCCGAAATATAAGCCCATTCTTGCTCGAGTTTTGCTTGATGTGCCTTGCTTTGTTTGGCTGCGATTCTTATGTTTGCTCGCTGATAAGTTGATCGAGCTTGAGACGCATACGAATTACCAAAAGGATGATTACGGTACCTATCTAAAAAGAGGTCTAAAGCTTTCTGTCCTAATGTTCCCCCTTTGCGGATTGTATCTCGAGCCTGCAACCAGTCTCTTTTTACATTTTGTTCATGCTCTGCCTTGAGACGAGCGTTACGTCTTTGTACCGCTCGGCTAAAGGCCTTTCTAGCCTCACTAGCCAGAGGATTGCCCATGGGGTGATCAGCGTACGTTTTTAGAAATAAATCTAAGGCTTTTTTGGAGGTTATATCTCCAACACTAATGATCGGTCTGACTTTTTCCCAATCAGCACGGACTACTTTTAAATGAGCTTTACTTAATCTTTCATGTTTTTCTCGGAGCAAAGTGTCCTGCAATTGGCTTAATAAGTCCTGTGCTTCACTTGCTTTGGGGTTACCGAGTCGGTGACTGCCATAAGTATCAACAAAAAGACGAACCGCCAATATCCCTTTGGTTGTATCTTGACGAGCGAGCTTTTGAACATTAGTCCAAGCTTCCGCGACTTCTCTGTTATGCTTTTTGCGTTCTGCAACAGTGTCGGCTATACGTTTTAATTCCCGTTTATACTCCTCATCACTACCATCACCTGTGGTTTCTTCTTTGTTGATCTCTGCCTCTTGGAGTTGCTTAAGCTTAGAGGCGAAATCATCACTGCTCTGTTCTTTTTTTGCAGAACCAAGTTCTTTTTGCAAAGCATCAATGCTTGCAGTTAATGTTTCGGAACGACTAGCGACTTGTGGATCGATTAACACTGCGATGTCTCTAGCAAGTCGTGGGACAACTTGTGAGAGTAAAGACTTTGTGCTCTCTGTATACCCCTGTTTGTTGCCCAATAATTGAGAGCTGGCTGTATGGTGGACTTTGAGGGTTAAATAAAGCCTTGATTCGAGATAAGTCAAGGTTCCGGTGATAATGTAATGCGCATTAAGGGTTTTCCCCATTTCGACTTCACAGCTAGCTTCTGAGGCCCGATTACAGGTTTCTTGATCTACCAAGACGAGAATATTCTCTTTGGTAATCGTTGTGAAGCGCTTCCCCAATAACTCCGCTATTTCACCACGTACGGTATCGGTGACGATTTCAATTTCCGCCTTGGGAAGTTGAGCATTATTGACTAACTCTAAGACAGCGATTCTTTGTGCATCAAGCGGTGTGCCATAGCATATACTAGATTTAATGGCGATACTTGCTAGGGAAATCAGAAGACACAGAGTGACAGCGTAGTTTTTAAAGATCATGATGCCCACTGAATGATGATTAGATTGGTGCAATTTTTCCAATTAAATTGATAAAGTCTTGATTAAGTTTAATCTCAAACTTGCTTTTTTTATCTTGAGCAAGCGTAAACATGTCTTCAAATGCTTTGACAATCAGGGCATCGATGGACTGCTGAGTGCTGTAACGCGCAATCTTTGCAGATGTTAAGTCGGCAATAGACCTACCCGAGCATGTGCTAAGCTTTAGCTCTAAATGAATGAGCTTACCTGGTGTACCAACGGGTCCTTGAACTGCTGATTCTTTTACGATTGCTTTCAATTCATATGCCCCTTCTTTACAGCGATTAACGTATTTAATATTATGTGAGTCACTTAATCTTTCTAGAAGTTTAGATACTTCAGATTTGATTGAATCGCTTTGGCTACTCACCGATAGCTTTATATTTGTGTCACTTAAAAATTGATTCCGTTTAGAAATGACTTTTTGATAATCCGCCCAAGAAACCGAAAGCTTTGGTTCCTGTGATTTTAATACAAGATGCGTTTCTCTAAACTTCATATACTGGACAAGAATATGACTTGTTGCATGCCAATAAGAAACAAAGTCTTTTAATGGAGCAGTTTTCATCTTGTTGATGTTCTTTTTTAGGAGATTTAATTCCTTAAATAAGGCGCGTTTTAAGCGACTGAGATAAGATTTGATCTTTAGAGTAGCCACGGCATAGTAAGGGCTTTGCTCGTCATCGGTTTTTTTGACATGCAACTTGATTAAGTTTCTATGCTCAAAGCGACTTACAACTTTAATATCGATGCTACCTGTAAATCTGGAATAATCGCCTGTTTCATCAGTACCTTCTTCTAATCTAGAGCTTGAAGAACTTTCTACAGTGCTACTTAGCGTTTCGATAAGGTCTGCAATCGCTGAATTTTTAGCGTCCTTTTTGGAAGCTCCCGATCCCTCTCCTACAACATACTCACTCTCGGGAAAACAGCTAAGGTCAACACAATTTGAACTTGTACGTCGTCTAGAGCGTCTTGATTGCCTACTTGAGCCCTCTGCCTCTTGTGCTTGACGAGAAATACGATCCTGCTCTGCTCGACTGAGCTGTTTTGGTCCAGAACCGCACGCAGTTAAGAGAGAGAGTAAAACAATGAAAAGAAGAGAACGAATACAGTGGTTTAAGCTTAGAGAAATGACTTTAGACACAAAGTTTACTCCTGATTAATCACCATTCAGTGAATTAACATAGACAGATTAAGGTAGCAGCTGGCAAATCAAGGTTAGTGAACAAATCGCTTGTTCATGCCTTTGGGCATCTTCTAAAATACCTTGTTTGCCACTACGGTCAATGATGAGTTTGGGATTTATGGCTGCATAATTTGACCGTTCTTGATACTAAAGACGAGCCATCGATCACCGCTTAAAGTGGGCTTGATTTGAAAACTATGACTAATGCCTGTTGAGCTATATATGTGAACATGAGCTCTGCTTTTTCCAATTGAACCTGATTGAGTATAATCATGAACATAGTAATCATAGCTGCCCTCTGATTTGGGCTTTATGACGGTAATTGTTTCGGGCCCATATCCATCTCGATCATCACGATCTAGCCAAACCTTTTCACGGAAGTTTTTCATATGCCTATATGAAATGTGATATTCGTTATGCTTAACTAAATGAGCGTCTAGATCACTAGGCGAAGCACCCCAGTCTAAAACAATTCTGAGTTTGCCTAATTCTAAACTTGGTGAGATTGAAAATTGGTTATTAAAGACAGTACCCACCATAAAGTGCACCGGTAAAGTCGATGTAACATACCCCTTTTTCTCTACTTTCACGGGAAGCTTTGTATCTGCCGGTAAATCTTCTGGAAAGGTAAATACAACTTTTCCTTCTTGATTGGTATATTTGGTGCTTCCTTGGAAAGTAACCTGTGCTTTGGTAAGCGGCGTACCTTTTACCGCATCATAAAATCTTAAGGCGAGTTTTTTTTCTAGCTCATCAAAGGCATCATCGAACTTGTCACCAAGTAAATCTTGAGCATAAACCTGGTGAGTCATCAGGGTCATCATGATTAATAAAAGGACTCTCATAAAACATACCTTATCGTTTATTTGAATGTGCGCTAACTTCTATTTGGTTGGGAGTACTGCTGCTAATGTATACATTAAAGTAACCATCTAACAAATGAATTGGCTTTGTACTTTGACAAAGGGTTTTTTCTTTGAATAATAGGCTCTCACCACGAGCTTCGTATGAGACATCAACAATCATGACAATCTTATATGTATTCCCTTTTAAATAATAAGTATAAAACAGTTCATCTAGCTCTAAAGATTGATAAAACTTGTGAGCGTCGGTGTGATATTTAGTTGTTTTATTTGCCCCTATGCCTCTTGAAAGCTCAGAAAAAACTTCGCTGTTATACAACAAGTTTTTGGAGACACACTTAGTATCTTTATTGAGGTGAAATAAGATCTTATGCTTTGACACCTCTTCATGTTGTTCCGTACTTTGGCTCGAGTCTTCTTCCTGATAGTGTTTTTGCATATTACCAATACTAATCGAGCTGTAGGTAGCCGCTTCTACAATTGCTCTAAGCACAGTGGGTTCAAGAGGAACACGACTGTGAGAGCTTATCGGAGAACTGCAGTTTTTTTGGCGACAGCGCCCGCTGATTAAGTCTGTACTTTGCAGTATCTGATCATGAGCATCCACTTCCGACTTAGATAATTCGGCGGATTGAGATGATTGGGGTAATGGATTTACGCAAAACTCTCGCAATGCAGTATCATTGCCCAAACGAGCACTTGTTACTTCAAAATATGTATTGGGGTCAGTACACCACGCAATGGCTTTTGACGCGTGTTTTTGTTTTTGTGAACTCTTGCTCTCTGTGTTCTTGTATTCTGTCAAGACGACAGGCTTTGTAACTTTAGCCGTAGGTTGCGCTTTTGTTGGGACATAAGCGCCGCAGCTCAGGACGAATAAACTTAAAACTAGATGAATCTTTTTAGCCATTATTCTAGTTTAATTACGCATTTAAGCTTTAGATGATCTTAGTTGTGGCTTAAGGCTTAGTAGTTGGCGAGTTCTTTTGATAGTTCTGCGTCAGCTTCGTCAGCTCTTTGCTTGAGCGCCTTGCGAGCTTTAGCACCGAGTTGCTTCATCTTATCCAAAGCATCAGAGAGGGCGCCTGGCTTTAAGCAAACTAAGGTATTCATTTCGCTAATGCCATTGAATGTGCTGACGTACTTGGCTTCTCTTCGAGAGCCAGAAATAGATTGCTTAGAAACCTGCTTACTCACATCAAGTAACTTTTGCTCAGAGAAATCGCCGTCCATTGTACCGCCTTCATTTAGGTAGCTTTTCATCATATTCCCAACTTTGACTTCAAGCTGTCTTGCTAGCTCGTCACGGGCTGCACCCACTGCAAACTTTCTTGCATTGCCGGGCGTACTTCGGATTTTGGTATTACCTACAGCACACAACTCGGGTGGCGTATCCATCCACTCTGGCTCATTTGAGGAAAAAGAAGCTTTTCCACCACACGCAAGAAAACTTAGAGTTAAACAAACTAATAAAAGTGATCTCATTTTAGACCTTTCAAATAAAATATATATTAGTACCTTAGCTTTGTTAGTCTTAGATTGTTGAAGTGTGGATCGTCAATGATTTTCTAGTTAGACGATCAAAATAGACAGGGTCACAGTAGAACAAGTTCTAATCTACACAAGCTAACCCCAAATGCCAGCCATCATCATGGATGTATAACCGATGGTTGGGGTAGATCCTAGGCTTCATTTGAAAACATCTTCTTGAACTTACCGATGGCATGTTTATTTACATTTCTGAGTCGATTCGTTAGTAAACATAGTACAAACGTATTCTACGTAACTATGGTGGTCGAGTGTATATTCTGTATGCTGAAAGCCATCTTTAATCATCTCCTACAAGAGTAAAATAGAAACTAAAAACTCATGAACATAAAATATTTTGTTAAATTAACTTTTTTCCTTTTGCTGACTCTTTGTCCATTAATGGCAGTGAATGCCAACCCGTCATCATCACTTAGTCAAATACTCAAGCAAAGTGGTCAAGCTGAACAAGGCAAGATGATGCCTTTTTTTTCAGGATGGACTATGTCAAATGGAGCAGGTGCAGCTTACAGCCGAACCAAGGCACTCAAAGAAAAGCGACCCCGTTATGTTCTTAATATATGTGCATCATGGTGTGAACCATGTATGGAAGGCTTAGAGCAAATAGCAAAATCCAAACAAAAGTTCCTAGACAGCAATACTGGGTTAATTATCCTCATTGCCGATAAAAGTGCTAATGCTCGCAAACTATACAAACGCTTTGGCTTTGATTGGGCAAAAGTAATTGTCGATGAGTTTCAGACCTTTGCCTTTAAACTGGCTCCAGATAAGAAGAAGTCAGGATCACAAGACAGCCTGAGCCTACCAAGAACCATCATTTTCAACACTGAGGGTAAGGTAAGCAAAATCATCGGTCGTGAGGGCAAGGACTATATCGATCAGATTTTTGCGCCTTGATTAAGTCCATTATAATCGATTTCAGCGATCGATTCATCATCGGGCTTTCAAAGGTGGTAAACAAAGAATCAAATAATATGATAGACCATTACCCAAGCCTTATTCTCTCTAAACATTGTGCCTTTTGGTGAGTTTTACATGAACCTAAGATCTAGTTTAACCTTGTTTTGTTTAGTCATGAGCCAGTTTGCCTGTAATGAACCTCTTGACCTAGACAAGCTCCAGCAAATCTGCCTGCCCAATGACCCCAAATGTGCCAATGAGGACTTTGATGGAGATGGGGTGATCAATGCCGACGACGACTTCCCTAGTGAGCCAAATTGTACAGTACGCAGTAATGACAGCTGTACCGCTTGTGGGGTCCCCTGTGCCGAAAGTGAGCGCTGTGATGACGTGGGCGAATGTGTGCCGCGAGACAGTGAAGTCTGTGATGGGCAAGACAATGACGGCGATGGTCAAGTTGATGAAGATATTGCCGATTTAGCACCTTTGGCCGACAAGCAAGATGGCGTATGCAGTCAAAGTCAACAGGTGTGTAGCAATGGGGAGTGGACCGAGCCTGATTACAGCTCAATCGAGGGCTATGAGGCCGAAGAAAGTACCTGTGACGGCATTGACAGTGACTGCGATGGTTCTGTGGATGAGGCTCTTGAAGCACCATTAGCAGATCGTCAGCAAGGGGTTTGTGCCCAAAGCCTAAAACGTTGCTTAGGGGCCGAAGGCTGGGTAGAGCCAATATATGCTGAACTTGAAGCCTACGAACTAGAAGAAGGGCTCTGTGATGGGCGAGACAATGACTGTGATGGCCAAGTGGACGAGGCCGAGAGTCTCATTCTCACTGCGCCGCTCGCTATGAACCAGGATGGGGTCTGTGAAGGCAGTAAGCGAGTCTGCGACGCAGGTTCATGGCAAGAACCGCCTCGAAGCAGTATCGAGGGTTATATTGCCGAAGACACAACATGTGACGGTCGAGACGATGACTGTGACGGCGACGCTGACGAAGACGTTCGTCCTCCGCTAGCCCCCTTACAAGCGGGGGTCTGCGAGGGATCAAGGCAAATTTGCATCGCAGGAAGCTTTGTAGAGCCACCACCTGAGGCAATCGAGGGCAGAGAGTGGGAAGAATCGACTTGTGACGGCATAGACAGTGATTGCGATGGCTTGGTAGATGAGGCATTAACTCCGCCACTTGCCAATGTACAAGAAGGGGTGTGTAACGGTGCGGTTCAGG
>CAKZRU010000121.1 GCA_937146725.1 uncultured Myxococcales bacterium
CCCGGTTATTAATCTATATAATGCATATGTTTTACCAAGTGCGGCAACGAAGTTGGTCATTTGTTATATAGTATTATTAAAACCCTTGACCATGTTTCCGTTTGGTGTTTTGGTGACGGGGAATGCGTTCATGTTCGAACAAGATCCCTGATCCTTCTCACAATCTACATACTGGTGTGACCCTGGGCCATACTTATCATCGAGATACTTGCGCTGCTTTGTCGTGCAAGTTGATCAGGACGAACAGAGTTTACCTTAAGTAATTGTTTACTAGGTTCATCGTGATTGAGAGAAAGCATCAAAGGCTCATCAGCATCTAAAAGTTTAATCCCGTTAAAGACCGCTTCATCAGAGATTGCATTCAGTTCTTCCATAATGCTGTTGAGTTCAAGATTAAGAGCTTGACGATCCATAAAAGAGCGAGAGCCATTTGCCGCTTCCAAAGCCAAAGTTCTCATCTTGAGCATACGCTCCTCTGATTGAGCTAAGGCATCTTCAAGCGTTTGTAGCATCGATGTTTTTTGGATTGTTCCTGCAATTTCCTTTTGTGTCGCTCGTAATTGGGCTTCTAGCTGACTATTAATCTTAAGAGTTGCAGCATTATCCGACGCTTGGCTCACTCGAACACCTGATGAAATTCGTCTAAAAGTAGTGCTCAAACTACTTAAACGCTGATTCATCGCTCGCCCAAGACGTACGGTTTCAGGAGAAAAGTGAATGGAAAAAGGCATATTAGATACTTTGGGTGAGCACTTATTGAAGGGGCAGAAAAATGATGAGAAGAAAGCTTTAATAGTGTAGTTGATTGATTAAAGATATACAAGATCTTATCGTTGAATAATACTTAAGATTCAGTAGTATAGCCTAAGTTTTAGATGGCGAATAAGCCTTGATTCCAAGTCATTGACTAAGCCAAAAAGAATGAGCCTTTTGGTGTAATATATTTAGTTGAATATACTGATATATCGATCTTGGTCAGTGGAATGACTTAGAGATTGATCGGGTTATAAAAGTATGTTTTGTTTTTATAATATTAATAAGCATGACAAAAATAATAACTATAACCTTCAAACGATGAACGAGTGACACCATGTCTTATCGATATATTCAGAATATGGCAGGTGAGCCGAGTCGGTTCATACTAGGTAAAGTCATATCTTATACATTGCTGTGTACTTTTTGCCTAAGCCTTTGCCTAAGTCTCAAGTTAGCAAGCAGTTATGCCCAAGCACCAGCCGTGGATTGCTCAAGTTTAGAAAAGGCATTTCAAGCAGCTGATTACAAAGTTAAAAACTCATACCGCAAGTCCAGAAAGCTTTTGTTTAGCCAAGTCGCGCCTCAAATCGATAACGGACAGATCACAGCGCTATACACCGGACGCAAAACACCAACTCGACGACGTAAAGCACCACATGGCTATAATTGTGAACATCTTTTTCCACGCGCATGGATGAGTCGCAAGGGCAGTCGGGCATATAAGCAACAAGAAGCCGACTTACACAACTTGTATCCAAGTGAAATCAAAATCAATAGTCGTCGGGGGCATCTTCCTTTTGGTATGGTGGGTAAGCAACACTTACAACGAATTGGTTTGGATTCTAAGATTGGCTTAGATCACCGAGGGGAAGAAGTTGTACAAGCTAGGCCCGAGATTCGAGGGGATATTGCTCGAACGCTTTTATATATGGCGCTCAAATGGGAGCGACCTTTAGCGTCAACTCAAGAGCTAAAAGTTCTTCAAGATTGGGCCGACTTTGATCCACCAAGCCAAAACGAAGAAAAGCGAGATGAGCTCATTTATCAGTTTCAGGGTAATCGTAATCCTTTTGTCTCCTGTCCCAAATTAGTACCAGAAGCGATTAGACGTTTTGCTGCAACGAGAGGCAAGGCAGTCAAACTCAATCTTGAGTCAAAAGCCAATACAGACCAAGCCGAGTCAAAACTAGGGATACAACTTACCTATCCATGGTTGGTTAATCGAGGAGAAAAACCAACACTGAGTAATCGTCTTGACCAACGCATTCTCCCCCCAGCCGGTGCGCAAAGAGTGGCAGTTGAGCCCAATAGTTTTGGGTCTTGGTTACGCGGTTTACCCTTGTTGGCGCCTAATAGTCCGGTCAAGCTATATGATGGGCGGCAAAAGTGGACACAAGAGCTACATGAGGCTGTGGTTGATATCGATATTGGAGATCGTGATCGACAGCAATGCGCTGATGCTGTGATGCGCTTTAGGGCCGAGTATTTATTCAGTCGTCAGCAAGAAAAACTCAGTCCAAAAGTCCCTATTTCATTTAATTACACCACAGGTGATAAAGTCCCTTATCAGCGTTGGCGTAAGGGTGATCGTCCTAAGGTAGAAGAATATAAAAAGAACGGTAAAAAACGTTGGCGAGTAAAATGGAAAAGACGAGCTAAATATGATGCGAGCTATCCACAATTCAGGCGCTACATGGAGAATATCTTTAGTTATGCAGGCACTGCATCATTAAGTAAGGAACTGTCTAGACGACCGGTTCATGATATCAGAATTGGTGATATCTATCTTAAAGGAGGCTTTCCTGGACATGCGGTTTTAGTTGTTGATCTAGCCGAGCATCCCAAATATGGCAAGATCATGTTATTAGCCCAAAGTTATATGCCCGCCCAATCGCCTCATATCCTCAAAAATACCGAAGACTCAGACTTATCTCCTTGGTTTAAAGTGCCAAGACAAGGACAGCTGATTACTCCAGAATGGCCCTTTAGCGCGACGAGTTTATATCGTTTTAAGGGACGTGATTTAGACTAATATTGAGTCTCGGTCCTGATATTAAACCTCAGGATTATAGCTAAAGTGCTTAAAGCTACTTGCTGACTTAAGTTTAGGTGCGTTTACCCAAGAGCTATGTTGCTGTAAAAAAGCGTTTAAGGGTTTAACGATCATAGATGGTGGAGCAGGATAAATAGAGCGCAAAAAGGAAATGACGCCAAGGATTTTTGCCTTTTCCTGCTCGGTGATTTCGGTATGATTTTTATGGGCAAAATCATTGAGTTGTGCTCGGTATCTTTTAAGACTTGCTTTGGGTAGTGCTAAGCCCCGATTATGAATTCGAATTCCACAAATAACGATCGCCTTTTGATGATCATTATAGCAGTGTACCTTGTGCGGATGCACTTGAAAACCCGAACGAACAACCGCTCGCTTAACCTGCGCAATAAACTCTGGTGGAATGGGCGCACTAGAACTAATGGTGAGATCATCGGCATAGCGAGTATACTTAATTTGCGGTAGCCTTGATTTTAAGGCGGCTGCATATACTAGTCGATCTAGCCTTGCACAGGCAAGATTCAGTAAATAGCCAGAGGTTGGCGCACCCTGTGGTAAGGCGCCATCACGTGTACACAAGCGCGTAATCATCTGATAAATCTCATTGCGCTCAGCACTACTTAATTGGGGCGTGTTTACTTTAAGAAATTCGCCCACTCTCCATTGGATAATACGGTAAACACTTTGCTCTGAAACCGATGGGAAAGCATCTTTTAGGTCTAAGTTAAAGATAGAACGCGCACTCGGCGCATGGATTAAAGCATTGGTAATAATGCTTCGATGAGGCACAAAGCCATGCGCGAAAGGAGTGACTGAGATTTGTGATAAAATATCATCAAGTAGTTTACGTTGACAGAGTTTTAGTTCTTCAGCCGGTGCATTAATGACTCTTACTTGGCCATTGCCTTTAGGGAACTCATAACGTGTATAGCCGTCATCGGCACGAGCTTGGATTAGGGCTTTGCTTAGGCAGTCTGCTTCAAGATCGAGCAGTTTTTGTAAGGCGATAAAGGAAGGTGCTTGTGGGTCAATCATAGATGCTATCTCGTTATTCAAGTGACTATCCCCATAATTCATCTGCCCAACGGGCAGGTTGATGTTGCTTAGTATTGATGAGTTGACGTAATGCAGAAGAAACCACTAAACCTTGAGGTCGACTTTCTTCGCCATAGACCTCTTGCACTAAAAAATCGAGTTCCTTAAGCAGTTGAGAGGCATGTTGCCATTGCTGTGGTGTAGGATGACCGGTGACCAAAGCTTGTAAGCGATGCACTCGCTTGGCTAAGTTAAGAATAGACTGATCGGGTAAGTCGAGTTGCTCATTACGCCAACATAGTCCGTGAATGATCGCTTGATCACGATGAGCACGGCGGGTCTTTTCCTCATTTAAGGTATATCCATGTTTCTTAAGTAAATAGACTAAGCGGGGCATGAGTTCTTGGGGGATGTGTTGATTGGATGAGAAGGTTAAGTCATCAACATAGCGTGTATATCGCAGTTCATCATTTGGACTAAGTTGGTGGCAAAGTTTAATAATCTCCGCGTCGATTTCGGCCCAAACAAGGTTAAAGGCGGCCAAGCTGGTGGGCGTTCCTAAGGGAAGCTTTGGAAAGCGTCCACCGGCAGGGCTCACCACCATTAAATGGACTAAAAAACCAACTAAAGCCCGTCGTTCTTCTGCGGTTAAACTAAAGGCGACTAAAGTACTTTTTAAACGACTACGCAGTGCCTTAGAGACTTGATGATAGCTGGTCGTACTAAAGGCATTCACAATATCACATTGCAGTATTTCACCCGCCTGTTGCAGATGCGTTTTAGCAGCACCAACATGAGAACGCTTAGGAATACCTCCAAAGGCAGCCTTAGAGATGGGTAGGCTATATAAGACACGCTTGAGAATACGTTGTTGTACGGTATGCATCGCTGGTTGAGCTATGTGAATTTCGCGAATTTTACCACTGGGTGCCTGTCTGATTTTTTGAGTAAAGTAGCCTCGACCCTTTTGGCTACAAGAGTGCCAAGCGGCCTCAAGTGTTTCTTGATCAAGATCAAGAAGGGTTTGTAAAGCCTGTTTAAGCTTGGGTGAAAGCTGTGAGGTAACTTCAATACGACGCATCTGGAGAACACCTTTTGAAGAGCGATAAATGAGGATGAGAGCACATTAAATAATGATCTATTGTAGATAAGTATACTACTATACTTGCAATCTAATTAAAATTCACACAACTTTATGACTCATTGCTATCCTTTAATGATGAAAGTGACCAAAAATGCGGTATAGAAATCTAGGAAACTCCGGTCTTAAGGTCAGTGAACTTGCTTTAGGTGCGTGGTTTCGCGATGGTTTAACTTATGACAAAACAAGCTTAAATCATTTACTTGGCGAGGCCTTAGAACAAGGCGTTAATCTGATTGACTTTGCTGATATTTATGGCCGAGGAGAAACCGAAAGCTTATATGGTGAACTGCTTGCTGATTATCCGCGTCATCAGTTAGTCTTAAGCAGTAAATGCTATTGGCCAATGTCGGAGGGAGCGAATGATCGTGGCCTAAGTCGCAAGCATCTTATTGAAAGTGTACAGGGCTCTTTAAAACGCTTACAAACCGATTACCTAGATTTATATTTATGTCACTCAGAAGATCATGAGACGCCCCTAGAAGAAACAGTACGGGCCATGGCGGACCTGATTAGGCGCGGAGATATTTTATATTGGGGCATCTGTGGTTGGCGTAAGGCTTCCTTAATCGAGCTTTTTAAGCTTTGTGAGGCATTAAATGCGCCCAAGCCGATTTGTCATCAAATGCCTTATAATTTATTGGAGTCCTATCCAGAGCAAGAACTCTTAAAAGTATCGGCACAGTTAGGTCTAGGGGTAAGTGCATGGAGTCCTTTTGCCGGAGGCGTTTTGGCTAGAGGTCCACAGGGATCTCAACAGCAACATGCAGATCTACCTGATGCCTTGTGGCGCTTACAAACCAACCAAAATATAAACGTTAATGAGTACTTTGAACGTTTTGAGATGCTGGCCTCAGATGCCAACATGAGCAAAGCTCAACTCGCTTTATCATGGGTTTTAAGACGAGAAGAAATTACCAATGTGATCTTGGGGGTGAGTTCATTGGAACAGATGACAGAAAACCTAAAAGTACTTGGGCAAACAGTGAGTCCTAGGATTTTGACTCAACTTTCGGTGTTGTTTAATACCTAAAGAGCGAACTCTTGAGTCCTCAAAAAGAACATTAAAATAAGCGTTTCCTAAGCAACTAAAAAGTAAATTATTTTCGTGTTTGGGATGACTTAAAGATTTACTAAAGTTTTCTTGTTGTTAAGAATAAGTATACACTTCTGTGTCTTAAGATAAGAACCTCAATTATATAAACAGTTTGATAAGGTATAACGATGTCCTCTGAACCTCGATTTTCATCTCAAGTGCCAGTCATTCAAGAAAAAGACCAACAAGATGCCTCAGGTGGGCAAGTTGAAAGCTCTTACCCCACACAAACCCCTATGACCGAAAAACATCAGGTCATAGACTCGACAGACTCCACTATGAGTCAGTTAAACGATCGATCTTTAGAACCAACTGTTAAGTATGTGGGTCAGCAAGAAAGATTGGTTTATGGTCAAAATAAGCCTCTAAGCTTATCTGCACCTCCAGCGCAAAAAGTGACTATCTTTCTTGTCACTTTTACCTTGTTGATTTTACTCATGCTAATTGCCTACAGTCTTGGAACTTCTCATGCGGTATATCAGTTTATATACGGTGAGGGGGGCGCTCATTTAGTCAGTCAAAGCTGTACTTTAGCCTTGTTTTGCTGGGGAGTTGCGGTTGCCTTGGTGCGCTTTATGACCTTGCGGAAGGAGCAAGAGAGTTTACAGCAAATGAACTTAGCAATGCATAGTGCCTCAACTCCTTTTAATGAGCCAAGCTTGATGCTTTTTGACGAGTCTTTGACCGGTACCTTTATTCAGGAACTTAGTGAAAACATTCCCTTGGTGAGCGGTTATTTGGAAGCGAGAACAAGTCTTGAAGTTTCGAGAGACCGCTTGGTTGATCAAGTGGATCAGTTATTTAAAGGCATTCGAGCGGCGATGTGGCTGATTCCTTTGTCGGGCTTTTTAGGAACCGTGATTGGTATGAGTTTAACCATTGGTCGCTTTGATGAGCTTTTTATGGCGGCCAATGGAGATCATGTAAAACTCATTGGTTTAAGTGATCTTGCCCCAGCGATTCAGGGCTTGGGTACAGCCTTTGACACAACCCTACTCGCCTTGGCTTTGGTGATTCCTTTAAAGTTAGCTTTACTCGCCTTAGAAAACCTAAGTGAAACACTTTTGCAGCAGATAGAAGCCAAATTGACCTTGCCTTATCTACAGCAGGCTTTGCAGACCGCTGAAGCCGCTCAAACTCACTCAGCACATGATATGTCAAGTGAGCGGTTAAACACATATATCCAAGCCCTTGATACGCAGGCTATGAGTTTAAACCAACATTTAGCTGATACCAGTCGCTATCTTTTGGAGTTAAGAGAGTCACTCACAAGTCATCCTGCCTTAAGTCGACAGGCCCAACAAGTACTAGAGTCCAAAGTAGAGGGGGCGATTCAACAGGGCTTTCAGCACCTTCAAAGCGGTTCAAATAGCAGTGGAGATTTAATGAGCCCCTTGCAGGAGCTTGTGGTTCAGCAACAAAATGCCAATGAGCGTTTGTCTTTGATCCAAGCGTCTCTTGAAGCGCCTATTGTACTGCAGCGGACACCAAAAAAGCAGGAGAGTTAATATGCTCAGGCGAGGTCGACAGCAACGTAAGCGAGTGGGGGATGAGGACAGCTTTGGTATGTCGCTCATGGATTTACTCACAGCGGCTTTGGGCTGTGTATTACTCATTTTTATTGTCTACTCAGTGATTACAAGCAAGGACTTAGCGAAGTTTTTGTCCGCTAATCAAGACTTGATCTCTTCCCTGAATCAGCGCGATACTTTAATTGCCTTAAAAGAAAAAGAAGCCAAGGAACTCAAGGCTTTATTGAACGCACTGCAAGGGCAACTCGCCGAACAAAAGCAAATCCTTTTAGATGAGCAATCCAAACACAAACTTGATCTTGAAGCTTTGGGTAAGGCCCAAGATGATTCACTTAACGGACTGTTATTAAGGCTCAGATTATTGCGTGAAGCACTCGATCCTAAAACCGCTCGTCCGGTGGATGTGATGTTGGTGATTGATGGTACCAACTCAATGGAACCAAGTTTAGCCGCTGTTCGACAAAATCTACGAGCGATTATTGGTGCCTTACAAGTGTTAAGTCCAACCGCTCGTATCGGTGTGGCGGTCTATCGAGATCAAAGAGAGCGGGCTAAGATGAGGCTCGAATACCAAGCCTTAACCTCTAAAGCGGAGACCCTACATAAGTTTTTGGAGGGGATTGAAGCCAAAAGTACCAAGCGAGACAAGGATCGCCCGGAATGGATGTGCGGTGGCCTAAGAGCAGCGATTTTGGGTGAAAAATATGCAGATTATAACTCTAAGCGCTCAACTAAGAAAAAACGTAAAGGTAAATCGTCATGGCGTGAAAGTGCGATCAAGTTAGTGATTGTGGTGTCCGATGCCGGCGCAAATTCTAAGGATGCTGAAGCCTGTATTCAAGTCGCGCAGAACTTTAAAAAAACAGGAGGTCGGGTTCACGTGGTCTCAACCTTACCGAGAGGCTATAAAAAGCGTAAAGGCATCACTAAAGAATATGACCAAATCGTCTTAAAAGAGCATGCTAAAGTCGCCAAAGCCGGTGGGGGAGAGCACATAAAACGGGCCAGCGAATCGACATTATTGGAAGAAGTATTACGCTCGGCATTCCGCTCAAGACTCACCGAATTAGAACGCCTAAAAGAGGTGATTAGGGATGGGGAAAAACTTAAAACTAGTGATTAGTAGTTAGTTTGAGTGAGTGAGCACTATTTGTAGAGTCTTAAAAAATGTTTTTTTTTGAGACTTAATTGTTAATGTTTTGGCTTACCATTGATAAAACCCTAGGATGGATAATGCAAAATAAAGAGATAAAGAAGTTAATAAATACAATTAAAATTTCAAAAAATGTTATTTTGGAAGGTGTTCCTGGAACAGGTAAAACTCATATCATTAAAGAGCTTGTCGAAAATTGGAAAACATGCACAGGGAAAGACTTGGCAATAGGTTTTGCAGGTCAAGGAAAGGCGGCGATTACATTACATCCAGCGACAAGTTATGAAGATTTCATTGAAGGTTTAAGACCAACAGTCAATCAAAATCAAAGCAAAGAGTTTCACACTGTTGATGCCTATGGACAGAGTTCGACCAATAGTTTTAGTAACCAAGCTGGCTTTTTTAAAAGCTTGGTGAATGAAGCTAAAGAAAATCTTGATAAAGACTTCTTGGTTTTACTCGATGAAATCAATCGGTGTAATATTCCGAAAGTAATGGGAGATCTGCTGACAATCATAGAGCGTTCTAAAAGAGGGAAGCAATCGGTCTCTTTACCCAGCGGAGAACAGTTTTCAGTTCCACCAAATATTCATCTTATTGCAACGATGAATACAACTGATCGTTCTGTGGCTCCCATAGACTCAGCCTTACGAAGGCGCTTTGCTTTTCACCGTTTATGGCCGATAGGTTTTAGTGATTTAGAGCAAACTATGACCGCCGATGAGATTGCAGAGCAGATTTATCAAGCTGTTGTTGATGAATACAAGAGAACTCACACTCAAAGTAATCCAAGCATGCTTGCAAGATTTGGG
>CAKZRU010000122.1 GCA_937146725.1 uncultured Myxococcales bacterium
AGTTGCCAACTCCCTAGTGGGTGAAAGAATAAGAGACCTAATGTGATTAGGTGTAATACTCGTTTTATTACGTCCCAGTCTATCGATTAATGGCAAAGAAAAAGCTGCAGTCTTCCCCGAACCTGTTTTAGCAAGTCCTAGCAAGTCCTTCCCTTCTAGCAGAGGTGGTATTGCCTGCACTTGAATGGGTGTGGGGTTGATATAACCTTTAGCCTCAACTTGAGTTAAAATTGATGGCAAAAGATTTAAGCTTTTAAATTCTGTTGTTGATTCTGTATCCATAGTGACTGGTAACTAGCATAATATATCGTCATTTTCACCCAAAAAACGGTTTTGTTGCATAAGCCTATCTCATAATACATGACTCAGCAATCATCATATATTATTCGATAGACTTATGAACCAACGCCGGTCGACTGACTTTCTTACCCATGACAAGCTGTCGATAGCCATGTAACCTAGTCCAATATTTTAGGTGGTCAACCAGACCCTCTTTCACCGAGTTTTGAGTAATGTCGTTGAAAGGAATAGGAACCGTATGAGACGAGAGTCTTACGTGTGGTTCAGTGAAAGGTGGTGCCTACTCGACGTGATTTAAAAAGAGCCACTACCGCTTCCTTCGGGGCCTCGACAGAACCCACGTCCCGAGTCTCTGACATATCCATCAGGTGCAACTTTCCAGTAAGCAAAATCACCATTACCTCTGTAAAAATATGGACCGCGTGATGTAATATAATAAAGATCCCGACCTGCATAAGGAGAGTTATCTTTACAAATAATCTCATCTTGAGCAGAAGAAGCTTGATCTCCAGGCTGCATTACAGAAAGGCTGACTGCCCAAGATTCACAGGGCTCAGTTGTACAACAAAACTCACTAAGTTGGAGTTTTCCTGTGCTAATGTACCACTCAAAATTGCCACATACATTCGGAGGAGGGGGCTCTTCATCTACGCTTCCATCACAATCGTCATCTATACCATTACCTCGTGTTTCATTGGGAGAAGGCGCTCCTGGAGAGCAGTTATCACTTGTTGAACCATTTGAACAAATGATCTGTCCATTCCTTTGGCAAGCTCCTGTGCCACATACTGTGAGTACACCTTGGTAATGCTCATCAGTACGTCCGTCACAATCATTATCTTGGTTATTACAGGTGTTATCAACTGTAGAAAGTTGGTTATTAGGCGAACAAGTACTGCTTAAGTTCCCATTGTTGCAGGTAGCAGTTCCGGTATCAGCACATACACCTTCACCACAACTTACATTCCCTCCTGTAAAGTCCTCGTCGACTTGTCCATCACAGTCATTATCGGTGCCATCACAACCATCGTTACTGCTTGTAAAACTACATGAGTCTTCGTCAATTTGACCATCGCAGTCATCATCTTGTCCATTCGTATCACTATCATCACCAGTAGGATTACCTGCGCTACAATTACTAATGACATTACCGTTTGAGCAACTGCGAGTTCCACTTCTTGCACAAACTCCAGTGCCACAGGAAGTATTTTGAGTACCGTAATGTTCATCAGTTCGGCCATCACAGTCATCATCTACACCATTACAGTTTGCATCACTACTTGCTAGATTCGGATTAGGTGAACAATTCCCACCCCCCTCTTGACCATTCACGCAAGATCTAAAGCCACTACCTTGACATACACCGTTTCCGCAGTAATAAACTCCACCCACAAAACCTTCATCAGTTTGGCCATCACAATCATTATCTTGGTTATTGCAGCTGTTATCTGAGCCCGTAAAGAAAGCAGGAGGATCGCATACATCTTGTATATTTCCATTCACACAAGCTGTCATTCCAGGTTGCACACAGACCGAGCCGTAGGTACAGCTTGTTGCGACAGAGACATATCCCTCATCAACTCGGCCATCACAATCATCATCAAGGCCGTTACAAATACTGTCATCTCCTTGTTGAGGAAGTTCTACACAGTTGTTTTGCCGTTGACCTGCATCACAAGATGACAGAGCGGTGTTAAAACAGACACCTTGTCCACATGAATCAACTTCGGGTGGATAGCTTTCATCATTGGTGCCATCACAATCTTGATCAATGCCATCGCAATCGGCATCATTACCGGTTTGAGGTAAGGGGACACAGTTATTAACCACTTGGCCGACCACGCATGAAGATGGGGCACTTGTACGACACACACCTAAGCCACACTGATCAATTTGAGGTGGATAATCTTCGTCAGTGCTGGCATCACAGTCATTATCTAATGCGTCACAATCAGCATCATTTCCGGTAGGTTGAAATTCGATACAATTATTTTGAATTGCACCCTCAATACATGAGGAATCAGCTGTATTATAACATACCCCCACTCCACATTCATCAACGACGGGCGGATAATCCTCATCCGTATTGGCATCACAATCTTGATCAATGCCATCACAGTCGGCATCATCACCGGTAGAGGCTAAGGGAACACAGTTTGTGGTCTCTATGCCTTGTAAACAGCTGCTACTTCCCACCGCATAGCATACTCCATTACCACAATCAGTTCTTATTGAAACATAGGCTTCATCAATGCGGCTATCACAATCATTATCAAGTCCGTCACAACTGCTTTCATCAGCTTCATTGACCTCAAGAGGTGTGCATGTGGTACTATATACTCCATTTTCACAGCGAGATATACCAGTTGAAGTACAGGCACCAAACCCACAACTGACTTCGCTAGAGATAAAACTTTCGTCTACACTGCCATCACAGTCATCATCATTTCCATTACAATCACTGTCATCGCCCATTGGTGAACGAGCCAAGCAACGATCGGTGACTTCACCGTTGGTACAGCGGGTCATTGAGGTATCAGCACAAACGCCTTGACCACAACTTATCTCGACCGAGATATAGTCTTCATCAAGTTGCCCGTCACAGTCATCATCAATCCCATCACAGCTATTATCGTTTATTTCTGCTAAGTGACTCTCGCAATCAAAGCTTGTTTGCCCTGCATTACAAATTGTAGGAACCACGACAGGGCAGTCATAAATATTAGCTCCGCTGCAGGCTATATTAATGCTGATGAAGCTTTCATCAGGAGTACCATCGCAATCATTATCAATCCCATCACAATCTGTATCATCACCAGTTGAAGAGCCTATTGTACAGTCATTGAACACTTCACCATTAGAACAGAATGTACTGCCTGAGGCAGAGCAAGCACCTAAACCACAAAAGATTACTTCGCCTTGATAATCTTCGTCGGCTCTACCATCGCAGTCATCATCAATCCCATCACAGTTGGCATCATCTTCGGCAGGTTGATTAGGGGTACAGAGTTCTTCAACGACTCCATTACTACATCGCAATGACCCCTCATAACGACAGGCTCCAATACCACAGCTTACCACTTCACCTAGATATGACTCATCGCTTTGTCCATCACAATCTTGATCTAGACCATCGCAATTAGCATCGTTACCATTGTGTATACCGACTGTACATTCTGTTACTTCAATCCCATTCTGGCACAAAATAATCCCATCTGCTTGGCATACACCAACTCCGCATTGAATTGTCTGAGTCATATAGTTTTCATCTGTATTGCCATCACAATCTTGGTCAATGCCATCACAGCTTGCATCATTTTGTTCTGCTTCTAGGACTTGGCAAGAGTCGATTATTCGGCCTTGTTCACATTTAATCTGCCCCACATTGGCACAAGCCCCCACACCACAAGTGCTTTCTCGAATACTAAAGTCCTCATCGCTTTGTCCATCACAGTCGGTATCAAGTCCGTCACAGATGTCAAGTTCATTGCTAGGGACTTCGGGAGTACAGTATTCCACCCATTCGCCCTGTTCACAGCGCATTTCACCATTAACTTGACAAGCACCTTCTCCACAAGAAATAGGCATCATGAGTCCTTCTGTACAGGCTCGGCCGGTAGGTGCTAAATACACTCGCTCTACAATGGGTCCAATGTTCACCGCTAAAACATTGTAGATACAGTTATCTAGGGTATAATTTAAGTTACTTATATGAAACAGATTATTGTCGCTTAAGACGCCGCCTTGATAGGCCCAAGAGTCTACATCTACTTTGTGATCGTTATGGCCTGTACAAGATGAATTAGTGCCACCCGCCGCATAATAAGCATACACTTGACCTTCGCTAAAAGAGAAGCGGTAGTGTTCTCGACTTTGCTCATCCGTTAAGCAAGATTGGTAAATTGTATCGCCAAAATTAACATCGGTTGTGCTTAAAAACTGATCTTCTCTCAAAGTAATCAACTCACAAGCGTTTGTTAAAGTACATTGACCTTGCCATGTCCTAGTTGCCAAATCATAAATTAGATCACCGCTATAACCATCAACGCAAATACAGTTGGGTGTGCCATTTGAGTTTGTCGGGCAGGCTTGTGGACGACAGCTTTCGCCATCACCCTCATAGCGTGCATTGCATTCACAGTAGGGTTGATCGGAGTCCATAATACAGCTCGCATTAGAGTCGCAAGTCATTGAACCACAGGCAAGAATATTTCGCTCACCAGTACTGTTGATGATACCTAAGTCACTTATACTTACCTCATCACCGGTCGGAGTTAGCAGAAAACCGGCTTCACTTCCAGCAAGTGTTCCGGCTTCACTTCCAGCAAGTGTTCCAGCTTCACTTCCAGCCTCTATACCTGCCATTGTCCCTGCATTGATGTTATCAGAAACAGCAATAAGCTCTAGGTCATAATCTAGATCAGTCACTACCACGTCCATACAAGCAATTTGACTAAGACTAAAAATTAAAAATCTTAAGGGTAATAAACTTGGTTTATACATTTGGTGGCACCTATCTATCCAATAACGAAAAAATACTTTTTTGTTTGCTACTTACAAATACTGAATTAGCACATAAATGTAAATGAGTAGGGTTTTTAGGCATTGATAGGCGTTGGTGCATAAGTCTAGCGAATAATATAGGATGAGTGCTGAGGAGTAAACCATGACTCAGCCACATCAACGTAATAGACATCCAAAGTACCGAAAGAAATACAAAATACACAACTGGCGGTCTTATGAGCGATCTTTAATCAACCGTGGAGACCTCACTTTATGGCTTTCAGAAGACGTCATTGAAGCTTGGAATAGCGACCTAAGTCAGAGAATGGGTAGACCTAAATT
>CAKZRU010000123.1 GCA_937146725.1 uncultured Myxococcales bacterium
TGTATATGATTGGCTAAGTGGATAGGTACTCCGATTTGCTTGAGAATTTGGCATTAAGCAAACTGTCCACCTCATTGCTAGAGAAAGGCCGGCCATAAATAAGCATACACAACAGTGCTTCAATGAGAGCAAATCAAGCTCATAATACTGGGTATTACCTGGGCAATAGATAGAATAAAGTTCAAAAAACTCCTATCAGTCCTCAGCAAGTCCCCAAGAAACCTCTGTCATTTCGCTTTCTGTCTTACTTTGGGCTGAGCCAAATAACTCATCGTTTGTCTGAATCATTGGTAGTTGCTTGACAAGGTTTTTGGGATCGAATTTTAACAATTCAGCATGGTCTGTCACTCGCCGTCTAAACTCAATAATTTCCACATCCTCTAGTACAGTTGGACTACCAAAAACAACCATGTTGTCAATTTGACGATGCCTCAGTACTGCCGGTGGTGTTTTTAAGCAGCTACCCAAGCGATTAAAAATCCATTCAAAACGATGCTGAGAACCACGCCAAAGATTAGCACAAATCACTCCCAGAGCGTCTAAATGAGTCAAAGTATGTACCCAAAAGCCCGGTTGAACCAATAAAGGGGAAATACTATCACTCATCGCCATGTCCACTATGATTAAATCAAATAGCTCATTCGGCTCCGACTTAACAAAGTGTGTAGCGTCCATCAGGTGATAATGAGTTTTATCATCTTCGGGTAAGTTAAAATGATCCCGAGCCGCTTGATAAACGATAGGACGTAATTCAACTGTGTGGATTTCAACGTCAGGATATAATTTACGTAAACTATGAATCAAGGCCCCCGGCCCGAGCCCTAAAATTAAGACCCGATTCACTTTGGGTGCCATTGCCGTGGCACACAAGATTGAGCGTAAGTACTCTGATGACGGTTGCCAAGGCTCTTCTATGTGAATACGGCCTTGGCAACTCGGCGAATTGAAGTAAAGCGCCCGATATGGACCTAATTCAACAATCTGAATCGCTCCATAATCATCACTTGCATCAGCAATTAACTTTGCCCCATAAGGAGTCAGAGTTTCACGAAACCAACGTTTCCAACTTTGGCGGGTCATGGGGGTTTACCTTTGCAAGTAATGAGCTTTAAGTCAGGTCAAGCTTAGATACGCTCGATCACTGTTGCGACCCCTTGTCCCATACCAATACACATTGTGGCAAGTCCAAATTGTGCATCTTTTTCATTAAGAATATGAGCAACCGCACCGGTAATACGAGCACCTGAACAGCCCAAGGGGTGACCTAAAGCAATCGCGCCGCCCTTTACATTCACAATGTCTTGGCGATTAAGAAGTTTCATTTCTTTGAGCACAGCCAATGACTGAGCTGCAAAGGCTTCATTCAGTTCAATAAAGTCGATATCCTCAAGACTTAGGCCTGCACGTTTTAATGCTTTTTTAGTCGCCGGAACCGGCCCACGACCCATGACCGATGGATCACAACCGGCAGCAGCAATTGAACGAATCTTGGCCAAAGGCTTTAAGCCCAGTTCATTCGCACGTTCCAAGGACATCAGCATGACAGCGGCAGCCCCATCTGAAATCGCTGAAGAATTACCGGCTGTTACTGTACCATTTTTAGGATCAAAGCTTGCACGAAGTTTGGCTAGGGCCTCAACAGTTGTTTCAGGACGAATGACATCATCATAATCCACCATTAAAGGTGCGTCATCAGGATCGTGACCAGGCGTAGGAATTAATTCATTCGCCCATGCTTTCTCCTGAGTCGCTTTGTGAGCACGCATATGAGACTCATACGCAAACTCATCTTGAGCTTGACGACTAATTCCATTCATTTTGCCTAAAAGCTCAGCGGTTAGACCCATCATTCCGGCAGCCTTCGCTACATTCAAGGCTAAAGCAGGATTTAGGTCAACCCCATGCATCATTGGGACATGGCCCATATGCTCAACACCACCACAAATAAAGGTATCTCCATTACCGGTTTGAATTGACATACTAGCGGTATGAATGGCGGTCATAGAACTTCCACAGAGGCGGTTTACTGTTTGTGCTGGTACCGTGTATGGTAATTCAGCAAGAACCGAGGCCATACGACCAATATTGAATCCCTGCTCTAGAGTCTGCTGTACACAGCCCCAAATCACATCTTCAATCTCTTTAGGAGAAACGGCCTCATTGCGTTTCATAAGGGCTTTAATTAAGTGTGCTGATAAGTTTTCTGCACGTGTATTACGAAATGTACCACCCTTAGATTTACCCATTGGGGTACGCACTGCATCGACGATGACTACTTCTTTCATTGTATTACTCCTTGCTTCAATTATTTGCTGTAGTAAGTCTCGCCCTTGGCGGCCATCTCAAGCATGCGCTCGGTGGGCTCATAGAGCGTACCTAGATGAGTTAAAGCCTTAGCCTTTTCACAGATCGTAGCTAGACCAACAGTATCAGCATACTTAAAGGCACCCCCACGGAAAGGAGGGAAGCCAATACCCATGATCAGACCCATGTCAGCTTCATTGACAGTGTCAACAATACCTTCTTCAAAACAACGAGCGGTTTCAATAATCATGGGAATCATCATGCGATCAATAATTTCCTCATCAGTGAGTTCAACTGTATTACCTTGAACAGGCGCAAGTAAATCTGCCACACTTGGGTCTTCTGCTTTTTTAGGCTTACCCTTCTTGTCTGGGGTGTAGGTGTAATATCCTTTGCCATTCTTTTGACCATAGCGTTCAGCTTCATACATCACGTCTAATGATGATTTCATGTCAAACTTCATACGATCTGGGAAGCCCTCTGACAATACTTCACCCACATGGTGGGCGGTATCAATACCTACTACGTCAATCAAGTATGCTGGCCCCATAGGCCAACCAAACTTTTCCATAAGCTTATCGATACGCTTAAAGTCAACGCCTTGGCTTACTAAGATTTGGAAACCTGCAAAGTAGGGGAAAAGAACACGGTTTACTAGGAAGCCTGGACAGTCTCCAACGACAATCGCTGTCTTACCCATTGAGGTTGCATAAGCCACTGTAGTCGCGATGGCTTTCTCACTACTCTTTTCACCACGAATCACCTCTACCAAAGGCATAAGATGAACCGGATTGAAGAAGTGCATACCACAGAAGTTTTCTGGGTGCTTCAGGTTTTCGGCAAGACGCGTAATGGAGATTGAGGATGTGTTAGAGGTCAAAATGGCATCCCCTCTACACTGATCCTCAAGTTCAGCAAGAACGATGCCCTTGATCTTTTCATTTTCGACCACAGCTTCAACAACAATATCGACATTGCTAAAATCACCGTATGAAAGAGTTGGACGAATACGACCTAAAGTCTCTCCCATGACAACGCTATCAATCTTTTTACGCTTGATTTGCTTATTCAGAAGCTTATTAGCTTCGCCCATACCCAGCTGTAAGGCTTCTTCCCGAATATCTTTCATGATGATCGGAGTACCTTTGGAGGCCGATTGATATGCAATACCACCGCCCATAATACCAGCTCCTAAGACAGCAGCTTGGTTAAACTCATTGGCTTGCTTTGCGTAGTCACCACTCTTTTTCTTGATCAGTTGGTCACTGAGGTAAATCCCAATCAAAGAATCAGCAATTGTCGTTTTGGCAAGTTTTACAAAACCTTTTGCCTCAATCTTTAGAGCATCATCACGCTTTTTACCGGCGCCCTTTTCAATGATTTTAACCACCTCTAAAGGAGCCATATATCCCTTACTTTGGCCTGCAATGAAACCTTTAGCGGTTTCAAAACTCATCATTTTTTCCATCATGCCAAGCTTGAGCTTTGAGGTTTTTTGGGTACGTCGAGCCTGCCAATCAAATGCACCATCCATAGCTTGCTTAAGAAAGCGGTCAGCGGCGATATCTAGCTTATCTGATTTAATAACCCCATCTACTGCGCCTAGCTTTAAAGCCTCAGCTGACTTAATGGTTTTGCCGGCAGCAATCGCCTCAATGGCGTTATCACCACCAATTAAGCGTGGTAGACGTACCGTGCCACCAAAGCCAGGACAAATCCCAAGCTTGATCTCTGGTAAACCAACCACAGCCTTATCGCTCATAATGCGATAATCGGTAGACAAGGCCATTTCAAAACCGCCACCAAGAGCGGTTCCGTTGATTACAGTAAGCGATGGATAGGGGAGATCTTCAATATCATTAAAAATAGCATTGGCTTGTTCCATCCATCCCAATAGTTCTTCTTCTGTTCCTTGAAATAAAGCACCAAACTCATTGATATCAGCACCAACGATGAAGAGTTTTTTAGCGCTTTTAACCAAAAGTCCATTGATGTCACTGCGACCTTTTAGAACATCGGTCACTTCTCGGAGCTCTTGGAGAGTTCCTTGATCAAACTTATTAACCTTTTCATGCTCATTATCAAAGGTGATCGTGGCGACGTTGTTATTGACGTCAAGTCTTATACGGCTTCCTTTATATGCCATCGCTCTCTCTCTATGCTAAGGCCGATATAAAATAAATATGGCCATGGTCTTGTTAAATTACAGAGTTTGTCGCTCAGAAAAACCAAGCTAATCACAGAGTACTTAGTCAAGAAGAATAAATACTGAGTGAATACTCATTCAGTTTTCACTCATATGCATACCCTCAATAAAATCATGTTTCAAATAAATGATGCATTAAATCAGCAAAATTCAAAACGCTGCCGTGGTGTCTTTTGATAAAGTTCAAAAAAATCATATATTAAGGGTTAGATTGATGATTTTTAAAGAACAGTTTATACATAGGCTTGTTGATTTGATCAAAGCGAGTATAATGTCGCTGATTTTGTGATGCTGATTATGCCAAGTACATCCACAGATCCTTTGAAACTCTATGGCTTTATGATGTGTTGAATAAGTATCTGATATGTTTTGCAAAGTATGTACATGATAGAGTTTATCACAATAATACACGGCTAAATACTAAACGGTAGAAATTAAACACTGATACACTGACCAAAAGATAGGAGACACAGTAGTGAATACTCAAGATGATCGCAGTAATTTAAGTTTAGAAGAAGCACTCGAGGGCAAAGCACCTCATATTTTAGCAGCCCTCTATAAATTTGTGACTCTTGAAGATTTTGAAGCGCTTAAGCCCCCATTTCTTGCCAAAATGAAAGAGTTTAATATTAAGGGCTCACTACTATTGGCTAAAGAGGGTATAAACGGCACTATCTCTGGAAAAAGAGAGGACTTAAACTCTTTTATTGCATTTTTAAGGTCTGACCCACGTTTAAGCGACTTACCTTACAAGGAGTCCTATGCTTTTGATGAGCCTTTCCATCGAGCCAAGGTCAATTTAAAGCGAGAAATTGTCACTATGGGTGTTCCTGATGTTGATCCAAATCTTATTGTTGGCACCTATGTGAAGCCCGAAAAATGGAATGAGCTCATTTCTGATCCTAATACAATCCTTGTTGATACCCGCAATGACTATGAATATCGTATTGGTTCATTTCAAGGTGCAGTGAACCCTAAAACCGAAACATTTAGGGAGTTTCCTCAGTGGATTGAGGAGCATAGCGATGAACTCAAGGCCAAGAAAAATATTGCGATGTTCTGTACCGGTGGTATCCGCTGTGAAAAAGCAACTTCATACATGAAAAGCTTGGGCTATGATCAAGTGTATCATCTTGAGGGCGGAATTCTAAAATATCTAGAAGAGATCGAACAAGAGCAAAGTATGTGGGATGGTGAATGCTTTGTTTTTGATGAGCGAGTATCGGTTGGCCATAACCTAGAGCCTGGTGATTACTTATTATGTCACGGGTGTAGAAGTCCAATTACCGAAGAAGAGACTAAAAGTGAGTTTTATGAGGCGGGCGTTTGCTGTCCGCACTGTCATGATGTACTCACTGAAAAACGTAAATCGAGCTTCAGAGAGCGCCAAAAGCAAATTAAACTGTCGGCTGTGCGTGGTGAAAAGCACATTGGTCGTCAAATGCCCAATAAAACCAAACGCAAAAATGATCAAAAACCACTTGCGGTCAAGTCTGATCACTAAGCTTAGAATAGCACAGAGAGTGTCTTCCTATAAGCCTTTATGTGTTCAACTTATATTCTCAAAATAATTGAATAGTTAGTTTTTGACTTCATGTTAAGCTCCACATCAGAAATCGTCGTTCAAGGCCCTACGCAAAGCTTGGTGATTGCAAATCACCGACCGATTACTTTTATGGTCGGACTAAATGTTCTTGAAGATGAAGTAATCGTGCAAAGCTGCCTAGACGAGATCACAAAAGTCTTTAAAAAGCACCATGCACAAATCATTTTTAAAGCTTCTTTTGACAAAGCGAATCGGAGTAGTCATCAAAGTTCACGCGGGCCCGGATTAGAGGAGGGGCTTGCTCGTCTTAAATCGATTCGCAACAAATATCACTATCCAATTTTGACCGATATACATACAGAAGCTCAGGCTTCCAAAGTTGCTACGGTTGCGGATATTATTCAAATCCCAGCTTTTTTATGCAGACAAACAGATTTAATTCAAGCCGCTGCAGAGACTCACAAGCCTCTTCATATCAAAAAAATGCAAATGCTTGCACCTCATGAAATGAAAGCAGTGATTGAAAAATGTAGTGCTTTTGGTAATGAGCAAGTGATCATTTGTGAACGTGGAACAAGCTTTGGCTATGGCCAACTGATGCTAGATCCCTTAGCTTTGGCAGAAATGAAAACTTTTAAAGTACCGCTCAGCTTGGATGTAAGCCATGCCTTACAGTTTCCTGGTCAAGGTGACGCTCAACGTATATGCGCTGGTGGTCGCTCAACCTATACCTTACCCTTAGCTTATGCCGGTATAAGCCAAGGAATCAGTGCTATATTTCTTGAATGCCACCCTCAACCTGAACTTGCATGGTGTGATGGTGCTTGCGCCCTGCCTCTAAGCTCATTAGATTATGTGGTGGAACAAATCATTAAGCTTGATTGTTTTATCAAAGCCAACCCTCCCAAATGTATATAAGAGATCACCATGATTCAACTTGCTAGTGTCTTTTTAGATGGCGAACAAGCCCCAGTACTGAACGAACTTGACCTTGTGGTGAAGCTAGGTGAAGTCATTGGTTTGATCGGTTTAGCCGGTTGTGGTAAATCTTCTATTCTCAAGTTAGCTTCCGGTAGTATTCAGGCCAATCGAGGACGAATTCGCTTAGGTCAAGTCGATGTGACACGTCATCTAGATCAGCTTCGAGAAGCAACCGCCTTGAGCACACCTGATTTGGTGGGACCCTATGATATGTCTGTTGCCGGTTGGATGAGTTATTGGTCAAGTGTGAGAGGTGGTATTGATAACCATGAAGAAAGAGAAGCTAAAGCCTTAGAAACATTTGGTCTTGAAGGCCTTAAAATGTCGTTAGTGGGTCAGCTTTCTCATAGTCAAAAACGCTGCTTAGACTTAGCCAGAGTATGGGCGATTGATCCACAAGTTTACCTATTAGATCAACCGGATGCCTTTCTTGATGGAACAGGCTTTCAATTTCTTAGGCGGGCAATTCGTAAACTTAATGAGCGTGGACGTACTGTTTTGATTGCGACAAACTCACCCAATCTTCCTTATCGTATGTGTCAAAGGGTAGTGAAAGTCAATAACGGCTATATTGCTGAAGGTGATCAACGAGTCAGAAGTGATGAAGACTTTCAAACTTTTATCTACCAAGCTCAGGGGTGGAAATGAATCCTGTTCGTCTTCTTCTAAATCGACCGACTAGTTACAGAGGGCTTGGTTTAGTGGCACTGTGCTCTGCCTTGATTGGCCCTTTAACTCTTGAAGTCATTTATAATCATGCCGACTTATGGTTTCAAGGCTTGTGGCAGGATGATGCCTTTACCAAAGTCTGGCTTATTTGGACTGGCTTTGGCGTTTTAATGACTTGTTCATGGGGCTTAGATCGTGGGTTTTTAGGTTTAGATTCTAAAATACATCGCAACTATGCGCTTAGTCTTAGTCTTATTGGTGTTTCTGTATATTTGTTATTTGGTGTGTCCACTTGGGTGTGGCTCATTCAAATGTCTTTGGTACAAGCATGGGAAGTACTGTCAAGTGTGTTTGTCAGTGCCATACTTTTAGCTTTTGCTTCATTAATCGCTTGCTTGATTGAAAGCTATTCAGCTCAACCTTTGCTTAGTCTTGTTACAGGAAATGTCTTCGGTTTTGCATTTCTGTATTGGTTTTATGTGACCCAATGAAATCTTGTGACAAACTGAGGCTTAAATCAGTTTTAAAAACGCTATTACTTAAAGAAAAGTTTTATCAAAGCATACACTTATTCTCAGTTTCTTTTTTGGTCTGGCTTGTGTCTACTTATATATGCCAAGCCTATTTTTTCGCTAATCTAAGCGTATTATGGGTACTTTGTTCAGCTTTAGCGATTCTATCATTAACTCGCTACCTGCAGTCCAAGATTTTACCTAAAAGAGATTTAGTCACCACCATTGAGACTCAACTTATTAAGTCAAAGGTTTTAACAGAAAACGATCGAGGTATTTTAAGTGTTTTGGTGGATGATTTAGGTCGTGACTCTAATTTACTTCCTAGTACTCAAAAAGTCTATAACTCATCAATCGTTGCATTAATGTATACCCGTATAGCACATCATAGTGAAATCATTAAACGTCAGCAACCTAAGTTTCCACAAGAAATCTTGGTCTGTGTTCTTGCAGTCGCTTTTTTTTTAGGACCAAATGTTGTCGCACAGATAGATTTTACTTTAGATTTTAATTGGCCAACAGTCACTCATAGCAAGCCGAAAGAGGGAGTAAACTTAAAGAAGATTAATACGATTCAAAAGCCTGAAAATACAAATCTACCTAAAGCCAAGTTGAATCGAAATAAGTCTTTGAATCAGCCACTCCAACATACAACTGAAATTAGGCTCCAACAAGAAGAATACACAAGTCTTAACCAAAAGAATGATTCTCAATCTAATCATAAGCAGACTCAAGGGAGTCTCAATCCATCCATAAAAACTAGACAAATGAGTCAAGATAAAGTGCTTAAGTCAACAGTTATGATGGGTCAAGTTGGTGGTAGGACGAGTGGTCAATCTATCACTTTCGACCAGGATGTTCGTGAACGTCAACGCTTAGTGGAAGTCTTTAAAGTTTCAGCAGACCTAAAGCAAATGACGCCTAAACAAAAGAGTGTCCCAAAAGAAAACAAAGACGTAAACTTTAAAGAGCAATCCACTGCAAGAAGAAATAAAGTTCATGGTCAGTCTGAGTATTCTACAACTCTAAAACGAAGCCCAACTTTAAGTAATAGTCGTAGACAAGCTTTAAGAAATGAAGCTTATTTATTAGGTAGTACTAATCAAGAAAAACGACAAGACTTTCCACCCGCCTTACGAATGCTTATACCTCGAAAGTAAAGTCTATACAGGAGTCTAGCGATGTCACAAGATACCCAAGAGAGTCATCTCTATTCAGCTCAAGATCTTGGACAAATACTTGCCGAATTCTCCCAGCAAGGACAGGAACTCATTACACAGTTATCCAAGGTTATTTTGGGCCAAACAGCAGTTCTCACTGAAGCGGTTATAGCGATGATTGCCGGTGGACATATTTTACTAGAAGGTCCACCTGGAGTGGGTAAAACCTTTATGCTCAAAGCTTTAGCTAAAAGTTCAAGCCTAAAGATGAAACGTGTTCAATGCACACCGGAATTGATGCCCAGTGATATTTTAGGTGGATATCGGCTTGTTCAAAAGATGGAAGGCCCCGAACTTACTTTTCAAGAAGGTCCTATTTTTACTCAGATTTTCTTTGCCGATGAGATTAATAGAGCAACACCACGCACCCAAGCGGCTCTGTTAGAAGCTATGGGTGAAGGTCAAGTCAGTATCGATGGAGAACTTAGGGTATTACCTTCTCCTTTTTTCTTGGTTGCTACCCAAAACCCCTTGGATCATGAAGGGACATACCCACTTCCAGAAGCTCAGGCCGACCGCTTCTTTTTTAAAAGCTTAAGCGATCATCCGTCTGAATCTGTCTTGGATAAGCTTTTAGATTTTGATGCCTTGTCAGCGTTTGAAAAATTACAAGCTTTCACTTCGGCAGAAAAGATAAACGCTTGGTATTGGGCAAGCACTCAAATTCCTTTGAGTCCTCAAACGCGCCAAAAATTATTGCAGATTTTAATGAAAACTCGCGCCCAAAATCTAGGCGCTCACTTAAGACCTTTAATCCAAGATGCACTTAGCCCAAGAGCGGCTAGAGAACTATATAAAGCTTGTCAAGTCCATGCCGCCTTAAATGGTCGCTTAGTCGCGAATGATGATGATTTAAAGCGCTGCCTATTCCCCTCGATTCGTCATCGTTTACGCTTGAGTTGGCAGGCTAAATCAAGCCAGCTTAATGTTGATGAAATTATTGAGGAAATATGTAAAGGAATCCTTTGATAGAGTCTCTCTTTAAAAAAAACAAGTATTCGGAGTCTTCATTAGGCTTAGATTGGGAACACCTTTTTCAGACCCCCGCTTTATCCTTGCCAACATTAGGAAAAAGTGGTGGCTCTGCGACCGTTGCCCAAGCTTGGGGAGAAAGCTTTAGGGAACTCAGTCCATATGTGTATGGAGCCAACACCAAAAGAATCCATTGGCCTCGTTGGGTTCAGCGTCAAGAACTTGCTCTTAAGCAGTATGACTTACCCCAGCAAGGAAAGCTCTGCTTAGTGCTTGATGAAACCGGCTCCATGAGCACCGGACAGCAATATCAGTATGCTCGACGATGTGCGATAAAACTTGCGATCGCCTGTGTTAAAGGTGGACACCAGGTTTTGGTGCTGATTGAGAGAGATCAAGAGTTTTATCAAGCGCCTATTTGTACAAGACTAGAGCATATCATCACTGCCTTTGATTGGTTAAAGCAAAGCCCAAGCGGCTTAAGTGCTACTCCGGAATCAAGAATTCAGTACTTGGCTCAAGTCAATACAGATGATTATCTGATTTACCTATCGGATGCGCTATTTACGATTCCTACTCCAAGCAGTCATTGCGAAACTTTATCTTCTGTAATAGAGCAGCTAAGCATAAGCCAAAGAGCCATGTATTCCTTATATTTGTGCTGTACCGATCCTCAAGCTGATCGTCCTAGCTCTCAGCACCTGCGCTCATCAGAAAGCCAATTTAGCCCCGACGGTCATTTAACTGATGAGCAAGCTGATATTGTTTATCAACGCTTAGTGAATCACAGACTTTTGCAAAAAGATTTATATCTCAAGCAACTCACGAAAACTCAATGGTATCAGTTGAACGTTGAACACCTATTTGATGTACAATTTCAAGAAGTTATTGAGCTGCTCAAATTGAGTTAATGCAAGAATTCCAAGCAAAAGCTTATTAAACTTGAAGCTTAGCCGATTAAAATTACCTTAGTTTCCAATCATCCGGCAATTCAACTTTGTAAGCTAAAGATAATGATTTATTTTCCTTGGGCTTTAAGGTGATCTTCCAAGTAATAAAGCCGGTTTTTGTGTTTAACTTATAGCCCTTCGTGCTTTGCTTCTTATTAAGAATGACCTTAATATCTTCGATTTCGCTCACGGGGATATTGTCTACCACTTCAATCTTTCGTCGCTTTTTACTACGGTTTGATACTTTAATTTCAAAGCGCCTAAGTAAGCTTTGATCGTTTTCTAATAATCCAGCCTTTTTATCTTTTCCATCTTTTAAAGTTCTTTGTACACCAAGAGTTTCTTCAATGCCTAGTGTAAACTCGATCGCCTCGCCTGTGCCATAATGCTGAGTTTTAATCTGTCCTAAAAATTGACCATCAAGATTCAAAGCAAGTGTGCCGGCGGGTAAGGGATGGGCTGCTGGATTATGAAAACGAATAACTTGGTAAACAGCCGGAGAAAGCTTGGGTGTGGTCACTAAAGCAAACTTGGCCTTACTGCTACGATTCTCACTCACCGGAATCCAATAGGCTTGCCCATTGCTTAAAATTGTAGATTTCTGAGGCACTTTTAGCCCAAAAGATTGCCCTCTATCCTCTATGCCTACTGAACTTGGCTCAGAAGGTGCTTGCGCTTGTCCACTCGCCAAGTCTTGGCGATCTTCACTACGCTGAGTAAGAACTTTTTGACGGGTATATTTACTGCCGGTGATGTGTAACGGTCTTGGACGAGGGGCTTGATCACCTAAGTTTGGTTGAGCTGTAGATAAATAGATTTGTGCGTTTCGCCAATCCTCTCCGGTTGTTTGGCGAACAATGGCATTAACCGACCACGATAAAGAGGCTTTGCTAGTACTTTTTGATTTTATATTAAGAGCATAATCAAATCGCCAAGATGCACCGGCTGTAATATAACTCAGCTCAACACTAAGAGGACCGCTTTTTAAACAGGTCATCGAAACAATCGCGGAACCACCGTGTAAACTATGAGTCGATGACTGCTGTGGTGACAGTCCATTGTTAGCTAAGGGCTTAGTTTGTGAAAGCTGATATAAATCCATTTTAAGCGCATAAATCTCTTCATCAATATCGACCAAGCGCTTGGCCATTTGCCTTTCTTGCCTAACCAAGCGTTCAAGGCTTTTTGTCAAAGTTTTGAAGTCGAGTTGGCCGGTATGTAAGCCATTAGCAACTGCTATTTTCAAACGTTGCTTCTCTTTGGTTGTCAAACTTTGACTCTGTTCTAAACGAGTTTTTTCAGCCATTAATACCTGCTGTTTTTTGACAAGATCTTGATAACGTTTTTCCCATTCTTGATAGGCTTTAGTATCTTTGACCGCATCATTTAACTTCAGTTTTTTATGATCGGTATGCTTTTCAGAGCGGTAAGTCACTCCAATGACCTTAGCCGAGCCCTTAACACTCGCTCTTAAGGTCTTCACTTGGACTTGCTTAGGTAAAGCCTTAAAACTGACTCTTAGACCTTGCTTTGCCACGCAATTTACTTTTTGTTGGCGAGTGACTTCTGCCCGATCTGATAAAATTGTGACAGTACTAATCAAGTCCTTGCTTGGGGTCGTTGTTTGGGCAGAGCTTAATTGAGGACTAAGAAGATTGAGTCCTAAAAAGAATAAAGTAGTTGGAAATGAAAATGATTGAGCCAGGCAAGTGTGGCCTAGATTGATTTTCTTCATAATAAGGATGCCTTTCTTGCTAATCATTTTTGAAAAACTCGCCATTCAGCGGGATTCTTGATCTCGTAATTTAAGACGAGCTTACGTTTCTCTCCAGGTTTAAGATTAATCTCCCACTGCACTATCCCTTGCTTTGGATCTTCGATCTTGGCCTTAGGTGAACTCTTAATCAATTCTACTGAAACTTTGTCATGGTCACTGACTGGTAAAACATCATGGAGCTTAATCTTAATGGGACGTTTTTTATAATTAGCCACCTGCAATTGGACTGTGTACACATTCGTTTCTGTTTTACTAAACACTCCAGAAGTACTTGTTTTCACTTCTAAATGTCTTTTGACTTCCACATCTAAGTCAGCTCCTAATGCAATGGCAAACTCCTCTCCTGGTAGGATTGTATTCAGTCTACTCTCACTCACAAAGGCACCATTTGAAAAAATACTTGCCATACCAGACATAATTGCATGGCTTCCTTTATGTAAGGCTTTACCACTCAAATAAACATATTTAGATAAAGCAGGCGTAGCCTCATACACTAAATCTATTGGTAAGTTCACGACCTCCATGGGTATGGTTAAAGCTTGGCTATGATTAGGGATTGTACTTAAGTTAGGTGCAGTATAACGATGCACATACTCAGGCTCTTTAGGAGCATAATGAGTTAAATCTGCAAAGCTTAATCCTTGTGATGCGCCTCTTGATGATCCTGCTCTTGAGCTATGTGAAGAAGCAAGTGAAGAAGCAGGCGTTAATTCCGCTTCTGCATAGCTCCTCGCATCATCAGCTAAGGATGCTGGAGCTGAAGTAGGCATTGGAGCAGGTGGTGGAGCAACCTGTGCTCGTCTTGAACGTGAAGATCGACGTGAAGGTCGTGGACGACTTCTGTAAGACTTCTTTGCCAATCCCCCACCACCGGCTCCGGTGCCTTTAAGTCCTAAACCATAGGTACTTTGGCTTAGCGTTCCGACTGTCCCTAAGGTCTGTTCAGCAAAAAGATCACCCATTGTTGAGACCTGATTACTAAGTACAAGCTGATTAACCCGATGCGTATTTAAAATTTGAGCAAGCGTTGGATGACTTACGCTCACTTGATAGCAGTCTTGTCGAGATCGAATAAAACGATCATTTAAGCTTTGTAAGTCGGACTTCGTAGTTTTTTCGGTCTGAGATGCATGAGGCTTCGCAAATAAAGCCGGACGTTGTGGCCTATTAGCTGCTTGAATTCTAGGTATAAACTGCTTTTGCTCACTTAATAGCCAGGTTTGTAATTGCGGCCGTTTGGTGACCATTGGATGATATGCGCTAGATACCTCTAACATAACATTATTCCAATCCTCACCACTCGCTTGATTTACCTTAATCCCAAAGTTTCTCTGTGCTTGTGCCTTATTCACATCAACATGTACTTCATAACTTGGCGTCCATGAAACGTTGGGCACCTGATAGCTGAGTTCTACAGAAGCAAGTTTTGTTGTTTTACTTTTAAGTAAAGCAAAAGCTTCAAGGACTTGACGTTCTTGGGCTTCATCTAGAATCTTTTTAATGGTAGCCCATTCTCTTTGATACTGAAGAAACAAGCTGTTTAGTTCCTGTTCTTTCGTAATGAGTTTCTGTTGATACTGTGCTTGTTCACGATCCATAAATCGATAAAATTGCTGCCAAGTTTTATGCGTTTTTTGATTGAGTGATAGAGGATTAAGAGCTTTATCGCTTTGTGGGCTCATTAAGTTGAAGAGGTAGCCCAAGTGATTTTTTTGGGCAAGATACTCAGTATTTAGCCTTAATGCTTGCTTGTTCAGCTTTTCGATATTTTCTAAGTGCTGAGTAAAGGATATACGATCTAGCTTAGTTCTTGTTTGTATCTGAGTATTTAACCTCAGTAGCTCCCCTCCTTTGGCCAATACTTTTATGTTGCTTGCTGAACTAGGTAAGTCAGGAAACTTAATCAAACTACCTTGAGGAGTGAGTTTAGTTTTGCTATGCCGATGAACAACGGCATGGCCTTGATAAATACTTACCTTTGCAATAGGTGCTTCAATAGCGTTGACATCCTTAAAGTCTTTTATAGAGACAATGCTGAGTTGGGCTTGGGCTATATTTATAGAGACCAATGAAGTGATAAAAATGATACCTAATTGGCTTAGGTATACTTGCCAGTAGTTTTGTTTCATTGATAGACGCTCGTTTCTAGGGAGAAGATTGATGATTAATCATATCTTTCTCAGACTAGAAAACTAAAGAGCTACTTTAACTTTATTGCTTGCTTCTACTCACGACAGCGTCAAGTTAAATCATTTAGCCTGTAATTGATCAGGAAAAGCATTCAAGCAATTTTTAGGACTTAATTCGGGACTGAGGGCACGCTTTAATAGTAGTCCCTCGGGCTGAGCCATCGTTTCGGTTAAGGAAGGAAGATTTCCCTTAAGAGCTTGGTCTACTTGGGGCTTAAATAGAGTTTGTGCAGTATTAAGTTCTTGCTTAAAATTGCGCTTATTGGGTGCTTTGGAATTACTTATGATTAGAAATAAACTAAAGCCAACCACGCCCACAAGTAAGATACGAGAAAAATATGGTTTACTTTCTTGTGGTTTAATCGGCGTTTCCACCACATGAGATTGAGCACTTTGTTGCGCAAGTTCAAGTTCTTGATCGTACATCCTTCGTAGCTCTGGATCCGATAAAACCCGATAAGCTTCGTTGAGCGCAGTCATCTCTTGATGAGCTTCTTGAGCTTGAGTGTCCGAAATCTCATCGCCAACAAAGCGATCGGGATGAAAGTCTTTGGCTCTTTCCCGATAACTTTGCTTGAGTTTATCTTGGCTAAAGACCTGATCAAGCCCTAAAATCTCATAATGAGTTTTCATGATTAACCTACGGCTTTACCAAAGAAATACCCCATAATCATACCCATAATAATAACCGGTGACCAAAAGAAGATCTGCATTGTAAATTCGATTAAACTTAAGGTTTGAAAGTCTGTCTCACAAGCCGAAGCCATTAAGAAATACCCTAAGGCTGCACCAATGAGTGCACCAATAGCACCACCACTAGACTTTCTTTGTTGAAACTCATTATTTGCTGATGCGACGGCTTGCCCAATATCTTGAGCGCTCATATTTCCCATAGGGCTTGGTTGGGGAGCCTGTGCAACAGCCTGCGATTTTTGCTGAACCAAGGCAGTATTAATGGGATGTCCACATGTAGGACAAGTAGGTGCTTGACTTGAAACTTGAGCATTGCATTCTGGACAATTGATGAGCGCCATAACCTTATTCTTTCTTTTTTAATTGATATGTATATCTAAACCACTACATATTTTTTAGTCAATAGTAGCTTACGAGAATATGTGTCATGTTTCCAAGTTTGGCGGGCATGATTTTGTTCTGCGATGTTAACAAAGCCACGCTCTCCTCTATATTCAAAATGAACATTAACTATACAAAGATTATGGCCAACGTCTAAAAGCAATCGCAAGAAGAGCCTGCTCATCATTACCTAAGCTCTCAGTACTTATCCTCAGTGCATAAAGTGGGATCTTACCAAACTCCAAGTTTAAGTGATGAGCACTGGGCTTGAGTAAACTGTGTAAATCAAGCGTTAAGGCTTTATACTTTGGTTTAAAAAGTGGGCAGCTGTCTTGCTTAATTTCAGACAAAACATCATCAACTTCCTCAACTGAAGTGAATAGACCTCTCTGTGGATATGGCTTAAACATGGAATCGGTAGCTTCCTGTGTCTTTGTGAACAGCCATGAAGAACCAATGGAATCATCTTCTGCCAAATCCTTTTCCAAATCTTCAGCATTCACTTGAATACTAAGATCATTCTTCAAGGGCTTCAGCCGGATCCACTCGTCATTTTCTTGTAATTGAACATCAAGGTGAATGGGGCTAGAATTCGTGAATAATAAAGCTAATTGTGGTGCACCTTGTAAATCCAAACTTGAAACGATTGTGCTGTTGCTGAGTTTATCATTTAAGTTTTCAATTTGTTCTTCTTGTGATGCTTGTTTCGGCCACTTCAATACCAAACCGGTCTCGGTAACGGCCAATGCTTCATTGAGCTTACTTGGGATGTTATGATTTATAGGCACATAACAATTTGCCGACTTAGGCTTAGAAAATAACTGAGGAGCTAAACGGTTCAGTCTTGCTTCCGAATTTAAGTTTAAAAGGGTAACGCCACCTGACAGCCATTCGGTAATCGCTAAAAACTGTCCATTGGGTGATAGAGCCATTTGCCAAGGGTTACTTTGTTTCGGTAGGGCTCTTTGACTCGTTCTCTCTCCCGTATCAACCGAATAAGTCCAAAGGGCACTCTCGGCTGAATGAAGCACATACACCTGATCATCAATCACCTTGAGATCATTAGGGACCTGACCTAATGGTGGGCTATAGACTTGTGGTTCAATTTGACAATCTAGGCGATCTAACTGTGGTTCAAGTTGATCTAAATCGATATGAATCAAGCGTCCTGATAGACCAAAGCTAATCCACAACCGATTTTCATGTACAAAAGGGTTTTGTGCCCCCTCCATGACTCCTTCAAAACGCCCAAGTTCGGGTGAGCATGGCGCTATATTACCTTGTTGATCAATAAGGTATAAGCGATCTTGGTTAAAGTCGATCAGTAGCGAATACTCATTCCACTGCACCACACTTGCTAAACTTAATACCTCACTCGAAGCATAACGCTGGGCTTTTAACTCTAGTTGTAAGTGCTCATGTACACTACTCGCATTAGCTTCATCGTTTGTTGTGGGCTCCAAAAGCTTCATTGAGGCCTGCCACAAAACGGCATCTATTCCCGAGGAAATACTCCAACCGGACTGATTGTCTGAAAATGGTTCTAGTTTTGCCAAGTCAACCCAATAAGCACCTTTGGGAGAGCTGAGCACACTCAAGCCCTGTTTTAACTCGAGAATATTTCGATCATTAAGTTTTAACAAGCTCAGATTGGACCAAGAGCCTTGTGGCTGTTCACCAAGTGATAATTCTCCACTACTTAGAACAGCTAAGGAGTCAGCATCACTTTGCAAAGCCTGAGGATTAGTAATGGGACTATACCAAGCACCTAAGCGTTCTTGCGTACTTAGATCTATGAGAATGACTCGGCCTTCTTCCCATTCACCCTCATAGTAAGCAGTATCACTCACCGCTAAAGTTTGATCATCAATGAAGGTCACGGCCTGTAAGCGAGCGGAACGACCGGCTAAATCAGTTGTTATTTCATCTCTGCAAGCCTGAAAAACAATAGCAAAAAAGCAAATGATTAAGACTTGTGACTGACAAATATGACGCACTTTTGGCTTTTTTGATGTGATGATACTTAAAATGAGTCTACCGCTTACTTATCTAGGTTTTCATGAAACATATGTCCCATTCGATCTCTTTTCACTTTTAGATAATTCTCATTGATTGCGTTTAAGCCAACTTCGATTGGAATCCGTTCCACTGTACACTTTGTCAGTTCAATTAAGCCATTCACCTTGAGCGGATTATTGGTAAGTAATCGAATATCTCCAATCCCAAGATCCTGAATGATATCCTGTACCATTTCATAGCTTCGAGCATCCTCGGCATAACCAAGTTCAGTATTGGCATCTACTGTATCTCGACCTTGCTCTTGCAGTGCATAGGCCTTAATTTTGGCACCCAAGCCAATCCCACGACCCTCTTGAAATAAGTAAATAACCGCTCCCTTGCCTTCTTGTTGTATTGCCTGCAGTGCATACTCTAATTGTTCACGACAATCACACTTGAGTGAACCTAAGACTTCACTTGTAAAGCAAGCCGAGTGTACGCGCATCAAAATCGAATGATCTTGGATTTCTTTTTCTCGCTCTAACAAACCAAGTGAAATCACAATATGTTCTTCACCCTGCTTATTTTGATACACTGTTGCATCGAACTCTCCCCAAAGGGTGGGCAGTCTTGTTGAACTGTAGCGTATAAACTTTGACATCGCTTTGTCTTCCTAATGAGATTGTAAAGCATAAAGATAAAAGAAATGCTTATTTGGCTTCATAACTCATGCTGCTCTATTAGAATAATTTTTTATCAGGGTAAATCTTGATCTACTTCTAATAGAACAAAGCGACGATCTTCACCAAATACTTCTTTGTACTGACCTCGTAAATATTTGGGCAAGCTTCGTTCTAGCTCAGTTTTAATACGACTTCTTTCTGTGAAGATATAAAACTTCTTGCCCTGAGTCCAACGATCCCATACCCCCCAAGTTTGTAAGATTGGTTTTAGATCCTTGGTATACAAGGCTGGTACAACTGTATTATGCGTATAAAAAGCCTCACCACGCCAATTCATTCTAAAAGCAATGGCCGGAGCCTTACACCAGGTTGGTAAGGCATCTAAATCACGCGGGACTCTCTCAGAGAATCTAAGAAGTTGTGCTTGGAATTGAGCTTTAGCTTTTGAGTCCTCTTGGTCAAACTCACCACAGCGAGAATAGTATTCATTCCATAGTTCCCATTGACTCCAATGTTTAGCAATCGTGGGTAAATAAAGATGCAGGGCATAATATGAAATGAGCAAGGAGGCCAAACAAGCTGAAATTACTCCAAACCTTCTTAGATAAAGAGATCTAGTTCCCAAAGCGATTAAACTTAAGAGCATCATTAAAGTCACCAGCTGTATTGGTTTAATAAGCTGCTGATTCCATTCTTGGTCTTTGAGCGCTTGATCAAGAGCTTGGTTTTCTTTGCGTAACCCAGCTTCAGTGAGGGGTAAACTTAGACTAGAACGCCAAGCCTTTGAAGCCGCTTCATGATACAAAGCTTGAATCTGCTCTTGAGTCTTTTGAATGGGCCAATCACGATCATATTTATATGTAAAAAGATTGACCCAATGTTGAGCGCCTTGTCCGGGCGCTTTGGATGGAGTAATTAAGTCTGCCCCCACCCATAAAAGTAGACCAATGCTCCCAATCGTTGCTACCCTAGACCACTGATACTCACCCCGCCAGATCTGACTCAGCATGATGCCAATTAAGATCGTAAATGCAGGTAGAGCTGGGAAAATATAATGATGGAACTTAGTGCTTGACTTTGAAAAGAGAATAAAGCTCACCAAAGCCCACAAACTGAGTAATAATAAGTATTTGTGTTGTTTTTTGTTTGAGCTTTGAGATGAATCTTCACCGGTGAGTTGGCCATCATCTTGATCTACTCGCTGGTCTTTTTGGCTATGGTTAAACGCATAAACTAAAGCAATGGGTAAAAGAGCAACCAAGGGATATACACCATAAGAGAGCCATTGAAAGAAATACTCAAAGGCCCCATCGTCAGTGCTATGAACGCCCTTAAAAAGTCGATTGATATGATCGTGGTAGATAAAGCGATTTACCCATGCAGGATGATGCCCACCGAGCATTGCTAATACCCAAATATGTCCCGTCAGCAAGACGGTCGCCAAGCCACGCTTGATTCTAGTATACTCTAGCCAATGCCATTCACCACTGAGTAGTAAGTAAAAGAATAGAGCACCTCCCATGGGTGCCCAACCCAACCATCCTTTGGCAGGCACAGTCAGACCACAGGCTAGGAAAAAGAGTAAAAAATAAAACTCTTGAGCTTTTTTGATTTTGGTTAAGCGATAAAGAAAAAGTGAAGCCAAAGGGCTAATTAATAGGACTAAGGCCCAGCCTTTTCCTCTTGCAACCGCGATTATTTGCCCCAAAGTATGATTTAACCGGCGTAACCATGAACCGTTTTCTAATAAATGGATCGCATCAGGACTACGGTCCATTGGCCAAATAACCCAAAGTTGACCGATGATGACCAAAGTAATTAATAAAATACTAAAATACTTGAGAAAGGGATGTGCCTTTTCTTCTTGATGAGAACTAAAAGCTAAGGCCAAAGCCATCATCCCCATGATAATAATGCATACCATCGGGCCATCGGTCACCGCTTGATGACTTAAAAAGCCAAATGAAGGGATAAGCGCTGTGCAAAGCGTCGTCAAAATAGCCGTACTTGTGGTACTGAGACGCAGCATCGCTAAATAAATGCTCAACAAGGCAAACAGGCCTAATAAAGGAAAAAGTGCTCTTACACCTAAGGCATTAACTCCAAATAGGTTCATCCCTATTGACATCATCCACATCGTCAATGGGGGCTTTGAGTAAAAGCCGGCTCGTTCTCTTTTTACCCCACCACTATCCCAAGGAGAGCCCCAAAATGGGTCTATATAGTTGCCTCTTTCCACCATGTCTCTAGCGACTTCACCATAGTGAGTTTCCCATGGATCAAATAACCCATAGTCTCCAAGACCAGTGTAATAAAAAACGCTCAGAACACTAAATAAGCAAAGGGGAATGAACCAACGTTGGATAGAATTATTCATTAAGCCTGACATTTTGAACCTCATTGATGATCGCATGTCTATGGCTGAGGAAGCCAAAGATGTCAACGGACTATTCATATCAGTAAGATACGACTACTCTTATTGGTGAGATACTAGATCTACACTTAATTATACTTAATCGGTAGCAGTTTACTTCTTAGCGACTTCCTTCAATTTAAAGCGTTGCAACTTACCTAAAGCATTTTTGGGTAAGCTGGGAAGCCAGTGGATTCTTTTGGGGCATTTGTAAGCGGCAAGCCTTGATTTTAATGCTAAATACAGTTTGTCTATCTGCTCTGTAGATGGTCTTTTTTCATCTTTTGTGGTGATAAAAGCTTCGACCCTTTCTCCCCATTCTTGATCAGCGATTCCCACAACGGCAAGTTCATCAATCCAAGAGCCGGCAAGGTCTAATATCTGCTGTTCAACTTCCTTAGGATATACATTTAAACCACCACTGATGATCATATCCGAAGCACGACCTTTGAGCCAATATCGTCCATCTTCATCACAGTACGCAATATCTCCGGTACGCATCCATCTTATACCTTGTTTATCTTGATAAAGACTTTGTTGAGTCGCTTCCGGCCGTTGATGATATCTGGCAAACAGGCTCTTGCTCGTGATATGCAACTCACCGATTTCCTTAGTGCTCACCTCTTGGTCGTCATGATCACAAACTTTTGCTTTTACACCGGGTAGAGGAAATCCAACGCTTCCCGCTATTTTTTGCCCATGAAGTGGCGCCGAAAGGACAATCCCAACCTCGGTCATGCCATATCTTTCAACGACCTCTATGCCAAAGAGCTCTTTTAATGCTTGAAACTGATCGGCAGGCAAGGGGGCAGAGCCGGAAGTCACCAAGCGCAAAGAACTTAACTTAGGTAGGTTCAGCTTGCTCAGTTTCTTACTGAGCTTGAGATAGCGATGATGATGGGTTGGAACTCCCATCAGAATACTCGCTTGATCATGTTCGATAGCTTTCAGTGTTGCTAAGGCCTCAAACTTTGACATTAAAATCAGCTCTGCACCGGCCCATAAAGCACCTAGCGCAGCAACAAAAAGTCCATGAATATGAAAAAGAGGTAAAGTATGTACAATACGGTCATTCGCTTGCCATTCCCATGCTTGATGCAAGGCTTCTAAAGTTCCCATTATATCAACATGACGAATACAGGCCCCCTTGGGCTTACCTGTGGTGCCTGATGTATAGGCTAAAACCGCAATCTCGTTTGGATGAATATCACTACGATGAGTAAGCGGTTGACTAGTCACCCTTTGAGCTTCGATTGTTTCAGAGGGAATCAGCTTTGGCTGTGCCTGTGATCGACTTGATGTTGCGTTCAGTTGCTCATTTAAAGCTTGGATATTAGTTTGAGGTAAAAAAGCAAACTTAGCCTGAGCATCATCTAAGTAATAGCGAAGTTCATGAGCAGTATAACTATTGTTGAGTAAAAGTACGCAAACCCCTTGTGATAAAGCCCCCAAAAACAAAGGAAGCCACATGGGGTTACGTTTGATTTGAAAACCGATCACATCACCTTTTTTAAGCCCAAGACCTTCTAGGTAGCCAGCACTTTTTTCAATTTCTAGTTTAAGCTCGTTATAGCTCCAACTTGTCTTTTTAGGCACTGCTTTTTCTAACGCATCTAACGCATCTAACTCATCTACCTCATGCCAAACCATGGCCCGTGCCTGTACAGTGTCTAAAGAGGCTTGCCAGCGTAAATATAATGCTGAAACAAGATCGAGTGACTGAGATAAATCTGAAGGGTTTGTGTGAGGCATTTTTAAGAGCGTCCATGGCGATGTATTAGTGCGGGTTACTGTATGGCGTTAATATAAACAGTACTAGTTATTTTAGCAATTTAGAGGTATGAACAAGTGAAAATATGCTTATTGTGTCACTTGATCTATTTCACAAATGACCCTGTTTTTTCACCATACACCCAAGGAGTTATTCATGTATATCCGTAGAGCATCATTATTGATGTTTTCTTTGCTCAGTTTATGTTTATCCGCTTGCGATAACAAGAAAGGTAAATCATGTGATCCCAACAAAGAGGAGAACTGTGAATGTACCTTTCCATCCGGTGAAAATTGTGCGCCAACTGAGCTTTATTGTCAGTGCTTGCTTGTAGAAGATGATGACCGTTCAATTTCGGACCAAATGCTGTCTGAAAGTGATGAAGGCATGGTGTCCGATGCTGGTATGATGCGCGATGAAGGCATGATGTCAGATGAAGGACCGATGCCTGAACTTCCTTGCTATAATGTTGTTTGCTTGGAAGGTCAAATATGTAATGAACTGACAGGTGGGTGTATTTCAGAAGATATTGAATGTCCCAACGAATGTGAAATGCTGGGCAGTCAAACCTGCACAGACACCGGCCTCATTTCTACATGTGAAGCTCAAGATGAGTGTAATGCCTTTAGTACACCTGTTGCCTGTCCAGAAAATCAAGTCTGTCGAGGTCAAGGCGAAGAAGTTGGTTGTGTGTGTGCACCGGGTCTTTTGGATGATGGCAATGGGGGCTGCGTGATGCCTAGTCCTTGGTCTGATGATGTCATCCTGATTGAGGTTAATAATGAAGGCATTGGAGAAGTAAGCGCCAACTTTGCCGATGGGCTGTCGCAAGATTTGGGCGAATGGGGAACACCAAATGGCTCTAATTGTTGGCCAAGTAGTCAACGCTTTAATTTTTGGGATGGCAAGCCAAGGTTCTTAGCTCTCTCTGAACCTGTCGGGGCTTGGAAAACAGTTACAATTACAGTCACGCCAAGTACCATGGATATGGATCCGGAGATCTTTGCCTATCTCTTACCGGAACGCTTTACAACAACACCACCTGCAACCGACCACATCGGGATGTGTAAAACAAGTTTCTCGGCAAGCAGCCTTGGTAATGAAGGTGTTGCGGAGACGATTACCTTTAACACTTATGCGGCACTTGAGCCTCAAAACTTAGTCATCGGTGTCGCTAATGAGTCGAGTGGAGAGTTTCAAGTTCGTGTAGAAATTACTGATATGAATGAGCAATGTTTTGGTGATAATGGCTCACCAAGCGCATGGCCTCCCTATGTGGAAACCATTCAAATTAATCAAGAACTTGATATGTATACAAGTCGTGGTTTAGCTCGCTCAAGTTTGGAGCAAGGTGCACCTATGTGTGAGTTAGATTGGGTGTGGGAACAGTTTTGTGATGTGACGCCACAAGCCGTATACTATGAAGGCAATCATACCTTGCTTGCCTTTGATCAGCCAGAATACTCCTTACAAGTTGTCACCGTCACACCGGATCCCGGCGTTGAGGTGACTCTCTGGGGATATGCTCAAGGTTTAGGGAATTACCGTGTGCCACCAGCCGCCTCAGGCATTGCTTGTGAGGTGAGTCATCCCACCGACCGCTTAAATCGTCCAACAAACCCAGGTCAAGCTGAAACAATAGAGTTTTATGCCTTTAACAATGCCTACAATAATTTAATTGGGATTAGTGGCTTTGGCCCAGACGGACAAGCAGGTGGATTTACCGTAACCGTTGATCAATATCTTACGGCAGCAGATGCCTGTGAAGATAGTGATTTTGCTGCTGTCCAAAACTTGGAGAGTTGGAATGATGGTCCACGGGTTAATGTAATCACGACAGAAAATGGAGAATATAACAGTAATGATGACCTTGCCCAAGGCCAAGCTCTATGTGGCTTATCTTGGATGAGCAATGCGTATTGTGTGCCGGATACTCAATTCCATTATTTTGGTGGCAATCATGTATTTTATGCCTTGGAAGAGCCTTTAGTTCCGGGAGAAAAGGTTGAGATTGAAGTCATTCCAAGCCTTGATGCAGAAGTCAGTTTATATGGCTATTTAAGCAACACAACCACCTATTCAATCCCACCGGTCGTTTCTTCAACCATGTGTGAAGCCTCTCATCGCTATGACCTACAACATCGTCCGGGCTATGGAGAAATTGAACGCATTGAGTTTGTGAATCCTGCAAGTAACCCAAACCCTTACAATGTGTTCTTTGGTGTTGCCGGTTATACAGAAAATTGGCCACCTATGCCCGATGATATTGGGATTGGTGACCGAGGTGCTTACACGCTTAATATTAAGAAAACCCAGGCGCCACCTCGACACTGCGAGGAGTCATTACCCGGCTCTAGCTATGCCGCTTGGCCATCAGAGGTGAATACCGTAAGTCTAAATGAGCAAAATCAGGGTTTTGCAAGTGGCAATCTAAATACTGGTCGCTGTATGAATCTTGAGTTTGCCGAGGAAATCTATTGCTTTCCTGGAACACAAAATCAGCATTTTGAAGGCAATCACGTCTTTTATGCAGTTGATCGTCCCATGCCACCAAACTCAACCATGCGGATTACTGTAACGCCCGATCCCGATGTAGAAGTCAGCATATACGGCTATGATATGCCAGTCGGGTCGTACGCAGTACCTCCGGTGGTCAGTAACGCGATTAGCTGTGAGGCCAGCCATACCCAAAATGGGATTCAACATACCCCTAACCCAGGTGTACCTGAAGTGATTGAGTTCCAAAACCCGACGAACAATGACTACAGTGTCTTCTTTGCAGTGGCGGGCGATAACTTAACCGGTACAAGTGGAGCATATAATATTGCGGTTGAAATGCTTGTTTCAGAACCTCATTGTGAGGAGTCTCTGACAGGAAATAGCAACAACTCAGCTTGGCCTAATTCAGTCAATGTATTAAATCTGACTAATGGCGAAGTGGAAGCAAACGGAGACCTTTCCAATGGTTCATGTATGAATCTTGACTTTGCTGAGCAAGCCTATTGTTTCCCCGGTACTCAAAATCAGCATTTCCAAGGCAATCATGTATTCTATGCCTTAGATGCCCCACAGCCACCCAATTCGGTGCTTACAATTACCGTAGAGCCAGACCCTAATGTTGAAGTGAGCTTATATGGTTGGCAAAGTTCTCCAAGCGATTTCACCGTACCTCCCTACACCAATTCAAGTGTATGCGAGGCAAGTCATACTCAAAACGGAATTCAACATGAACCCAATCCAGGCGTTCCAGAGACCATTCGCTTTTACAATCCAGGTACTAACCCCAATAATTATGGTATTTTCTTTGCCGTTGCCGGCGATAGAGATACGGGTATGATGGGCGCATATACAGTTAAAGTCAGCTTGGATGTGGGCGAAACTTTCTGCGAAGACTCTTTAAGTCGAACATCTTCAAGTTGCTGGCCTTCTGATGTGACTGAAATCCCTCGAGGCGAAAGTAGCGGAAACTTAAATACAGGCGCCTGTACCAATCTTGGCTGGGCCGATAATTCTTCGGTGGCTTGCTTCCCTGCTACAGAGTCTGACATGTTTGATGGCAACCATGTCTATTTTGCTTTAGCAGAGCCTATGGGCCCTAATTCTACACTTAATATCAGTGCTACACCAAATAGTTCAGCAACAGATTTATCACTCTATGCATTTATGATTGGCGCAAATCAGTGTTTTGTTCCGCCTAATGTAGGAGCTGTAGTGAGTTGTGAAGCTTCTCATGCAAGCTTCAATAGAACTAATCCAGGCGAAGCTGAGAGCGTTGTTCTTACCAATCCAACCGGCAATAGCTACAATGTGGTGATCGGTGTTGCCGGAGCATCTGAAACAACAACAGGTGCCTTTACTCTGAGTGTAGAAGAACAATAAGTCTTTAGATTTAGCGTTTATGGACTTTGGTAATGGTCACATTACTCTTGCTTAGGTGATGTACTCTATTTTCGTCATCACCTGGCCCATAAACACCAAACTTTGCCTGCCAACTAAAGTTCCCCTCACCCTTCATGCTATCACAAGGAGGCGGAAAGGCATTTAGCACTAGAGTTTGAGGGCAGCGATCATCAGGACTGGTAAAAGCATCGGGGCCGGGATAGCAAGCGATGACTCCTGTGCCAACTTTTACCCCACGTTTACGCTCGGCTAAAGATAAATCAACCCACTGCTTTGAGGTTTGGATTTCATATCCAAGTGTTTCTTGAGCACCCTCGACATTCTCAAGCTTGATTTGAAACTCAACCACATTGGCTGATTTGCTTTTCTTGGGTTTACACTTAATCTTTGAAACCATTGGTTCAACAATTAATTTGGCCTTGCCAAATGGTGAAGGAAGACCCTTGGGGATCTTACGAATATCAACATGGGAAACGCCTTGAGTGAGTCGCTGTTTTTTTAACTTAGCTTGGGTATTATATACTTTTTGAGCTAAGCCCTTTAGAGAAACAGTTTTTAGATCAGCTTTGTTTTTTGCCTCAAAAGCCATTAGATCTTTTTGAAGGCTTGGCTGTGCTTTATTGATGACTTGGATGTCTTGATCCAATTCATAGAGATTGTTGATCATGTGCTTACCGCAGCTTCCAGTGAGTTGGCAACAGCGATCAAAGTTCTTTAACTCACGCTCGCTAACATAGCCCAAAATACGTGCAATACCAACCTTGGCTGAGATGATAGAGCCTGCCGAGGCAGAGGAGGGTAGATCAAGGCTATAGTCAATCTTCTTAAAGTTAACTTGGCTTTGGCTTGGCTTTACCGTACTTAATACATAGTCATCAAACACCTCGGTTAAGCGATCACGATAATTATCTCTCACTCGATCAGGAAGTAATTTTGCACAGGGTGGAGGAGCATCCAAATTATGCTGACCTTCATCATTGACCGTAATGCTGCGTCCCAAAGAGCCTTGAGTAATCTCTCCCTTAATTTTGGAGCTTGGTATCAATTGATCTAGCTTCATTTTACCAGTCATAAACTCATTATGACTGACCATGCGATTATATAAGTTAGGTGAGGGTTGTTTGGCACCACAGGCAGTCAACACAAGAGTTGTTAACATCAAAAAGATGATTTGAAGTAGTCGGGTTTGTTTAATGATCAAATGATCAAGCATGTTCATAAAAAAGTCCTTAGACCAAAAAGTGTTAAAATATGTAAGCCATTACGCCGAATAAGATACAATCATTGCTTAATCGAGTATGCTGATACTTGAATATGAAAAAAAATCAGACTATTTCAAGAGTTAGATTTTAGTTTTCAACGGAGGAAAATATGGAAGCCTTGCCCCCCGGCGTTCTTAATATCTTACAACAACCCATAGTAATTGGTATTTTTGTCGTGTTTTTTGGCATGGTGATCTATGAGTTCTTAAAAAGAACCATGTTGGGTAAAACTCCAATTGATCGCTTAATCATCAAAATGCTGCTGCATGCTAAGCAAGGAAGTGTAGCTGGTGTATGGTCAACTTTTGCTCCTGCCTTATGTGCAACGCTAAAAGATAAAAGACGCAAGTATTTAAGAGATAGAGGTATTTATGGAACTAAATATCTTGAGTTCTTTATCAATACTCACAAAAAGGCTTTTCAAAGTAAGTATATCATTCAAAGTCGTCACGGCGTTAACATCGATGAGCCTAATACTGAAATGATGATGATTCACCTTAAGAAATCAAGTGGTAAGGGTGGCCTTACTATTTGGGTGACTCGTGAGGGTGGTGTAACCTCTCCTTGGTATATTCATGAGGTTTATATTCATGCTCGTCAAAAAGAAGAACTTGGGTATAGTTTAACCGGTAAATCGATGAGTACTCGTATTTATCAGTAATAATACTTTAACATAATGAATATAACTAGACATGGAAGCCTAAGGCTCGCTAGTCTATTATATCATGCATAAAGAGAGTCATTGCAATTCTAATCACTCTCAATCTTATCTTGGAGATCATCGATGAATCTTCCCCAAAAGAGTCTTATTCGCACATGTACTCAAAGTAGCTTTCAGTTTAACTTTGCACTCATTTTTATCCTCATTTTTACAAGTTGCTTTGCTTGTGATGATAGTACGGCTCCTATTAGAGAACGTGAGATCTTGGTTGAAGTACCCGGTGGTGATCCTTCGATCTTTAATGGTGGAGAAAGTCAGCCAAGAGAGGCAAGAATTCTTGTACCGGCGGGTGACCTAGAAAAGTCTTTGCCTTTAAATGGTGAGATTGAAATCGGGGTTATTCTTTTTGATGGAGATGGCGTTCCGGTGAGCGGTGAACGTGTACAGTTTGCCCTTAACAATGGTGATGAATCCGGAGTGGCTTTAAGTGCCTCAATGACCACAACCGATGCTAATGGATATGCCCGAATTTCATTTTATGCGGGTGAGCAAGTGAATGAATATGAGGTTGAAGTTAGCCATCGTCAATCATTGGCTCCGGTGGTCTTTAGCCTTGATGTTCTTGATTTACCAACAGGTGGTTTAAATATTACTTTTGATTATCAGGGACCGGTAGCGCTTGATCAGCTTGAGGTTTATGTCGTTGAGCAAGCAACCGTGTGTGACAGCGTTTATTATTTAGCACCACCTGATGATGTGGTCGTAAGCCAAAATGGTCTGGCGCCCACTGACCGTTATCAACCTGGAGCTCTACCAGCCGGTGAAAGCTTTGGCATTGTAGTCAGAGCAAGAACACAAGATGGTGGGACTTTAGCAGCAGGAGGTTGCCTAGGGGATATTCGAATTGTTGAAGATGAGATTCGTAATGCTAGAGTCACTTTGTTACTATTACCTTTGAATCCTGCCGGAACCTATGAGGTCATTAACCACTTTAATTTTACTGATGCAATTCCGGGTAGAGTGGGGCAGGTTATTGATCAACTCTTGAGACTTTTTGGTGATACTAACAATGAAAGAGAAATTGGCGGTTTAATTTTTGACGCTATTGAACAGCTTGCTAGGGAAGTCGCTGGCAGTATTGGTGGGATTGTCATTGAGCTCATCGCGAATTGGGTTGAAGATGATTTAAATCGCTTAATTAATGGCTATATCGATACTGATGCACCTGCTTGGGTACGAGATTTCTTTACGATCGGTTCTGACTTGATTGCAGTGGTCTCTAATATGGAAGTGATCAGTGAAATGACCTTCACTAAAGCAAGAAGCGATGGCACTTATGAAGGTGCCCAAAATTGGGTAGGCTTAGCTTTTTATTGGCGTTTAGGCTGTGAAGCGAATGCGCCTGATGATTGTGGACGCTATGCCTTTACAATGAACCAAATCGCTGATGGTGCAAATGGCATCAATCTTGTTTTTGGACAATTTGATGGACGTGTTCATAGTTACAATCAAGGCATTATAAACTCGCATAATATGGATCTCCAATATGGAAGACTTATTTTATTTGTCTTAAACTATATCATTCTTCCTCGCTTTGCTGATGGCGCTAATTCCTTGTCTGAAGGCCTACTTAATCTTGCCAATTGTCCGGAGTTTGCTGATCGGCTTACAGGGGGAAGAAGTCATTTACGTCTAGGTGGGATCAATGTTGTCAGTCGAGATCGAGTCGAAGGTTGGTGTACAAGTGCAATGTCCATTGTGGGTTCGGCGGCAAGTATCATTCTTGAGGGATTAGAAGTTGATACACGGATGGATATACAAGGTGAACTCACCTTTGTTGAAAGCAATGATGACCTATTGGTTGATCGAATTGTTGAAGGTGTATGGCGTGGCTCTATTCGTACTGCTGAGGAAGCGGCTCCTCCCTTTCAAGGCGATTTTGAAGGTGAACGACTTCTTGATGAACTCGATGGAGAACTTATGGGAGAAAGTCCTTAATCTTTAAAGTTTTAATCTGCCACAGTTTACTGTGTTTATTTTTTTGAGTCTACTTTTGTAGTCTACCATGGGGGCTTCTATGACAGATTCTCAAGGCCAAGAGTCGAATGACCCAAGTTCTCGCCGACGTTTAAATGTTTTATCAACAGACTTTTTTCCGGCTTATGTTGTTTGGGAATTAACCCTAGCCTGTGATCATGCTTGTGCGCATTGTGGCTCTAGAGCTGCTGTCTCTCGTGATCATGAATTAAGTACAAAAGAAGCCTTATCGTTGGTGGATGAATTAGCAGACATGGGAACACGAGAAGTCGTTTTAATCGGTGGCGAAGCCTATCTTCATGATGGCTTTTATCAGATTATTCGTCATCTTAAAACAAGAGGGATTACTCCGGTCATGACTACTGGAGCATGGGGCTTGGACTTGGCCAAAGCTAAGCTGATGGCAGAAGCGGGCATGAGTAGGGTTTCAGTGAGCATCGATGGTTTGGAACAAACCCATGATCGTATGCGAGCTAAAAAAGGAAGTTTTACCCAGTGCTTAAACGCTTTGGAAGCGATTAAAGCAGCGGGCATGACGCCTCATGTAAATAGTAACTTTAATCGCTTTAACCAAAGTGATTTGGAAAGTATGTATGTCTTATTTGAGGATATTGGGGTCAAAGCTTGGCAGGTCCAGATTACCTCCCCGCTTGGCCGAGCCGCCGACCGACCTCAAATGCTTTTTCAACCCTATGATCTTTTGGATTTTCTACCTCGTTTAGCTCGCTTAAAAGAGCGTGGGCTACAAAAAGGTTTATTGATTATGCCCGGAAATAATTTGGGCTATTTTGGACCCGAAGAAGCGTTGCTTAGAAGCCCTAAAAAGAGTCTTACGGATCATTGGGCAGGTTGCCAAGCCGGTCGTTTTGTTATGGGGATTGAATCTGATGGGGCAGTTAAAGGCTGTCCTTCATTACAAACCGAAGCTTATGTGGGCGGACATTACAAAGCAGATGAATCAAAATCATACTTAAAAAAGATTTGGTTAGACAGTACAGAACTGCAATTCACTCGAAGCCGAACCCGTGAAGATCTGTGGGGGTATTGTGCAAGCTGTGCGCTTGCTGATAGCTGCTTAGGCGGTTGTAGTTTTACAGCTCATGGTTTTTTTGGTCGAGCTGGAAATAATCCTATGTGTCATTTCAGAGCGAGACAATTTCAAAAGAAAGGGCTAAGAGAACGTTTAGTTAGAGTACAAAAGGCGCCTGGAAAGTCTTTTGATTCGGCTCTTTTTGAAATTATTGTGGAAGAGTTTGATTCAGTTGAACCACCAACTCGCCCAAAAACAGATTTAGTCTCTATTACAGGTTAAAGTGATGATTTAAATACTGCTTAGTTATTTGTTGAACTGAAAAAAATATACTTTTCAGTCATCATTGGTCAATCAGGCAGGCTTCAATCCCTTGACAGTCGGTACCGGCTTGTAATGAACACGTGTATTGCTCTCGAGTAAGACCAGCACAAGCCGATAGGCAAATGGTTCTATTCCCCAAGATACAGGCATCAAAGCCCTCATCACAAAAGGCTGAGCACTCGGCAGGAGATGGTCTAAAATCTTGATTACCTTCACAGATTGGCCTTAGTTGTTGGTTATCTCGATACACAATTTCTCGTACTTGTCGACATTCGCTCATTTCCCAAGACACTAGATCTTGTTCAGAAATGGGATTAGCAAAGCAATCTGCTGTACACGAGTCGGTGAGTTCTGGAGGAATAATTCGTGGGGGACAGGCCTCCTCTAGGCAGCTCTGTAAATGGTCACAAGAACGGCGACAGCGATCTTGTTGTTCTTGGTCTATCAAGCAAGTATTGACCTCATCACAACTTGTTGCCGTTCTTAAACAATAGTAGTTGGCCTCATCCCAAGAGGCACATGCGGCTTCGCAGCTTGCTTGATCAAGCTGACCACAGCCGGTCACTGTGCTTGTGCATAAAAATGAACATACTTGGTCTTCCGGAGTTTGACAAAGTTCTGCTAAAGCAGAATCATTCATCAAGGTATCGGCAACAACTTCCTCACAACTTCGTTGGTATCGAGCAAACAAATCTTCTTGCGAGGCCTGTTCTTGCACACAGAGTTCAACACAGTCATTTGTAGAGGCAGCATTCACAGTACCGGGTGCGCACGAATTGGATATACAAGTGATTTCTCGTTGGCATAAATTAGTGCAGACTTCCTCATAAGAGCCTTGTCCACCTTCTTGTCCACCTCCTTGATTTCCTTGTTGAAGACATTGAGCAAAGCGTCTGCAATCTCCAGCCTCGCTTGCCGATTGAAAGCATAGCTGTGCTTGATTATTAGCATTTGCACAGTTGCTTAAACATTCATCTGAGACCAAGCCACAAACGCGACCAAAGTCACAGATCGTATCACAGGCATCAACAGTTGGATCTGCCTCGCAAAGGGTTCGTAGTTCAGGTGAAAAACCATACACCCTTCGCGAAAAGTCTTCACAGCTTAAATCAGCACCTTGATTGAGCCAATCATCACCTGTGTTATTGCACCAACCTTGGCAAAACTGTTCGAGTGGCACCCGGCTAATCGCTTCACAATTTGGATAAATACAGTCATCTATCCTTTGGCAAAAACGATCGCAGGCATCTAGACTATTAGGAGGAGGCTCCGGATCTGAGACTTGCTCACCGGCCTGCTCACCAGCCTGCTCACCGGCCTGTTCACCAGCCTGCTCACCGGCTTGTTCACCGGCTTGCTCACCGGCTTGCTCACCGGCTTGCTCACCGGCTTGCTCACCACTGGTTATGACTTCTACCTCTGATCCAGCTAGGCTTTCTCCCTCTGTTAAAGGTGTATTATTTTGTTCGCTTATGCAAGCCACCGAAAGGTAGGCTATACAAGACAAGAAACATAGTCGTTTTATACTTAATCTCATTTGTATTCCTTGTTCTACAAATCTTATTTAGAAATAGAGTATGAACTTAGCATTTATAAAGAGTCAAATTAATATCATTTAAGACCTAAGGTCTTTTAATAATTGTATAAACCTAGGATCGACTCTTAAGTTGACTTGAGCTTTAATTGCAAACTTAAGTAGTTTTAAAGCGTGTCGTTTAGAATCTTGCTGAGCGAGTTTTTTTAAGCCCATAAGAAATACTTCTTGTAGATGCAGTCCATGAAGATCTTCAGCAAGGGTCTTTAAGATCTGTTTCAACAAGTCTACCTCTCTCTGATTTATGCTCCATGTTAGAAGATGAGTAACTAAATGTTTCCATTGTTTATCTTGAGGACTTAGATGACTCCATGCTTTGTAATACCATTCTCGTGCTTCAGCTTGCGAATGTTCTTGCTCAGCATAATGCTGAGCTAAAATGATTTCGGCTTTCGCTCGATCAGCCTGTATATTACTTGTTTGTAAGTTAACATCAAAATCATCAATATATTTAAGGGCTTGCTTGAGAGCCTCTATGGAATCATTTGGATAGCCATGTTTTTCATAAGCCATCGAAAGCAAATACCATGCATTTGCTTCATTCGGCGTAGTTTCAATAATCTGAATGGCTTTACCGAGTAATGTTTCAAATGGAGCATTCATATAATATAAGCATTGTAGATAAGCAACATTGGTTTCTCTGAAGCACAAAGGATCTACTTTGGCTAATTCAAATACAGATGAAAACATCTTTATGGCTTCTTCGTAACGCTCTAATAATAGGTACTCCCGCCCAAGATAAAAACGATAGCGATCAATCTCTGGTTCTTCTCGAACGGCTGCTTCAAGTAAAACCAGGTTTCGTTCTTCTTTATTTTTGGAATGATATACCTCTTTATCGTAACCTAAGTGAACAATTTCAAGGCCATTACAATGAAGAAACTCAAATTCTTGCAGGTCCTTCTTTGACAAGCTACCAAAGCAATTATGAATGCGACCATAATATCCTAAATCGGGGTGACGAGGAAAAATACGAGGGCTAAAAAACGTATGAGTTGTGCTTCCATCAAGTCTTTGATTAATAATATTAAGCATGATTGCTTGGTACGGCCATGCCTTTGATGGCTTGAGAAGCTCTCTCACTCTGTGAGGGTGATCACCTCTGAATCTCTCATCAGCATCTAAAATGGCGACCCAGTTGCCTTTAGAACGCTTGATGGTTTCATTGCGAGCAAGAGAAAAGTTATTGGGCCATTCAAAATAACTGACTTCAGCACCGCAGTCTTTGGCAATTTCAACCGTTCGATCACTGCTACCAGTGTCTACAACGACCATCTCATCAACCCAACTTTTGGCGCTAAGTAGGGCATCTTCTAAAAAGCGCTCCTCATCCTTCACCATCATGGCGAGGCTTAAGGTCACTTGATCATTCTTGTTTGACACAGATCATCTCCACACATTGCTTATTGAGTAACAAATCTATTAATCTCAAAATTACAATGAACATGATTTCTGTTCAAAAACAAAAGATTAATTTATTCACTGACTGATCTTATCAGTAGTATGTAAATAATCTTAAAGTAGTGCTAGATGACACTGGGCAAGGTTGGACTCGAACCAACGATCTCCTGGACCACAACCAGGCGCTTTAACCAACTAAGCTACATGCCCAAAGCTCATCGAGCATTAATTAGCTAACATGAACTAAAACTGAGGTCAAGCGCTTTTCGTTTTTAAGATGCAAAACTTATATCAAAAACGCATGATTTGTGTCGAAAGAAACTATAATTCAATGACTTAAGAAACTCAGAAAACTTTGTCTTTTTTACTGTAAGCTTTGAGATCAGTCATCATAGAAGATTGTGTCACTACTTTGTATATATTGGTTGATTCGGGCCTTAAATGAATCACTGATTTGCGTAAATTGTATGCCAATACCACTAGGTACATTCGCATCTGCCCGACCTTCTCGCCGAACCCATTTTACAACACCTTCTACCTGCTCAGGCTCAAGCATACTTGGAAGAGCCAAAGGAAACTTAATTTGGGTGCCAATATCCAAGATTTGGGTCGTTGCAATAAAAATGCCACCTTCGGAAATATTATCGGTTAAACCTGTATAAAAATTATGCTCACTTCCAGAATCTAGTGCGATTTCAAAAGAAAGACTCATTTCGATATCACGACGTGGGGCACGTTTTTCTGAATCCACTTTCGCTGACTGCATATTTGCTGATGAGCTCGGCATAGGTATGCTTGGTGGTACCGCAGAATTAGGCACTTTGGGTGCTTTCGGCATTATATTAGGCACTGCTGGTGTTGACAGCACTGGAGGTGCCGGTGGACTTGGTGGTGTTGGAGCCGATATAGGAGCTAGGTTGGCTGACGCTAGATTTTGAACAACCATAGCTAAAGCATCTTCAAAGCGTTTTTGTTTTTGAGCGACCGGGCCTAAACTCTGAGCTAACTCAGCCGTTTTCTGGTGGGCAAGTCCTAACGCTTCTTGAGCTGATTGTGCTTGCGCTTGCTTGTTTTTCAGTTCAAGTTGCAAAGATTGGATCTGGCTTTCGAGTTGAGTCAATTCAGCCTGTGCCTGATTAAGCTCTGATTCCGCTTGATTAAGTACCGACTGTTGTTGCTTTAGAGCGCTTCTAATTTGATCGGCTTCATCTCTAGAACTTTTTGCTCTATCGGCAAGCAATTTATGTTCTTCTTGGAGTTTTGCAATTGTATTTGAATCCATCTTTCCCTCTATACCTTCCTAAAATAAGACGTATTTAACTTAGCTAAACTTGACCTTAAAAATCTTTTGACCAAGCAGTATCAAATCTTCATCTTCTAGTACAACTTGTTCTCTTATTCTTATGAAAGAGCCATTTGTACTTCCATTATCCTTGAGCCAAGCTTGACCATTTTCTAGACTCACAGTGCAGTGCAGCCCACTCATAAAGCGATCTTGATCAAAAATGATTTCGCCCTTGACACGACCGAGTAAGATTTCATCATTATGTAATAACCAAGCTCGGCCTACTTCACCTTGACCGATCACATGCACTAAACGACCCCAAGCTTCATATTGGGGAGAGCCAAGCTTTTTTGTTCCAGTTTGATCAAGACTGCTCATGGGGCTGAGTTTCTCAAAAGCAAATAATTGTTGACCGGCTCTGAAATAATCACTGTGCGCAAGTGGCGTTGGACGAGTTAACCTTAAAAATACACCATTCACTCCACCAAGATCTTTTAAAAGGATTTCACCATCATCACTAAACTCTATTTGAGCATGTTGATCGGATAAATACTCATCTGTATTGAATACTTCCCAATCATGTGTTTTCCCGAGGATATACCCTTGCTGATCAATATGAATTGATTCACCCTCACTGCCATCCAGATGAATATGAACCAACTCAATGGCCCGATTGCTTTGTTCTTCAGAATGGCCCTCGTCTTCGTTAATCTGCTCCTCTTTGGAATGGATTTGATCAAGCCGTGATAGCGCATCTGCTTTAATGCCCAAACTTTGAGGTAAAGGAGTTACACTTGAGGCTTGTGGTTGCTGAGATAGAGGAAGAATACCAACAACAGGTGTTTCTTCAATCACCGGCTCGATGGCAACTGCTTCTTTTTGGCTCTGAACTTCAACCGGAACTTGCTCAACTTTAGTGCCACAACGTCCACAGAATAAAAAGTCTTTGGGGATTTCAGCTTGGCAAGATGTGCAGGTTAATGCTTTTGATGGAGCTTCTTGTGAAATTGACCCTATAGAGTTTAAGGCCGCTAATGCGGGATCACTTAGGGACTCCTCAGGACTAGGTACCGGAGGCGGATCACTTTCTTCTACAGAGGCATCAGAAGCTTCCAAAGCACGAGCTGCCTCTAGCTCTCCAAAAAATTCTCCCTCAAAACTAGCGAGAGAGTCTCGACCGCTACTCAGACTTGTATGAAAGTTAATCTCTTCACTCTCTGATGTCGGTTCTTCTTTAAGAAGACTTCCTGATCGCTTCGGGCTCTCACCAGCTTGAATACTAGCGACTAACGGACTCGATAACATTGAGCTCTCTGGTTTTTTTTCAGAAAGTAAGGGGTTTTGAAGCCCACTCTTTAAATCACCCACTGGTGGTGCGGTAATTGGAGAAGATAAAGGGTTACCCAAACCAATGTCAGATGATAAATCTTCTACCTGCCTAATCAATGTCGCTGGGGAGGGATTTTTAATCGGTGCCGAGTCAAAGGCATCAGCAATACCTACTCTCTTAGACTTCACTGGAACTGAGCCTGAAGAAGCGGTAGCTACCGAAGGAATTTCTGCACCACAATCTAAACAAAACTTATAGTGTTTCGCATTTTGATGACCACACTGAGGGCATTTCATAAGTCAATCTCCGGAAGTGTCTAACTATAACTATATAAATATTTCAATGAGATAAAGAATGGTGAATTAAATCGAAACCTTAGAGCGAGACCCGCTTTGATGTGGTTGCACTTGAAGAAGTTGCTTACCAATAAGGATATAATCACCCTCATTAAGCTGATGCTCACCTTGAACCTTAACAAAAGTTCCATTCTTTGAACCAGTATCGGTCAAAATAACTTGGTCATTGATCAGACTTACATGGCAGTGTCGTGAACTCATAAAGCGGTCTAATGGCGCGTTTACATCACAACCTTGTCGCCCGATCGTAATACTTGTTTCTGTAAATGGATACACGGCACCATGCTGGCCTCCATCAAGCTTTTGAGTCAGATAATATCCCAAAGTATTTTTGGCTGAGTTAGCAAAAAACTTGGTATTTGAGTCACTCTGCATTGCAGGAATAGACATAGGTTGTGGTTCTGACTCTAAAGAGAACATTTGCTCTCCGGCAATAAAGTTTTCACCAATCGCAAGTTCTTTGGGCTCATATAGTCTTAGATATACCCCGTTGTAGCTATTTTCGTCTCTGATGAACAAAGAACCATTTTTGTAAAATAGAGTTGCATGCACAGGTGAGATATAAGGATCATCCTTGAAAATGAGATGACCCTCCTCTCGTCCAATGATTGAGTGATCTTTCACGATAAAGCGAACAGAATCGAGATCAGGACTTCTGATAAGAACAAGATCTAAGTAACTAATATTTTCTTTATGCAGTGCTGCCCGTTCTTCTTTTTCTTTAGACTCTAACAGCTGATCTATATTAAGAGCTTCCAAGGCGGGCTGTTCGTTAGAGCTTACCTCTACTTCATCATCCTCATCATCAAGGTGGAATGGTGGGGGAGTCACTTCACTTGCCACATAAGGCGCCGGCTCATGAGCATTGACAGGAATGCTTTCTTGTTTTGGAGGAACACTGGCTGGTACGTGAGGAATAGGTGTACTGGCTATCGGTGGTGGAGTTAGGGACTTTGCTAGTTCAAGCGGCGCGCCACATTCCAAACAAAAGTGAAAGCGACCAACGATTTCAGCCTGACACTGTGGGCAAGTCTGGGTACTCATGTTAAGCTCCTCAAATAACAAATAATGGCTATATCTGACGATCTATATGATCGACCTTTGTGAGTTGTTAGCTATGTGTAGATGTTCTAATCATTGGAAGCATAATCATACTTAACTCGTTAAACAACCTTTTGCGTAAATTGCTGTATACTTAAATTGAACTTATAGTCAAAGATCACGATATATGCTTTAATCATCCAACATATCACCAATCTCAACATGGCTTGAATAAAACTTTCTCTCTTAGCTTTTTACAAACAACATCACTTTTACTTTAAGCTTTATTTTTAACACCTTACACTTATAAAAGCTTAATTAAAGGCTTGCTCCGATCTTATTGGGGTGGCTTGAAAATAAAACCTAAACCCGATTACATATCTCAAGGAGCTCAAATGAGCACAGCACAAAATGATACAACAAAAAACTCTGCTGATAAAAAAGCAGTAAGCGATATAGAGATTACTGAGGCCTTTGTTCGCTCTCTGCCCAAAACGGATCTTCATGTTCACTTGGATGGTTCAATACGTCTGCCTACCCTTATCGAACTTGCCAAAGATTACTCAATTGATTTGCCTAGTTACACTCCGGAAGGCCTCAGAGAGTTAGTTTACAAAGATCGCTATGAATCACTTGGTGATTATCTTAAAGGTTTTGGGTATGCCGTAGCGGTGATGCAAAGTGAAGTCGCTTTGGAGAGAATTGCCTATGAGTTTGCCATAGATAATTTTTCTGAGGGGGTGAGATATTTTGAAGTACGCTTTGCTCCCCAGTTACATGTGCATCAACATATGAATACAGTCATGGTCATCAAAGCGGTTAATCGAGGCTTATCTAGAGCCAAAGCGGAATATAACAAATCTGCTGCAATTCAGAAGGGCATCGAACCTCCGTTTGAATATGGGATTATTGTGTGTGCCATGCGTATGTTTAATGAGAAGTTTAGTGAATATTTCCAAAATCTTCTTTCGGCTCATCGCTACACACCGGCCAAACAGGTTTTTGGCATGGCCTCTTTAGAGTTAGTGAGAGCTGCCATTCATGCGCGTGATGTACATGGCTTACCTGTGGTCGGCTTTGATCTGGCTGGAGAAGAGGCGGGTTACCCTGCTGAAGATCATGAGTTAGCCTTTGATTACGCTCACAAAAACTTTTTGAAAAAGACAGTGCATGCGGGTGAAGCATACGGACCAGAAAGTATTTTCCAAGCGATTACCGACTTGTATGCCGATCGAATTGGACATGGCACCTATCTACTTGATCCGGAAGCCATTACAGATCCAGAAATCAAGGATCCGCATCATTATGTTGAGCAGTTGAGTCAATATATTGCCGATCGGCGAATCACACTTGAGGTCTGTTTGACGAGTAATCTCCAAACAAATCCCCACATGAATAGTTTAGCCGATCATAGCTTTCAAGAACTAAGAAAGCATCGTCTGTCCACAACAATTTGTACTGATAACCGCACAGTCAGTAATACAACAGTCACTCGAGAACTGATGTTGGCGGCCAAGCACTTACAACTTGATTTAACAGATTTAAAAAGCATTATTATTTATGGATTCAAGCGTAGCTTTATGCCAACAACATATTTAGAAAAAAGAGCCTATGTACGTCAAATTATTGACTATTATGAAGCGCAAGAAGCTAAGTTTCTCAATCAAAAATAAAAATCTTTTCAGACTTGCAGGCTAAACGGCCAACTACGCAAAACAACATTTGTGGCTTGCTTCATATCATCGTCTAAAACCGAGTGAAGGTTCTGCCATTCATGTACAAAGACTTGCGCTCCCTCTTGCAAGCTAATCATCTTGAGACCTTTTTGGGCATAAATGTTGGCTAGGCTCTCATCAACCATACCAGCACCTTGCCAAGGGCCCCACTGGATAGATAAGGCTTTGGTTTGTTGGATTGGAGCGGTGTTAGGGTTGGTGTCAGATTGGTAGTTGAGAAAATCAGCAAGTGTATCAAGACTGGCATTAGCAGCAGCATAATCACTTTGACCTTGATTGCCTAAAGCCGCAGAAACACTAGAGAAGAATATCCAAGTCTTTACCTTTACCAAAGAGTCCAAAAGAATCTTAATGCCTTGAAGCTTTGGTTTAAGAACCCCTTGGAATCTAAGCAAACTTTTATCACTAATAAATTGATCGTCAATCGTTCCGGCTGCATGAATAACGGTACTGATTTGCTCTGAGTTTAATGCATATGGCTTGAGCTGATCATTTAGAAAACTTGTAAACTTATTTGCTTGGCTAAAAGCAGTGATATCTACGGATAAATAATGAGATTTTACCCCCTTTGACTCCAAAGCCTCAAGATGCGTTTGGATTTCTGCCTGTGCCCAAATGCTCTTCGTCTGTGATTTAAGCTCAGCAAAGTTTATGTTCGGGTTTTGAGTAATGAGCTTCGCCCTTAATTCCTGCTCACTTTTGCAAGCTTGTGCCATCTTGATTAAAGATGGGGAGACGGCACTTGGATGTGTAGTTCGTCCTAGCAAAATAAAAATATGCTGTTTTTCTGCTTTTGCAAGTGCTTGTACACAATGGGCAGTGACTCCCCGCGCACCACCTGTTACTAAGATGATCTCAGGCTTTGTAAAATCATCTTTTAGCTTTGTTTTTAATTCGAGAGGGTATTCTTGATATTCTTCAACTTGCCTACAAGTCTGACTTAAATATCGAACATAGCTTAGATCTGTGGTGTTATCGATAGTGATGATCTTTGATAAATCTTCTTTTTCTTCTCTGATCAATTCATTTAGGGACTGAGATCTAGAATCAAGTGATCTAGAATCAAGTGATTTATCCACTAATACCAAACGTACATGTAAAAGATAACCACATTTTTGCTTCCATTCCCTGGAGAATGTTTTGAGCAAACCGGATAAACCACCACTTGCAAGAACTTCCAATTTATTTTGAGGACGTGGTGCAATCACAAGCAAGCCTTGCGGGGCTTGTGACTTGGATGAAATCAACTCTTTGAGCCTAAGAAATAGGTTTTCTAACGGGCTTGTACACTGTTGATGATTTAATTGATCGCTTGAGTTTTGCAAACTTAACCATTGGTCATCAAACATATTGACAACTAAGAGCTTAGAATGAGCTTGGAACGAGATCGCATCATTTGGTTTGGTGAGTTTATTTTTTAGGGGAGCATCTACCCAAACCCGAAGGGCTCTAGGTAAACACTCCCCTTTAGATTTTGGGCGCATGTCCTGTGAATTGGCGTTTGCTTCACTTGTGGCTTGGCTCATCTCCTTGCCATCCGCTTCGCTTACCACTTGCTGTTCAAGCCAAGTAATCATTTCAGCAAGCGTTTTCATCACTGCTAGTTCTTCAATCATTTGGTCACGTTCGGCTTCTGAACTTTGATCTAGACCAAGCCTTTCTGCCAAAGCACCTAAGATCTCAATTCTCTTGATAGAGTCTATACTTAAATCTGCTTCTAAATCTAGATCAAGACTCAGCATTTCGGCCGGATATCCAGTACGTTCACTCACCAAGTCAATCAAGCTGTCTTTGATTGAGACTGTAGGAGATTGAGTGGACTCTTTACTCTGTTCCAAGGTATTTGTTTGGGCTACTTTTTGCGTTGATTCATTCAGACTCTGCTTCTCAGTATGTACTGTATTTGATGCTTGAGAAGGTGTTGAATGAGAGTTTTGAGCTGGTGAATTAACCGCAGGTGCTTGGCCCCAAAAGTCAATTGTTTCTGTTTGTGCAAGATCAAAGTTTGAAGCACTAGGGCTGACAGACATATTGGGAGTAATATGGGAATGAGCTGTGAAAGCCTGAGAAGAAGGGGGAAGCTGTATACCTTGACCAAGTAAGGCTAACATGACTCGTTCTTGCGCTTGGGCAAGATTTTGCATGCTCTCAAAATAGGCTTTAGCCGCCAGCGCTACCCCATCTGTAGTTTCATGTGTATGCGGTATGGAATTAAATGATTTGGGATCACTACTCACTAGACTCTCCTTCTTGAATGAATGAGCGATATGCATTGAGTTTACCGACTTGGTGGTAAAAGTGTTGGTAGGCTGATAAGTTGCAGATGAAAGAGACAGAGGTTCCGGCTGAATATCTCTTAAAGATGCAGACCTTGGTACTTGCTTACTTTGATTGAGCGGATTTAAATAATTTGCTGGCTTTGGACCTTGATCTGGCCAAGCTTTCATACCATCTATCCACCATAATAACTTGGGTCGCTTGTGCTTAGTTAAGTGACCAAGCTCATAAAACTCACAAGATCGATCGCGCCAAATGGCCTGCCAATCCACTTGATAGCCTAACCATGATAAACGGAGTACAGTATGAAGTAATTCTTCGGTATTGGAGCGATCCGGAGCACAAGGCAGGATAAAGATCTTCTCATCGAGTTCAAGTGACTCCGTAATTTTTTGAATCAATCCGCTGAGGATACGTCCAGGACCAACTTCAACAAATACACGAATTCCGGCTTTGATCATGGCTGTAATTTGCTCAACAAAACGTACCGGAGAAGCAAGATGCTCACCTAAGCCGATGGCTAAATTATAGTCTGACGTAAACTGATATGCTTGGGCACTTTGATTGGACCAAACTTTTATATCAGAATGGCTTGTAGGCTGTTGCCTTAAGATATCTTGTTCTAAATATTCTTGAAACTTGGAGGCGGCACTTGCCACAAGTCGACTATGAAAAGCACAGGCAACAGCAATCTTTTTAGCTCTTAAGCCCTCTGTTTTAAGCCGTTGTATTGCTTGCTCAATTTGAGGAGTAGATCCAGAAATGACTGTTTGCTGAGGTGCATTTAAGTTTGCAAGCACTACGGTTGGTAGGTCATCGAATTGATTAAGTACTTGAGCAACTTGTTCAGCATTAGCTGTGACTGCGGCCATTGAGCCTGCATCAGCTTGATCTTCTTGATTTACCTGCTCGGCTAATGCTCCGGTCGCCTCAAGAATGAGTTCACCACGTTTTTGGCTGATCATTGGTAATTGGGCACCAGGTAAATGGCCTGCAACACACAAGGCAACCAACTCTCCATAACTGTGTCCTGCCACATGGCCTGCGCTTAACCCAAACTCATTCAAAAGATCATGCATTGCTAAATCACATAATCCAAGTGCCGGTTGAGCATGACGAGTATCGGTGAGTTTTTCTTGCTGCTGTCGTTTATCTTGACGGTCAATGGGATGAGGAGGAAAAATGATTGAGGCAATTTCAGGCGCCGACTCTAAGCGCTCAAACAATTTGGGAAAATGAGTAAATAATTGACTCATCATCCCTACTTTTTGGGCACCTTGCCCTGGGAAAACAAAGGCTAAATGCTCAGTTTTTAGCTGGGGTAAGCGCTCTTGTTTTTGTGTAAATTGTTCATAAGTATAAATCCCCTTAATGTCGCTATATTGATCCTCGGCATAGGCCTTTAGCTTAAGCTCAAGGTCATTTAAAGTACTTGCATTAATCAAGACATAAGCCTTGAGACTTGCTTTGCTCTGTTTGTGCTTTTGAAGAGCTGTCTGAAACAAAGTATAAGCAAGTGAGCGAAGTTGAATTTGCTGTTTGTGATTGTGTGCATTGAGCTCATGAAGATGCAGAGCTAAATCTTTCGCCTTTTGCTTGGCTTCTGCTTGATGATCTGCAAAAATAATGACCGGTTCTACCGCCCAAGATTGTCTTACTTTTGCTGAAGAATGCAATCCTTGTTCAGCCTTAAGTACGGCATGAAAATTAGTGCCACCAAAGCCAAAAGCACTGACGCCTGCAAGTCTATTTCCAGTGGGATTGAGCCAAGGTCTTGGCGTTCTTTCAAAGCAAAAAGGGCTTTCGCTAGCTTGATATGCTTCATTTAAAGTTTTTAGATTAAGTGTGGGTGGCCTCACCTTGTGATAAATCGCCATCGTTGCCTTAATCACACCCGCCAAGCCTGCGGCACATTTAGTATGACCAATCATTGATTTTACAGAGCCTAAGCTACATTTGGCTAACTCCTTAGAGTTTGAGCTATGATCTTGTTGGAATAGTCGAGTTAAGGCATTGAGTTCTGTACGATCTCCAACGACCGTTCCGGTCCCATGCGCCTCGATTAAGCCAAGCTCAGAACTAGATATATTAGCCCGTTGATAGGCGCGCTTTAATGCCCTGATTTGGCCTTCTTCTCTTGGCGCCGTTAAGCCCAAAGCCTTACCATCACTTGAACCGGCAACCGAAGAAATCAAAGCATAAATACGATCGCCATCTCGTCGTGCATCACTAACCCTTTTTAAAACTAAGGCGGCAATCCCCTCGCCTAAGGCAATGCCGTCCGCCTCTTGGCTAAATGGTTTACATTTACCGGTTTTTGAAAGGGCATGAACACTTGAAAACATTAAATAATCATTGATGCTATTATGTAAATCGGCACCACCACAAATGACCATGTCACTTTCGGCACAGCGCAAGCTTTTGACCGCACTATCCAAAGCAGCCAATGATGAAGCACAAGCAGCATCAACGGTGTAGTTTACTCCCCCAAGATCAAGTCGATTTGCAATTCGTCCCGAAATAACATTGGCTAAAACACCCGCAAAACTATCCTCGGTCAGTTTGGGTAAGCTTGCCTCTAGTTCTTTTGGTAAATACCCCAGCCACTGAGGAGTGACGCCACGTAAAGTATAAGCACTGGCTAACTCTGTACCCGCCTCTGCCCCAAAGATCACTGAGGTTGACTCACGATTGAAGGCGCGTTTATGACTACCTTTATTTACGGCCATATAGCCCGCATCTTCCAAAGCTCTTGCTGCAACCTCCAAAGCCAATAATTGTACCGGCTCCACAGCGCTCAAAGTCTGAGGCGGAATACCATATTTCATTGGATCAAAAGGAATAGCATCAAGAAAGGCTCCCCATTTTGACGCGGATTTAACACCAGCCGGCGCTTCCGGATCATAATATTGCTCAATGGACCAACGATGACTGGGGATTTCTTCTAGACAGTCTAAACCCTCTAAAATATTGGACCAAAACTCGTGATGATCTTGAGCTTTTGGGAAAAGGCATGAAATCCCTACGATCGCAATATCATGGTCATCATCGGGTATAGCTAATTGTAAAGTGCTTTGGGTTGAAGCAAAAGTATGTAGTTTTCTTTTTAGCCAGTCAAAGCTATCAAGACTGACCATATTGTGTAGTTCAGCCATGCTTAAACTTTGATTTCTTAAACTAGCAAGTTCCCCGATCATATACATACCGGTTTTGATTTGAGCTTGCTCATCAACCTTAAGTAAGTGATCACCATCTCTTTGAATGCCCTTACTCGCAATCCTCAAGCGACCTACATTGAGTTTCTCAAGCGCTTCCCATAACTCACGATCGTTCAGCCCAGCTTTTTCCAACCGTTTTTTTTCGTTTTGAAACTCTGCAACAAAATCAGTTGGGGCACAGCGAGTACTATGACCCGGAGCTGTATTTAAAATAGCGGTTGACTTAAGTTTGCAGGCGACTTCTTGGTAACGATTCAAGATCGCTTCCGATTGAACCGCTTCATGAGTAAAAAGATAGGCTGTTCCCATTAAAGCCCCGACCTTAACACCTTTTTGTACCGCTTTAGCCGTGATCAGCTTTAATATACCGGCGGAACAAGCATCATGTATACCACCGGCAAAGATGGCTGTAATTTCGTGGGCATGAGAAGAGTTTTCAATGACCGCAAGCTGGGCATCCCATAAGGCAAAGCTGTTTGATGGGCCAATATGCCCACCACACTCGGCACCTTCAAAAATAAAACGTCGTGCGCCTTCTTCTATAAAATGTTTTAGCAATTGTGGAGAGGGTGCATGTAAATATGTGGGAATATTGGCATCCTCAAGCGCTCGACATTGCGAGGGTCGACCACCTGCAATCAAGACGGCATTGGGTTTAAACTCCATAATTAGTTTAAGGTGGGCTTCTCTAAGCTGAGGTGGACTAAAGCCAAGAATTCCGATTCCCCAAGGTAAGTGACCAAGTTTTTCTTGGGTTGATGCAATAAGGGCTCGGGCCTTTTCGGGTGTGAGCAAGGATAGTGCAATAAAGGGCATGGCGCCATGTTCAGCTACAGCTAAAGCAAAGTCAGCATTATCGCTTACTCTTGTCATTGGGCCCTGAAAAAGAGGGTATTTAAGTTGATGACTCTCACATAATGGGCTGAGAGTTGGCTCAGCTTGTGTATGTTTGAGTGCAAGGTCTAAGCGTTCACAAACTTGTTCAAGGATTTGGTTTAGAATTTCATGACAACGAGGCGCTTCTCCTAATGATTGAGTAAGCTGTTGAGAAGATTCGTTAATTAAGGGCCATAAAGAACTGAGAGGAATCAAATCTTGGTCGAGTTTTTCTCCCCAAACTAAGCTGTCGATACTGAACTCGTCTTGCTTTTCAATTGCCTTGTGAATCTGCCAAGCTTTAGATTGTGGCCAAGATAATATTCTTAGTGAAGATTGAGTTGGCAACACATGAGATGGCAACTTAATACTATGGCTACGATCAAGTTTTGATCTAATCTGAGTAAAAGTATTTTCGGCATTAAGCTCGGCACACCCTAGCAAATGCTCATCCAAAATAACTCGTTCAATGCCAATGCAAAGACTAGCTATAATTCCGGATAAGCTCATTCCACCACGAATCCATAAGGGACTTTTTAACTGAAGTTGATCAATATTTTGTAGCCACATATAAACCGAAAGATCACCACAGACCCCCGCAGCTTCTTCAGTGCAAATCATCAAGCCATTAATGCTTTTGGATTGATCAGCTTTAAGGGCTGATGCCAAACTCTTCACCTCAACCCAAAGTTCAAGTCCTGTTGGAGCAAGCACTTTTAACGAGGCCCAATGTTCCCAATCTTCATCCTCATTGATGATGATCTGCTTGATTAGGCCGCTTTTTACATAGGGTTCTAGTTGCTGAGGTTTCCATCTTTGCCTTGCAAAACCTTTGGTAACCCGCACAGCAACACTGTTTAAATGCTTGAGCTTATCCAAAGCTTCCACAGTTTGTGATCGTCCGTATTTATGAGGGTCTCCAAGTTCTAGTATAGACCAATAACCCGCATAATAAGAGGCTTGGATGAGCTCTGGACTAGGTGTGTTCAAGGGACTCAATACACACATTCTTTGCTTTAAATCAGTGAGTGTCACTTGAGTTAAGGTATTATTTAAAGTCATCGTGCTGGCCCTTATCATTTACAATACACAGAGCTATACTTGATTATTGGTTTTTACTATAGAAGAAATATAATGTTGCTCTTTTAAATCATTCTGCCATACAGCAGAAACTGATTTCAGTGGACTTGGTGCTGATTTGTCCGAATCTTTTTCAATCATTCCTGTGTAAATCCCCATGTTATGCCATTGCTCAAACTTCCATGCAAAGTTTGGAAGTACTCCACTTTGACTTAGACCAAAGCGTTCATGAAGGATTTGGCTTCCCGGATTAGGTAAGGCAATACGTGCATAAACATTTTTAAATCCCTGCTGTTGGAGCAGTTTAAAAAGAACCGTGTAAAGCGCTGTGCCTAGCCTTTGACCTTTATGGTCTTGTGCAATATAAATGCTGAGTGAAACAGACCAATTAAAACCTTCACGAGCATTATATGGCGAGGCTTTGGCAAACCCTAATACCTTTTCATCATCATGCTCGGCAAGAGCCACTAACCAAGGCGCAAAATCATGATATTTTCTAAAAGACTCTAGCCACCGCTCAACCGGCTCGTCTTTTAAGGCTACAGTAGCGGCAGAATACTTGGCTTCTTGATTGGTAATTTCAGCGATTTGAGCAATATGTTTCTCTTGAGCAAGCCTAATTTTAAAGGTCATTATATTTCCGGTCGTTATTGTCAGCATCTTGAGTTGAAAAAGATGGAGTCTTTCCTGTGGCAATACAGATTTTGAAGAATTCAGACTGAAATAGTGCATGAAATGAAAAATCTTGTGAAGTAGAGATTTTGTTAACTTTAATGATAAAGATGTTAATCCATTGAAGAGATCATGCTCAGCGCATACACTCTTCCAAGCCCGAGTTTTGCTTTGGGCTCATTTTCAATGAATACTGTGAGTAAGAGGATTCATGAGTAGCACTAGTCAACTAAGTAACAAGCAAGTGATGATTAAGAGTAAATCTGCCGAAAGCTCAATATGTCACTCTCATCATAAAAGTCCAAAATCAAAGTGGCTTACCAGCTTAGTTCGGAAGTATCCTAATCTTTGGAACTTTAGATGTTTCTTCCTGGCACTCATTTGTTCTTTGAGCTTTCTAGGGTCTGCATTGGCGGATGTTGGTGGTACCGCACAAAGTTTATATCAACAATTCCAAGTTTTTGGGGGCGCTCAAATTACCGGAAACACCTTAATGGGAGCTTCAGCGAGTAATCCCCTAGTGAATAGTCGCCTACTCAGTTCTTCTCCAGGTGATATCAATGGAATCCCCTTTGATGCAACGATTGAAGGCGCCTATTTATTTTGGAGCGCAAGTACCTTAAATAATACTCCTGATCAATTTATCGACTTAACTTTACCTGATGGCACTCTCGGCAATGATATTACTGCCGAACGCTGTTTGACTTTAAATAGCTTTGGTGGTTTTTTTGCTTGTAGAGCCGATGTTACTCAACTCATTCAAGCCAATCCCGGCGTTCAAAATTATAACGGCCGGTATACTGTCAGTGATTTACAAGCCGAACCCGGCACTTTAAATCCGGATGGGAGTTGTGTTGAAAGACGAGAGTGTCAAGCCAAGTATGCTGCATGGAGCTTGGTTCTTGTTTATACCTCTCCAAGTAGCTCAACCCTCAGAGATGTCACCATTTACGACGGCTTTAGATCCTTTGATGAAACCCCAACGAGTCCGGGAATTGCCACATATAGTATCAGTGGTTTTGACTTTCCTGAAAATGGACGGGCAACCCTTTCATATTTAGGCATGGAAGGTGATGCTCTACTCGGTGTACCCCCTCAAGATACAGATCCCAACCAACAACTTCGCTGTGCGACCTGCTTTGACTTTTTTGAGGTGAATGGGACCAAGCTGAATGATGCTAATAATCCACCTAATAACGTATTTAATAGCTCATCTGAAATTGGATATACCCTTGGTGTAGATTTAGATAGCTTTGATATTTCTCAGTTACTTTCTCCGGGTGACTCAGTCATCAACTTACGCGTGGGCTCAGGCGATGGACAAGTGAGTCCAAACCCAATGACACCGGACCCAGGCGGTGGTGGTGAATTATTTTTACTCAGCTATATCGTTCTTAGTGTCGATCGAAATGCACCAAACTTTAATCGCGATGGTACTCAATTTACTGTCATTCCTGATGAGGCTGCACCATTAGAACGGGTTGTTTTTACCCTAAGAGTTCAAAATCAAGGCAGTTTGACAGCGACCGGTGTAAATACAAGAGTCACTTTGCCAACCGGCTTAACTTATTTTCCGGGCAGTCTTAGGATTGATGGTTTAGATCCTATTCCTGGACAAGAACAAGATAACCCTTTGGCGATGGGTTATAATTTAGGCCAAATTCCGTTTCAAGGCGATACCGATCGAATCATTACCTTTAGAGCATCAATCGATCAAGGAGTGAGTGCGGGTACTCAACTGATTTCTCAAGCCACCATTAGTGCGACCAACCTCAGTGATAATACGGAACTATCAGCAATTGTGACAGTGCTTGGTGTACCGCCTTTAGGGCAAAGTACGATGACTGTTGTAGATGGAGATGGGGATGGTCTATTTTCACCGGGTGAGCTGATCCAATATCGAATTCGGATTCCCAATCCAAATACTCGCCCAATTAGTGGGGTTAGACTCATCAATCAACTCCCTCCATACTTGGATCTCTTTCAGGTCATTTCAGGCGGGGGCGATGATCTAAGCGACCCTTCCCTCAATCGCGTTCAGTTAGAGAATCTGAATATCGATGCCAATGCTTTTATTGATATAGTCATTGTTGCAAGATTGCATGAAAGCGATCAACTTGAAGCAGATGGCATTCCACCTGCCTCGATTGACGGCTTTGCTGTTGCGAATCAAGCTCAAGTCTCTTTGGGAGCTGACCAAGGCTTAACGGATGACCCTAGAACAAGCGCTGGTCCTGATGAAACAATTTTTCTGATTGATGCTGGGATCGATATTAGTGGGAATGGAACTCGTAAGGAAGTCAGTGATATAAACGGTGGTTTGGTCGAGCCCGGAGATACGCTTCGTTACAGTATTAGAGTCAGAAACACTGGAGCGAGTGGAGGAACAGTTACGGTCACCGATCGCTTACCTATCCATCTTGAAAACTGCCAAATCCTCAGCGCTCCTGCCAACATTCAATGTCGGGAGGTTAATGGTCAATGGTTACTTGAGGGGAACTTTGATGTTCTTGCTGATGATACAGTTCGGATCACTTTTACCAGTCAAATTAAAGCTGATACAGACGATCAAACGGCGATTGTCAACGAAGCTCGTTTGGTCGTTCAAAGCGACAACCAAACCGTTAATGTTCGGAGTCCCCAACTCATTGTTACTTCCGCTCCCAATCTCTTGCTCGAT
>CAKZRU010000124.1 GCA_937146725.1 uncultured Myxococcales bacterium
AATCTTCAAAAGCGTTATTCTTTACAGCGACCTGTTCGGTATGTGGTGCAAAGAATGCATGCATATTATGAAAAGAAAAGCCGGAACCAAGCAGTAATAGATCATCAACTTGTTTGGCGAAGTCCCTAAGCGTTTTACCAAGCTTTAAATGAGCTTTTGGTTCTAGTCCTGTCATCAGTGAAAGTTGTAAAACCGGAATGTCCGCTTTTGGGTACATAATCTTAAGCGGTACAAAAACGCCATGATCAAGACCTCGCTTGGCATCTAATTCTGTATCAAAGCCCGCTTTAATAAGCTGTTTCTGCAACTTTTGAGCGAGTTCCGGATGACCCAAAACAGGATATTTGATCTCGTAGGACTCTTGAGGAAAGCCTTGATAATCATAATATAAAGAGGGCTGAGTCGAACTCGTAATCCTCAGCGGTGTGCTTTCCCAATGCGCACTTACCACCAAAATTACTTTGGGCTTTGCAAGGGTCAGCGCCAAGTGCTTCAAGGCTTGAGTGAGCTCATGATGACTAGGATCACCAAGCAGAGGAAGCGGGCCTCCACCATGGCTGATAAATAATGCTTGGGTCATGGGGCTCCTTGAGAGGATTTAAAGCATATTGAAGGATCAAGTTTTTAACTCTCTCTATCTCTTAATTTGGTCTGAGCTTCAAACTTTATCAATTTATTTAAGAGCCTTTAACCTCTACTCTAAAAGTGTCAACAATACATTTAGCTACTAGCCAAAGCGTTTGAAACTCGTTACATACACAGCACATCAAATACATGACCTATGTGCTTGGTATATTGACCTTGTTTAAATGGAATAGCGAAATGATTGGAGATCGAGAGATGTCGAACCAACCGAATAGACCTGAAATTGAGATGAATCATGAAAGCAAGGTGAGTCGCTCGTTAACTTGGTGGCTCTTAGTTGTTGTATTTATGATCTTTTGTATGGTGATTATTGGAGGGATTACCCGACTGACCGGGTCGGGTTTATCCATGGTAGAATGGCGTCCATTAATGGGTACCTTACCGCCAATGACTGAAGTCGAATGGGAAAGAGTTTTTAAGCTTTATCAACAGTCGCCTCAGTATCAGCAGGTTAATGATTGGATGACTCTTGGTGACTTTAAGTGGATTTTCTTTTGGGAATACCTGCATCGTCTTTTTGGACGTATGATCGGATTGGTCTTTGCATTACCTTGGTTTTATTTTTTACTTAAGGGCTATCTCAAGGGCTCTTGGTTATGGCGATCAACCGCTGCGCTAATCTTTGGTGGAAGTCAAGGTTTATTAGGCTGGTACATGGTTAAAAGCGGTCTTGTCGATATGCCACAAGTAAGCCATTTCCGCTTAGCTGCCCACTTAAGTTTAGCCTTTTTCTGCGGACAATGGGTTTGGTCAATGCTGATTGATCTTAATCTGCAACGCTTTACGAGTTGGGACTCTTCCAAAAATGATGAGGATTCGTCACTAAGTCTAGGGCTCTCTTTAAGCTTTTTTGTTTTGCTCATTGTGCAAATCGTGTATGGCGCCTTTATGGCGGGGAGTCGAGCCGGATATTTGTATACCACCTATCCCACAATGAATGGTTCATGGCTTGCACCCACTTGGTTTAATGAACAAGGCGAGTTTTTATGGCCCACGCTATCAAGCTTATTAAACAACCAAGATTCGATCCACTTCATGCATCGTAGCCTAGCTTTAGTTGTATTGGTTTTGGGCTTTTACTTGGTTTGGAAAACTAGGCAACAAGCCTCGGTATTGATCGGTCGTTTAGGCATAGCCTTGGGCGTGATGCTCAGCCTGCAATTCTTACTGGGGGTGATCACAGTCACTTCTGGTATGAATATTGGTATTGCGGCAGCGCACCAAGGAGGCTCATTTCTGTTACTGACCGCCACTGTAACATTGATCCAAAGCCGTTTAAGAATCGGATAGGAGCCTTGGTGTGGTGAGCGTTATTATTTCTTGGTGAGTTAAGTTCTTAGTCTTTCATTAAATAGAGTAGATTCTGACCTTTTTCTTTTTGAGACGTTGATTACTCAATTTTTGGCAAATCTCATTGGCTTTAGCCGATGAAATCGCAACAAAAGCACAGTCAGTCTTTAGTTCTATCATACCTAATTCATGGCTTTTTATGTTTCCTTTTTTCATAAACAGACCCACGATGTCACCTTTTGATATTTTATCTTTTCTGCCCCCCGAAATGAATAAGGTTCTCCATTTATTTTTTGGAATGCCCATTCCTGCTTGTATCTTTTTGTTTTTTATATCTTTTGCGTACTCGGGGATTGGATCATCTTGACCTTTAATGCATAGCGCTTCACCCTCTGAATTCATCCTTGCTGTTCGGCCATTCCGATGGACAAACTCGGCTTCCCGAAACGGCATTTCATAGTGAATAATGTAATCTAGTTCAGGTATATCTATCCCTCTGGCAGCTAAATCTGTGGCGAGCAATATTCGCTGACTAGAGTTACGAAACTGAATTAAACTTCGCTCTCGATCAACCTGCTCCATGCCTCCGTAAAACCAAATGTGTTCTACTTGTCTTTTCCTGAGAAAATCAGAGACCTCATTAAGCGTACTTTTGAGATTAAAGAAAATAATCCCCCTACGATCTCCCAATGATTTCAGTATGTCTAATAATGTGTTGAGCCTATTTGATGAGGACAGAACCCAAGATATCTCTAAGTCATTGGTTTGAGCTTCTAGAAAATCAAGGAGTATTGCATTTTTGAAATTAATGAACTTAGGGACTTTATTGTGGGTCGCCGAGGTGAGCACTTTGCGTTCTAATGGGGGCAAAGCTGCTATGATCTCTTTCATTTCTGTCTCAAAACCCACTTCGAGTGATTTATCATATTCATCAATGACAAGGCTTTTGATACAGTGCAGCTGGATTCGATCTCTTCTAATATGATCAGCCACCCTGCCAGGGGTTCCTACCAAAATGGTTGGCGCATGAGTGAGTTCTACTTTTTCTTTAGAGCCCGATCGGCCTCCATACACTGCATTAACCTTGTAGCCGGTTCCCATATTGCGCACAACTTGTTCAATTTGTATAGCAAGCTCACGAGTAGGGACTAGGACCATCAATTGAGTGCCCACGATATCTGGGTTTAATCTGCTAATCAGTGGTAAAAGAAAGGCTAAAGTCTTTCCAGTTCCTGTGGGTGAAAGGATCAATACATTAGCCGATGAATCAATCGTATCAATGGCCTGACTTTGCATAGGATTAAGGGCATTAATGCCCATCTTTTGCAAGATTTCAACCTGATTCTTAATAGAGTTAGTCATAATAAATACAAGTCCCTTTGCAAACCAAGTAAGATAAATTTAGATTTTAGTATTCATACAGCAATTGAGCGAAAAGCGATACGAAAAGCGATACAGTAATAGTGGTCTTCTTAATGTTCTCTCTTAAGGTCTTTCCTTAAGATTCCTTAAGATCTTGAAACGGCCTCTATCAGCTTTCCAGCTGGTGGGATCCCCATGTTTGGCGGTCGGTATTCGCCTGATCGAACTTGATTCACCGTAAATGTATTAGCCATTGAGTTATTGGTTGTAGTAAGTTTAACTGCATAAAGATCAACTGTAACGAACTGTGATCTTAATTGTTTTAACCGGTTAACGTGCGGTGGATATTATGAATATAAATATTTCGATATTGAGATTTTTCCAATGCTTATGCATAGGTGCTTTACTTTTGACTTTCGCTCTAGACTCGGCACTTGCTCAGCCGGTTAGTAAGAACGAAGTTTCTTCGAAAACTCAGCCAGAGAAAAAAAAGAATGAGCAAGGCCCAAAGATTATAGCGCCAAAGGAGCAAAAAGCTGAGGTGGATAAAATCCTCATATTTCTGCAAGGTTTTGAACAGGCTGTGTTGACGAAAGACTATAACCAAGTTGCGAAACTGATCTCTTCTGACTTTGTTAAGGTGAAGCCTGGTCAGCCCTTGAGTAAAAAGGATATTAAGTTTATTGACAGCTTGTTTTGTGGCTATATTGGACTACAATTTGTACGAAGCTGTATCAAGCCAATGACTATAAGGACAATCTCACTTAAGGAGCTCAACTTTTATGCGAAAGATGCCTGGCAGCTTAGATATTCTATCAGTGGGTATTCGATAGGTCCTCACATTGCGACCATTATCATAGACCTATCACTCACTAAGGAGCTTGTTGAAGGTGAAGGTAAAGTCCTAAGGCTTATGGGGCCTGCGGGTTGATCGAAGCTACATAATTATTTAATCATCTGGTAGCGATTTAGGTGACTTACATATAATGCTAAAAAACAAGTTAAATATTACCGATCAAATAGAGCTTTCCAAAGTTGAAGAAAAGCTGAGTAAGCAAAAAGCCAAGCAGCTTTTTGACTCGGGAGATATTAACCTAGTCAAAATAGGTACTTTTGAAGGACTCGCTTATGTTCATAAGTATCTATTTGAAGATATATACGACTTTGCCGGACAAATCCGAACTGTTAATATAGCTAAAGGACATTTTCGCTTTGCACCTGTAATGTATCTTGAGCCCTCATTAAAGCATATTGATCAAATGCCCCAAGCAACTTTTGAGCAAATCATCGAAAAGTATGTTGAAATGAACATTGCTCATCCGTTTAGAGAAGGGAATGGGCGCGCCACTCGGATATGGCTTGATCTGATTCTCAAAAAAGAGATTAAGCAGGTGATTGATTGGAATCTGGTGGATAAAGAGGAGTATTTATCTTCTATGGAAAGAAGTGTCGTGAAAGACATCGAAATCAAACATATTCTCAGAGAAGCTCTCACTGATGACATCCATAACCGTAGTTTATTTATGAAGGGGATTGATGTGAGCTATTATTATGAAGGGTATAGCGAGTTTAAAACAGAAGAGCTCTAAGGGCTTAAAACACTTTCCTTTATCCCTGCTATTAAGCTTCTTTGGTGTTCTCTAAAGGTTCTTCTAAAGGTATCTTCTAAAGGTATTATCTTCTAATGCTTCTAAAGGTATCAACAAACTATTTTATCCCTAAAAAGTGTTCATTTTTGTGCATTTATAAACTTTTTTCTACAAACGGCGCAACAAAATCTAATTTTTGGCGAGAGAGTATATGAACCCTTTAACTCTAAAAGGAGTGCCTATGCCATCTCATTTGCGCTTTCAGTCCCAAAAATGGGCGACTCATCATGTGGTCTCTCGTTGTCTTCAAGGCTTTGCCTTTCTCAAACCCAATAAACAAATCCGAGCCATTACCAAAGGTGTTTTTGGCTATGCCTTGAACAAGTATGAAGAAGTGATCAAACTTCATCATTATGTCTTTTTAAGCAATCACTTTCATCTTATTCTCAGTGCGGAAACTAGCCGAGATCTAGCTGAGTTTATGTGTTTTTTTAAGGGCAACCTTGCCAGAGAACTAGCTCGGATCCATAATTGGCATGGCACCATGTGGCAAAAGCGTTATTCAAGTGAAGAAATCTTGGATGAGGCCGGATTGCAGGATATCTTTAAGTATTTAACTAAGAACTCGGTCAAAGAAGGTCTTGTGGATCATCCAAGAAAATGGAGAGGACTCCACGGTTATCATCAATTGGTGATGAAAAAGTCAGTTAGCGGCCCATGGATAGACCGAACCGGCCATTACTGGGCTAAGCAACGTCGTGAAGAAGTGACCTTAGAAGATTTTACAACGAAATATGAGATTAAACTCACTCCACCTCCTTTGTGGTCTGATTTAAGCAAATTAGAGTATGTAGATCGTTGTAGAAACCTATCTGAAGAGGCGATTCAAGAGGCTTTAAGAGATCGTAAACATCGGCAATCAATGGGCATGAAAAAGGTCTTACGTGAGAATATCTATAAAACTCGTTTCACGAAAAGGGGAACTCGTCCATTATGCCGGACGAAGTGTATCAAAGCCCTCAAGGCATATCAGAAGCTATACTTTGAGTTTAAAGCACGTTTTCAAGAAGTCTCTGCCGATTTAAGACAAGCGATTCATTTAGGTCTTGAAACGGCTTCTATCTGCTTTCCTGCTGGTGGTGTCCCTATGTTTGGCGGCCGGTATTCGCCTGATTGAGCTCATTTTAGCGACGGCGTAGTGGTTTTTGAGTTTTTGGTAATCGTAAGTTTAACAGCATAAGGACAAACAGTTTAGGCATTAAGTTAAAGGCTTTAACCTTTGGTTAAGGTGCGGGAGAGGTATGTTTGGATAGGGGATGTAAGTAAAGATATGGGACGTTTTAAATATTTTGCTGGTAGGGTTAAGGTAAGGTAAGGTAGTGAGGGGTGAGGTTTGGACTGGTTTGGTTACAGACATTAAGCTTCATTAAGTCATGCAACAAAAAGTTAATCATTTAAAAATAGATACTTAACCCTTATGGCTTCTATCATTTTGTGCATTGCACAAAAAAATACTTGCCTCTCATAAAAAAGTGCTTAAGCTTAGATTATGAACACAACCATTGATGACTGTCGTAAGGTTTTAGGCTCA
>CAKZRU010000125.1 GCA_937146725.1 uncultured Myxococcales bacterium
CCACCCCTCACTAGTGAGTTTACGTGCTACTGCACTCCCAAAGAGGCCCATACCAATCACCAATGCCGATAATGATGGTGCTTGTTTAGAAGAAAGGCTTTCTTGAACACTTTCAACTGTATTCTGCTCTGGACTTTGCTCTTGTGGCTTGCTTTGTTTTTCGCTTAACTGTGCAGGAGAGGTTTCTTCTTGAAGGTCTACTTGACTTGGTTCTACTTGAGATTTTGTCGTGTGATGAGCGACTTCTTGAGTTTGATTTGTTTTTGATTTTGAAGATTGAGTTTTATGACCTTTTTTAAGACTTTTCGCCATTTCTTACTTCCTACAGTGAAAACACACAAAGCACTTTGAATCTTAGTTAATCCATAACTGAATACTAAGGCAAGGACTCTCTGCTGTTCTTTACCTTAAAAGCTTTGTTCTCTTAATTCTCCCCCTCGGCATATTACTCTCTTAATTGATGTTGAAAAATCTTGGCAGCCACATAAAAAGCACCAGCCCAAACAAATCCAATGACTAAACTGGTGGTGATAAGATCCTTATTCATGATCATGGCACCAAGTTTTGCACCGGAGATATATGAAAACGGCGCACTGATAAACGCAAGTCCAGCAGCTAGAATGGGTCGTTTTAGCAAGGCACTCAACTCTATGGGAAGCATAATGAATAAGGTGACCCATAAGCCTAGTAGCCAAAGAGGGATTAGTATTAAAGGCTCTTCAATTGCAGTAAATAGATCTAAGTACCAAAAGAAGAGTTCACTGATAAAGCCCAATCCTAATCCAATTAAGGCCCAAAGTCCTCTATCTTTATGACTAAGTTTTGGATGGGTCTGAAACACATAGTAGCTGCTTAGGCTGATCGTTGGAATAAAGGCTAATAGAGCTAGTTTTTTGCTTGCTAAGTAAATTGTTGCAAACCACATCACTTGAAAGCTTAAGCTATTGAGAATGGTTTGTTTTTTGGAACCCAAATTCTTTAAGTTTTTATTATCATTCATAACCATTACTCATACCAAATCAGTTGTACACCAGCGACCCAAACCCAGCCGGAACTCTCATAGCCCGGATAGCCAGGATTATTACTTTGCAAACCAAGAGATTCTTCGATGACTTCACCTGTGACTTGGTCAACTGAGGCCGGAAACTCATCAATGACAGGGTTTAATGCTCGTAAGTCTTTTCGGTCGACTCGGTGCAGTAAGGCATGACCTTGCACACTCAATCTTAAATCTAGCTTTTGAGCAAGGGGATAATTTCCATTCAATGCTACGGCGATCTGATGTGGATCTACATAGCTTGAGCGACCACTTTGTGTGGGGACTGGGCTTGGACGCCATCTAAGGTCTCCCGATAAACTCTTGGTGTTTTTAGACCATTTTAAGCCACCACTGAGTTCAAATTGATCAGACCATCGGGCATCTTCGGACACTCGATCAATATATTTGGACCACTGCGTCCATTGACCTCCAGTAAAAATGGCCCAATCAGAATGAGAGAGATCACTTGAATGAGAGAGAGGAAGTTCCCCACCCCAACGAACTCTCAAAGGTAAAGATCGATAGCTTTGGCTAAAGCGTTGAATGATAGAATCTTGACCTTCTTGATAGGGATAATTCCATATTTTAACTTGACTTTGGCCATCGACTTTAACCTCTTGCGGGGCAAGTAGAGTAACAAAAACACTTGAGGCCTTAACCGGCTTTAATGCTTGAGAATGATTTAAACTCTTCTGTCCATCTCCGGTAAAAGAGCTTGTGGACTTTTTATGAGTATTATACCACATAAAGGACAAACTAGGGCTTAATGCACTGTAGACCTCAACCTGTGGAGAGACCACCGAAAGGCCCTCATAACTCGCATCACTTAAAAAAACTTTGCTGGAAGCAATGGCTCGATTCAACATGGTTAAACCCAGACCCATACTGAACTGATGGTTGAGTTTTAAGCCCAAACCCAGGGCCATGGTTAAACCTTCAAGCGTATCGCCCCAGCGTTCAAACTTAAGCTGATTGTCAAAATATTGTGCGCGCTCATCCACAAAGCTAGGCGCCTGAAACTCAAAGCGATGTAAAGGCAGTAAAGTATGTAAACCTAAGCTAATTCGATTTTTCCAAAGCTTTTTGATTAGGCCAAAGCGCATAAAAACTTGTTGGTCGGCCTGCTTATTTAAGCTTCTCGTCTTAAGGTTGGCACTTGGTAATGCAGCACTTTGGCCTTTGAGTTTTGGATCTATGGCTTGTGCTTGATATATTCTGTCACTAATATTTAAGTCGGTAGGCCGATCAAAAAAGGTAAGTTCCAAGGCTTGATGAACCACAAGTAAGCCGGTGCTCAGTTGAGCTTGACTAAAACTTAGGCCAGCAGGATTAAAATAGCTTGCACTCGTGTTTTGGCTTATCCCTACACTAAAAGGACTTAGGCTATCATTCGCCCCCGTTGTTTCAAGAAGAGGTGTAGCTTGGCTAAGCTGTATTTGTACGCAAAGTATAAGACCAAATAATAAAATTTTTGGGCCACTTTGAATCATTATTTTATTTGAAGTACATGAGGTAGTCATATTGATAAGGTCATTCTTGATTGGCATCACAAGATACTGATTTAGACCCAATCAAAAGGCAAGTTTGCCCCTGTACATACCATAGTCCATAGTGCATCTTTTTGGAACTGCTTAGGTCTTTTACCTAATAAATATGGGCTTCGAGGTGCCCAGTCAAACCAAAAAGACGAATCCTGTAAAGGTGGTAGACAACAGAGCCACTCAGCCGGTAAGGCACCTTGATAAGAATCCCGAAGTTTACCTTGCATACGCTCATGAAACTTGGCGAGTGAGCCCTGAACTCCAGGCGTATCAACCCAGCCTGGATGAATACTTTGCACATCGATCTGCTTATTATGAAGAGATAACTTTTTGTGAAGAAGCTGAGCTAACTCTACTTGTGCTCTTTTGCTCAGGGCATAAGCAAAAACACCATCATAGGCTTTGCTGTTTTCATCTTGATAAGCAAGCATTTGCTTGGGATCAAGTGGTGCAAAATACATACCCCCTGACGACATAAAAATGATTCGCGCTTGGTGCGCAAGTCCATCCATCAGCTTAGCTGTTAAGCGAGTGGGCCCAATCAAGTGTGCGCCCACAGTGAGCTCATGTCCGGTAGATGTAATACTCAGTGAATTGGGTAAAAGACCCGCATTGTGAACAAGGCAATCTATTGCCGTTTGGCGGTTGGAAGCAACTTCTGTGCAGATTTGTGTAGCAACACTGTCTATGGCATTTAAATTGGTGATATCAGCAATATAAAGCTTTGGGCTAATGCCATGCTTATCCATTAGTTTTTGCTGTGCTTTTTGACCTCGTTCATGAGATCGACAAAGCATGCTGACTTGACAGCCACGATCTAAAAGCAAATCACAAAGCGCATACCCGATCCCGCTATTTGCTCCGGTGATTAGAATATGTTTTGGATGCTCTAAACTTATATTGGGGAACTGAGGTGCAAGCCTTTGATGACGGAGAAAACCCGAAAGATCAAAGGAATAATAAATACTGCTGTCCAATAGCCAATCTTTAAAACTTCGAGAAGATTGCTTAAGGTCAGCAAGAATTTGAGCACTTGACTGAGCAGTCGCTTGCATAATTAACTTGAAACTTTCGAATTTAAGGCTGTAGTCAGTACAAGTTGATTATTCTTTTTGGGTGCGGAACGCCAAATCGATTCAGCTATTCTGCACCCTCCAGTAGCAGTGGCTAGCGTACTTTGTCCCGGAAATATCGAGTCACCTACTAGGTAAAAGTGAGAAGCCAATTTTTTGGGACCCAACTGCATATAGTGATGCCAACCTTTAGTTTTGGGTATACCACCCACTAAGCCCTTGGAACGCGAAGTAAAGCGCTCAAAAGTACGAGGGGAAGCCGTCATGGCAAAGTACACTTGCTCGGACCATTCCGGACAGCGAGTTTGTAAGGTTTCCCTCATCCTATTGTGTACTTTGTCAATGTAAGGTCCCTTTTCTTCATCACTTAGGCTCAAGAACTTTTTCATAGGAATATGGGTTGATATGGTGAGTGTCTGGCTTCCGAAAGGCGCTCGATCAGTTTCCTTTATACTACTCGTGGAACAAAAAATATGATTGCCTTCCATAAAGGGCTCATCAGTTGAATGGACCATTTGCCAATGCTCGGCTTTTCCGTCTGTACCCGGTGGTGTTTCAGCGACTAAATATAACATCGCGGCACTCCACCCAGCATCAACATCTTCTTGAGTTTTTTCTAGCCATTTAGGCCATTTGATTGAACTCTTGTACAAGGCCATTGTTTGTTCTGGTAATAGATTTGAAATTAAGTACTTACACAGATAAGTACCTTTGCGGGTTTCAACTTGATATCCTTCATCAATACGCTTAATCCCCTTAACCTTATTGGATAAATGTACCTCACCGCCACATAGAGTAATCGCCTTACAAAGCTCATTGGCAAGCTTACCCATTCCACCAACAGCGTGAGCGGTACCTCGATAATAATAATCCATAGTAGCAAGAGCAAAAGGGGCTTCGGCTTGATCGGAATTACATTGCACAGTAATTTGGCAGAGCGCATCTAAATATATTTTTAAAGGCTTAAAGTCATCTATTCCAAAACGCTGAAGAACCTGTGCTAATGATCGGTTCATATTACGAAGGATCGGAAGATATTTTGGAAAGCGCATAGCATGCTTGATGAGCGCTTGGAGATTCCAAGGCGGTAAGAGATCAGGATCATCAAAAAGTGCCCACAGTGCATCGGCTACTTGCCCTTGATGTTTAAAAAAGGCCCTAATCCCTTCCTTTGGTGCATTGGGTAACTCACAAAGATATTGAATCAGAGCGTCTTTTTCACTTGGGATATCAATATCGATTGTAGAACTTCTAAAATGAATCATTGGACTCAGCCATTCTAGCTGAATATCTAGTCCATATTTTTTAATCCATTTACCAAATAGCTGTTGTTCATCAAAGCCAGATGAAAGGGTTGCGCCTGCTTCAAAGCGATAGCCACGACGCGTGAAAGTACCAGCACAGCCTCCGGGATAACGCAGGGACTCAAATAAGGCAACTTTAAAGCCTTTTTCAGCCAAACTAAGGGCTGTACCAATCCCGCCAAAGCCTGCCCCAATAATAATTGCATCATATTGATTTTGCATAGTCATAGCTCACCTGTGATCACCCTAAAAGTATCGAACTTTATTGTGATGCAACAAGGTAAGCCATGGTTGCGCATATCTGTAAAATAAGTAGAGCTTTAGTGCTATCTCATTTCACAAGCGCTGGAATAGGCACCATTGCAACGTGAACAATCTACCGGATTTGTTGTGTAATTAATCCATGCACCATTGCGGCAAACTTGTGAAATACTTGTGTTATATTGGGCACTACAAGCACAGCGCCAAAAGTTTTCGGGATAATTTGGACAGGGCGCATTATGCTGACTAAGTTCCAAGGATGGGTCAGTACAAATATCACCATTTAAAGATAGCTCAGGCTCGGGCTCGGGCTCAGGCTCGGGCTCGGGCTCAGGCTCAGGCTCGGGCTCGGGCTCAGGCTCGGGCTCAGGCTCAGGCTCAGGCTCAGGCTCAGGCTCGGGCTCAACAACATTGGGCTCTGGTTCCGGGTCTGGCTCAACAACATTGGGCTCTGGTTCAATCGACGCTAATAGGCTTAAAGGTAAGCAGACCTGTGCATCACTTGCCCGAGCACTAGATTGACCGATAAAACGGCTATGGGTTTCACTAACACTTGCTAAATCACCATTACATTGTCCGTTTTGGCTTTGTAAAACACATAGTCCTTGTCCCAATTCTTGGGATAGAAGTTCAGAATCAACGCAAAAAGATAAAGGCTTGCCGTATAAATCTGGACAAAAGCCTTCGCAAGCAAAACTACACATTCCGGAGGCACTTGTTTGGGTACGTAGACACACAGGTGGACTTTGATTGCTTGCCGATATGCAATCTTGATCTGTTTGACAACTTTCACCAATCCATTTTGTTGGAATGGGTGGGGGAGGCCTTAAGACTTCAGGACCGACAGTAAAAAAGCCTGTGCGCCTAAGAGCAGCATCCCAAGTGAGTTCAGCATGAATATGCTCCACATGCGGCGATTCGCCTGTATAGCACCGGTGACGGGGCGTCGCTCCACTCGCTTTCCAAATTGTACGATCCCAAATTAAGCTTTGAATTCCTAATTCTTTTGCGTTTTCAATCAGCCAATTGGCAATCAGATCACCCTTGCTATTATCAGCCGCCCAACCGGGAAGTGGCTTAATAAAAATATCTATGGCACGCCCCTCACCATGCAAAGATGTACTTCGCCCACCTCGAACCGAGCGACAGTTGTAAATTTGAATCCCGTCTCCCTCAATGCTTAAGTCCATCACTGAGGCAAAGATAGTGCGGATATAGTTTCCCATTTCGCGAGCTCCGGACTGTTCTCCTCCGGTACAGTTTACAGCACGTTGATAAGAAATACTTTGTGTTTCAACTTTTGGGCCACTTGGCATATAGCGCTGACTACAATTGCTTAAGCCTGCTTTTTCTGAAACCTGTTCTTCTACATATTCCGCATCAGCACAGGCATAACTGAGACTACAAATTATGAACATTCGCAGTAAATTAAAGCCACTTAGACTTAGGCCATTTGTTGGGTGTATCATATTCACCTCCTTGAGAATGCATTTAGTGTGCATAAAAAAGGAGAGTGTGATCAAGCTTTTTAATGGTTTAAGTTTTTTTGCGCTTAATCAACCACCAGATAACAATGATAACTGCAAGCCCTCCAAAAACATACAGTTGATAACTTTTCATACTTTCTAGAATTTCGGTCCATCGTTCACCAACTTTATAGCCGATGGCAATCCAAATCGGTACCGAAAGCAAGGCGGCTAAGCCATCAAGAACTAAAAAGCGCTTTAAAGGAAAGCCTGTTAGACCTGCTGTTAAAAAAACAGCTCCACGAACTCCGGCAACAAAGCGACCCAAAAAAACAGCCCAAGACCCATAGCGATCAAAGTAGCTTTGAACTTTGGCACGCATTTCAGGTTTAACCAATTTATCAAAGCGTGAGCTTGTTTGCATATCTAAAGGACTATCGACATCGGCCGTTTGTTGATGTCCTTGCTTATTTTTAGCCAATTTTTTACCGATGAAATATAAACACGTATCGCCGACTAAAATAAAAATCATACTCACTAAAAAGTGAATACTGACATCAAGCTTGCCTTGCCCGGCCATTACACCACCATAAATCAAAGGAATATCCTCTGGAATAGGGACTCCTAAACCGGCAAGAAAAAGGACCAATGCAATGGCAACATATTGAAATTCTTCGATATATTCAGTGACCCAATCCATTATAGAATCTCCTTGTTGCTATAAACTATGTTCGAAGAGACTTTAAGCTAATTGCTGACTGTTCTTCAGGTAAATACGGGCTAAAATGTTCAGGGCCAAAGGCAGTATTTTTACGTAAAACCCAGGAAAATACCGGACGTTCCATAAGCAAGCCTAAACCCATGACTGCAGGTTGCGCAGTGCCTCCCTTATATACATGAACACCACGGTTAATCATAGATTCAAGCATTACGCGGTAAACCGTTTTGACCACACTTTTTTTCTGAATCAAGGGATGCAGCATGATTTCTAATCCGGCGCTGTGTCCCCACATTGGATTTGAGCTTTGTACTGTATAAGAGCAATTACCCAAAAAGGTTCGATCTCTATAAATGACCCAAATCTGAGTTTGATCTTCCACTGTTTCGGTTTTACCTCTGCGAGACAGCAAAACCGAACGCTCAAGTTCATGACGATGCTGCTTAAGATGCTCCTCATGGGCACCAAACCAACAATATTCAGGATGAGCGGTAAAATAATCTCGTTTTAAGCGGATAATTTGATCCACTTCTCGCCGACTTTTGATCGGGCGAATATCAAGATTAAGAAAACCCAACTGCTTGGGGGGGTCATAACATTCGATAAGCTTGTTAAGAGAGCGTTGAGGATCACCAAGTAAGATGACCGAGTCAATGCCAAAACCTACGCTGAGAGCTACGCCTAAAATAGAAGCATATCGAGCGCTTAACATCAGTTCACAGTCATGATCGAGTAAGGGGCGAAGCTCTAATAGTTTTTGGGTCGCCCACATCACCGACTTTGGGTCGGTCCAATCAAAGTCAAGTGCACAGTATTGAACAGAACTACCATACCAAGTCACATTCTGACGCCAAACCATCATATAGCCTTTAAGGCGTGTTTCTTCATAATGAGTATGAAGTTCGCCGGCTCCCTCTTGTTGGATTTTTTGATAGCCCCGCTCAATAAAAGCTCTCGTTAACTCAAAAGCTTCTTTGGTATGTTGATGCTCAGAGTAACTCACTTGAGCTCTGAATCTAAGAAGGGCGATTTGGGTAATCAGATCTTGATGCAGATTCATAAGCGCATACCAAAAGTTTGAGTCTAGCTTGGTATGTGTACTAGACTCGATAAAAGATCATTAGAGAATGTTCATCATGAACACTATCGCAGTGTTTCACAATGCTTAATGAAGGATTTAGCCAATTGTTGGACGCCAAACGGCATCGCGAATAAAGCTTTCACGAGCAAAGGCTTCCTCAACGACCTCAACAACTTCGCTTGTATCACGGAACTCTTCCCACGGTACGCGAATCACTGGTGTCGATCGAGAGATATCTTCGATAAACTCTTCATATCCTTGATGAAGCAGACGTAAGTATTCAATGGGTACTCCCGCCTCAACATCACGCGCTCTCATTTGAATGCGTTTTAAAGAGGACTCCGGACTAATATCCAAATAGATAATGACACTTGGACGACACATAAAGTGACTCATGTGCTTAAACAGTTGTAGATAGGTTTCATAATCTCTTTGATCGATCATCCCTTGTTGCATAAGGGTTTTGGCAAAGATTGAATCCTCATAGATTGTACGATCTTGTACACCACCTTCACCACGCCAAATAATTTCTTGATGCTGTTGGAAACGACGATTTAAAAGATAGATTTGCATGGCAAAGCCAAACTTTGAGGGGTCTGTATAAAAGTCAGCAAGATATACATTATCATCAACAGGCTCATAGTACACCGGCATATCCAAAGTTTGGCCTAAAGCGGTAGCTAGAGTACTTTTTCCAGCCCCAATAAGACCGGCAATTCCAATAAAAGTCTGTTGTAACGATGGTGATTTCATCTTTTATACTCACATGAAAGTTTGGGGAAGATGGGAAGTGCAAACAAAAATGAAATTGCAACTTAACGCATAATTGCTTTGAAAGGAAGTGCGAGACACTAGCAGTTCAAATCTGTTTATGCCAAACTCATCTTTAAATATGTTCATTCTGATTAAAGCTTGCCCCGATAAAAGCTAATCTTTAACTTGAGGTTTTAGTATGTTGCACACCCCCTTGATCGTTTTTGCCTTTGCTCATGAACGTAGCGAGAGTAAGCCACCGGTTAGGAATCTTCTTAAGGAACAGCTTCAAGTCACCTCATTGGTGTCTCCATTGGTGCAACAAAAGCTTTGCGAAACCCAAGCTTTAGTGAATGTCAATGTTGATCGCCTAAATGAGTTGATTAGTCGAGAAGGACATCGACTGATCGGTCTGCATTATGCCAGTGATGTAGCCACTCTTTTAAGAGCGAGAGAGGGCAAAGAAAAGTCAATGGAGCGAGCCTTAAAAGGCAAGCTAGGCCGTAAATTAGGAGCCTTACCTCATTTGCGTTGGCTATTTTTATCCGGTGATGGAAGCCAAGAGCAAGCAGAGGCCTTGATTAAGGCGGGGATTCCTTTAGTGGTAAGAAGCCATAATCTTATCAATGATGATGCTGCTTTTCGACTTGCATACTTTTTTTATCAATCATTAGGACAAGGACATTCTTTAGGAAAAGCCTGTGAAAACTCGATGGCCGAAGTACGGCGAGATTATGTAAACAAAGCTAAGCTTACCTATGAGCATGAGCCCCCCAGTGGTTATGGCTCTGATTGGCCCTTTGCTTATCATGTTAATCCTTATGTCGAGTCTCCATTGTGGTGGGGCATTCAAAATGCCCAAGGACAAGCGGAAGCAAGCTTGCCCAATCGTGAGGTCAAAGAACTACCCGCTTTACCCTTTACTGATTTAAATCCGCTCAACGAGAGCTATGCCAATCTTTTTGTGGGTAAAGAAGAAGAACTGCGCTCTATTTATGAGGTCATCACTTCTAATGCAGCACCCTCAATTATTGTGGTGAGCGGCGCCAAAAAATCAGGCAAGTCATCCTTTTTGACCGCAGGACTGAGTCCGCTTTTTAATCAAGATTATCAGTATCGTTATCAAAGCTTCACTCAGGATGCATTGACCAGCTTATCAACAGCCTTATCGGCTGATGAGGATTTATCTTTGATGCGCACGTGGATAGAGCTTGAAGGCGGTGAAAAAAGAACCTTACTTCAACCACAGATGATCACCGAGTTAATGAATGAAGCACAATCGTCATTTAGAACTCATTATCGCTCTGAAAAAGCAGACTTTACCCAATTTTTAAGAGCAATTAGAGCGATGTGGATTAGGGATGAAATCGGAGATGGTGATAACTTATTAGTGCGCTTGGGTGATCTCTTTGATCAGCAAAGTAAGCTGAATACTGAAGAAGCTGAGGAAAACACAGATCTTAGGCCACTTGTGGTCTGCTTGGACCATATTGAACGGTTATTTCAATGTGATACAACACTCGCTCAGCGTAGGCATGAGCGTTTTTGGGAAGTTTTACAGCAACTTTGCTATAATCCTGACCGAGCATTAAGAGGTGGGATTATTCTTGGTGTCACCGCTGAATATACGACAGAAGTACTAGATGCCTTAAGAAAAAATCGTTTATCCTTTACTCACATTAGCCTACCCAAGCTCGAACGAAAAACGATTGAGCATTATATACAGCAGTTACGCAGTAATAACCGACTTAAAGAGCACTTTCCGATGATGCTTGATGAACAATTGCCAAACGCTTGGTCACAGCTATTAGAAACTGTACCTAGCGAAGAATTAGGCGATTGTTTTCATGAAATGTTTCGCAAAATATGGCGTTCAAACAATAAGCGTCCTCTATTGTTGAATACAGAAAAACTATTAAATACTTTTCCGGAAGCACCCAGTTTAAAAAGGCTTTTACTTGATAGAGTTCGTGAGTTTACTGCCCTTATGCGTGCTCAAGGTGATGATGAGCTTAGTGATCACTTTGCCTTGGATTTAATCTATCGTATGGTGCAAGCACGCAGTGAAGATGCACTTGCAGAAGTCGAAATAGAGTCTTTACTACAAGATTATTTAAGTTGGGAGACTAGCCTACCTAACCCTTGGGGAAATCGTCAGAAAGTCTTAGGAGATCAGTCATTATGGGTGATTACTCAAGCGATTGACTTAGGGATCTTTCGAGGACAAATCAAGGCGGGTATCGCCTTACCTAGTGGCACCCTACACCTCAGTCACCCTCTTTTAGAGGAAGTCATCAAAGAGGAATGGGAACATAAGCTTGGTCATTTTGGGCGAGCGATTGTTCGTATGGCTGATTATGCTCAAGCCCAACTTGTCCCTAGCTCTGAAGATTTAAATCTAGCTACAAATGCCTTTAAAGTGATGCGACTACCAACAATGATAGAAGCTGAATTACTTCTTAAAGGTTTAGCGACTTTAGAGGAAACTCAAGCGCGTACTCAAGTGAGTTCAAAGCGAGATCAACTGATACAACTTATTTTAGTCGCAGGGCTCATCCTAACTATGGGACGTTGTGCTCAAATTGGAGGCGAATATGAAGACATTGCACAACAGCAATATCAAGTGGATGATCAATTACGCCTATTAGCCGCTGAAAAGTCATTTGATGAAGGCGAAGTGGATTTAGCCGCCGCCTTACTTAATGAGGTGCAAGTACCTGAACAACGAGCAGCATGGATGCCATTGGCGCTAAAAACCCTAAATCAACCTTTGGCGAGTTCTAGAGTCGTTTCTCCCACAGTATGGTCTGAAGCAGTGATCACACCACAAGCGCTTCAGGTACGAAATGAGTCAGGTGAGGCTTCATTATGGAGTGGTAAAGAGTATAAGATGAGCCATAACTTGGGCCCCGCTAACTTGATTGATTATATTGAATCAGGACAGCGTTGGGTGACCTTTGATGATGGGATTTTAAGCTTTTGGTCACTTGATCAAGAACAGGGTACAAGTAAGCGATTACCACAAAGTACGATTAAAGATTTAGCGATTAATCATGAAGGAACAATCGCGGCAGTACTCAATCATGATGGGCAGGTTAAGTTATATCGAAGTTATGAATATCCAATTAAATCTTTTACAGGATTAAATGGTTCAAGAATCAAAAGCATCGAAATCAGTCCGGACCGCTTGGCACTTTTAATGATTGATGACTCTGGTTCTGTACAGTCTGTCAACTTGGTTGAAGGTCAGTTAGAGTTTAGTATTCCGGCCAAAGCCAACACAACACTACTTGAAGCCAAGTGGCTAGGTGGTCTTGGTCATCAAGTGATTGCTTTACACAAAGACAACTTGGGCAATGACTCCAAAAAAATGGATCAAGTATTAAGCCTGCATCAAGTTGGCCAAGAGCCTAAAACAATCTATCAATCAAAGCTTCCTATACAAAAGGTTTATTATTCGCCTTATCAGGCTCAAATCGCGCTTGAAGGTAAGTCCGCTTCGAATCAAGTTTCTTTTGAAATCTTTGATTTAAGCCAACAACAGCCACAGTCTTTAACCATTCGACAAACTCGGATAAAAACCAAAGATCTGATTTTTGACCCGAGTGGCCAAAGAGTGATTTTTCATTCCGCTAAAGCTCAGCAAGCCTCTTTACTTTATTCGATCAAAGAACGCTCACGAGTGCTTGAACTGAAGTCATTAAATAATGAAGCCTTTGAGCAATTCTTAATCTCACCTAAAGGTGAGTATATTTTAGGGCGCACAGCAGAAGGCATAAGCGAATGGAATGCACTCACCGGTCGACTTTTGCAAAACTTCTCAAAAGCTAAACTCAAACCATTAGCCATGAGAGTGATTGCTGATAAACTTCATGTCGCTTTATCCGATCAACAAAGCTTAACTCATGCCGAGCTTTTGACTTGGCGCTTAGATGATCAACTCTTAAGTACGACAATCTCTAATCATAGCGAAGAAATGACTTACAGCCTTTGGCACAACCAAGCATTGATTACCAGTAATCAAAGCGGTGAAATCGCTGTGTGGGATTTGACCAACTTGAGTCAAAAGCTTCGGTTTATGGGCCATCAAAAAGGGATTACCAAGCTTGCCTTACATCCAAGTCGTAAAAGTTTTTATTCCGGTGCAGTGGACGGTAGTTTATCCTTGTGGTCCATTGATGAGGGTCGGGCTTTAGCTCGTTTAGAAGGCCATGAGAGTGGAATTACCACACTCAGTACAATAAGTACTTCTAAAGGCATTTATACTGCAAGTGGTGATCAAAAAGGGTGGATTTGGTATTGGAATGAGCTAGGTAAAGCAGAAGCGCATTGGAAAGCAAGTCGCTCAAGAATAGAGGAACTTGCGCTTGCTCCAGAGGCCGACTATTTAATTGTGCGCTCTGCAAACCGTAATGAAGCAGGAGCAATTTGGAAGCTTAGTCAAGGAGAGCAAGCTCAAAAAGTGGCCGAATTACCCAATGCTTTGTTGTCGATTCAATGGCAAGGCCAAGGAAGCGAGCTTAGTGCTTATGGTTTAACTGAAACGGGTGATTATATACGTTGGCAGCCGAGAAATACTCGGGTGGAAACTGTAGCTGAACTCAGTAGTGTTTTGGGAAATGCTCGTTTAAGTAAGGCCAAATTAAACAAAAACTCTCCTTGGTTAGTAGGCGTCACCAAGCAAGGCCAAGCAGTTTTACATCATTTGGAGAAGCGACAAACGGTAGTCATACCAACACAAGGCAAGGTACAGTTTGCTGAGTTTATGGAAGGCACTGTGACCGATGAACCGAAATTGGTTTTGGGTGGATTGCAGGGGCAACTTTGGCTTTGGCAAGATCAACAAGTCATAGAGCTTGACAGTCTGCAAGGACCATTAACAGGGGTTGAAAGTTCTGAGGATGGCCTATCATTTGTGGCCCGATCAGAAGAGTATACTCAAGTGTGGGATCAAGCATTTGATCAAGCATCCATCAAAAAACGAGTGCTAGAAAAGTCTCAGGTTTGTTTAAATGTACAAGAGCGTATCAAGCGTTTGGATGAAAGCAAAGCAACCGCAGAAGCACGAGCGCAAAGTTGTGCGCAAAAAGTACAGGAACTCAAAGAGCAGAGTGCTTATTGAGTTAAGGACTTGAGTTAATAGCTTGATTTAATAAGTATTTAAAGGGTGTGAGCACCTTAAATCAAACCGATATGATACAGGTTAACGAGTGTGGAGGGAGTTAAAGGATGAATATTGATAAAACGGTTACTTTGTTAAAAACAGGGGAAACTTTTGAGAATCTAAAGCCACATGAAGGGTGCTATGAACAGTGGTTTGATAGAGTTTTTGAGGGCAAGGTCAAATGGGATTTAGTGAATGCACCTTATGGGGATCTTTTACCTGATCCTAGTAAGGTTGACGCTTTATTAATCAGTGGGAGTCCGGTGTCAGTGTATGAACGTTTAGCATGGTCGGTAGCCTGCAGTGAGTGGATTGCTAAAGTGTGGGCGCGACAAGTTCCGATTTTGGGGATTTGCTATGGTCATCAATTACTCGCCGATGCCTTAGGCGGTGAGGTAAAAGCCTCTCCCAATGGTCGAGAAATGGGTGCAATTAGGGTTAGTCAATGTGGCAATGATGCTCTCTTTAACGACCTAGGATCAGAGTTTGAAGTTTGGCAAACCCATATTGATGAAGTAAGCCGAATGCCCGATCAAGCTAAAATAATCGCCACCAATGAACATTCCAAAGTACAAGCAATGTCTATTGGTGATCATTGTCGCTCGGTACAGTGGCATCCAGAGATGAACCAAGAAATTATGAGTCATTATGTTCAAGAACGACAAGAGGTGATCGATGCTGCCTGGGGTGAAGGTGCCGCTTCGCAACTTTCCGCCTCACTTCCTAAGCAATTAAACAGTGGCTCTATTATTGCCCAAAACTTTATGAAAAATTGGCTGAATTGACCGTGAGACAATTGGGCCCACAAGATGAGCAAGCGAGTTCTCAAGTTCAGCAAACGAGTTCTCAAGTTCAGCAAGCTGTCAATGATTTAAAAGCTCATGCCGAAGTGGCTATTTTATGTGGCGGATTAGGAAAAAGGCTAGGAGGCGTGCAAAAAGGAGCGATCGTTCATCAAGGCTCGCGTCTAATTGATCGTCTGTCTTTGCTTGGTCAACAGCTTGGAACGCGTATCTTATGGGTCGAGAAAACTTCAAATCTACTACCGGATCCTTATGGATTTGTTGATCAAAGGCTGACCGATGATGCCTTAGGCGGCATGGCCGGTGCGATCATCACAGCGCTTAAGGCCTCAAAATCTGAATGGCTTTGGGTTTTTGCTTGCGATCTACCATTATTGGAAGTGCATCACTTGGGATCACTTGCACAGCAAGCATTGAATGCAGTTAATTCATGTCAAGGGTGCGCTTTTACAGAAAAAGGACGTCCACAGCCTTTATCAGCACTTTGGCGTACAAACTGTCATGAAGAATTGAGTCAATATATCCAAAACGGGGGCAGTCTAAGTCGCTTTTTATCTACGCATGGTGCTTTAATCCCATTAGAGCCTGGAAACATGATCAAAAGGCAAGGTTTTACCTTATCTCCTCTTTTTAACCTCAATACTCCAGATGATTTACAAGTTCTTAAGCGACTTCAATCCTAAACTATTGAGATTTTGTGTATGGTTCACTATGATGTGTTTTCAAGTTAATCGTTCATAGTGTAGCTCGCCAAAGAAATTAGGTATTCTGATGAATTTAAGCTCTAGTGGTAAGACCCATGTGGGTATGAAACGTACTCATAACGAAGACAGCCTACGTGTTTATCGTGACGAAAATCTCTTTGTCGTCTCCGACGGTATGGGCGGACATGCTTCCGGTGAAGTGGCGAGTGAAATGTCTGCTGAAACAATTGCCGCATTCTATCGAGCGACCAGCCTAGATGAAGATATTACTTGGCCCTACAAATATAACTATGCGCAGAGCTATCAAGAAAATCGAATTCGCGTTGGCGTACAAATGAGTAATCAGCGCATTTTCCAATCTTCGGTTTATGATATGAAGCTCAAAGGCATGGGCACCACCATGGTTGCTCTAAGTTTTTATGACAGTAAGCTTTCTATCGGCCATGTGGGTGACAGCCGAGTCTATCGAGTCCGAGATTCTGTACTTGAGCAGTTGACCGAAGACCATTCTCTACTGAATGACTACATGAAGCTTCGTCCGGGTGGAATGACGCCCGAAGAAATTGAAAACTTTCCACATAAAAATGTCATTGTTCGTGCCTTGGGCATGAAAGACTCTGTCGAAGTAGATGTCATTACCGAAGATGTAAATGTAGGCGATCTACTTTTGCTTTGTTCCGATGGTCTTTCTGGTATGATTACCGATCAAGAAATGTCAGACATCATCAATAGAGCAACCAGAGATGCCGGCGGCATCTTAAATGTTGATCTTGATGAATTGTGCGAACAGTTGATCACGGCAGCCAATCGAAATGGTGGAACCGACAATATTACAGTCCTTTTGGTCAGAAGTGAGCCAGAGTCACTCGAGCAAGAGTCAAATACAAAGCAAGAGTCAAGTACAAAGCAAGAGTCAAGTACAAAGCAAGAGTCACCAGAACAAGATCAGCCTTCTTCTGCAGCAGATCAGCAAGCGCCAAGTTTACAAACGGATAACCCTTTTGCACCGGCTTGGTTAGCGAGTGAAAAAACGAATGAAGATGAGGCTGAAAATGAGGCCGATACACAAATTGCAGATGAGAATAATCATCAAGCCAAGCAAGATGCTGATATTGGTTTTGCACTCGAAGAAAAACTTGCCCCAAAAGCAGATGAATTGGGTCTTGATACAATCATGGATCCAATGGATGAAAGTGATTCGGTTGCAGACATTGATGAAGAAATTGAAGAGAGCACCGAGGTAAGCGTTGAACCGGCCGAGCAAGTCATCGATCAAGTTGATCAAGAAAGCATAGAGTCTGCTGATCCTTTCGTAGGCGCTAAAACTCTTGTTGCTAAACCACCGGTCGATTTTGAGTTAGCTACTGAATCAGTGAGTGATGAAGCAAGCGAGCAAGCTGAAGCAAATGAGCAAGCTGAAGCAAGTGAGCCAGCAGAAGCAAATGAGCAAGCTGAAGCAAGTGAGCAAGCTGAAGCAAATGAGCCGGCCAAAGCTAATAGCGCTCAAGAGTTTTCAGCCGAAGAAGCAGAAGCAACTGAAATGAATCAAGAGGTTGTAGAGACAACACAAGATTTGGACTTGGCAAGTGCTCAAAACTCAGCGACCGATCAGGGATCGGATAATTCTGAACTTGCTGATGAACTTGGTTCAGACTTAGCTCAAAAGTTAAGTAGTGATGAAGCCCCAAGTGACTTTCCCGACTTACAAGGTGACTTTCCTGACTTACAAGGTGACTTTTCTGACTTACAAGGTGACTTTCCTGACTTAAATCGAGACTTTGATACAGTTCGGGTTTTGCCTAGCCAAAAGCAGGAGATGGATACTGTTCAAGTAAATCGACAAGAAGCAGTCACTGTTAAGGTTAAATCCACAGAACTCGGTTTACCTACGCTTGCTCCCAACAATGATCAAGTAGACTCTGATTTACAAGGACTTGATAATCTACAAACTGTAAGGGTTATGCCCACACTTGATCAGAACAAGAGTGAGCAAGAAGAGGCTGTGGACACCTTGCAGACCAAGTCTGATGTTGAAGAAACGAATGAAATTAATCCATTAGAGTTAGCTGAAGACTTTGAAGCGCCTGATATACAAGAAACAGAAACTCAGCTTTCACCAGTGGGTAAAGTCGAGATGATGACAACAACTCTATCAGAAGCAAGTCAGGAAGAAGCAAGCCAAGACGAAGCAAGTCAGGAAACTGAGCTAGAAAATCAAGGCAATGATCAAGAAAAAGCAGAAGAAAGCTAAACCTACTTACTTTTTTAAAGTATGACCTGTCATAATCCACAGTGAACTAGTACTAATGTGTAGTTCAAAGGCTCGTTGTTGACTCGGTATAATCGAATCAGAATAGGTTTAGATCATCAACTGTTTTAGATAATCAACTGAGTCAGCGGATTTAAACTTGATTGGTGTTCTACAATGGTGAGCGCATGATCAGAAGCGCTGAGATCTTGCTTAGGTTCAATAAATCTTACTTTATGCATGCCGTCATGTAAGTCTTTATAAAAAATCCAGTCAATTTGCCTTTGTGAGCGTGTTTCTGTGGGATAGGCAACGCCGGTCCAGCTAAATTGCGCATTGATGAGCTGTCCTTGTCGACTATCTAGGCCACGTCTTTCCATTTCTTGAGCGTCTTCATTAAAGTCACCCAAAATAAAAATACCGTCTAAGTGCTCACTATTTTTGCTACATTCCATTAGGTATTCACTGAGCTCTTGATCACCGCGTTTTTGAGATTCTGTTTTGCGATCCAAGTCTTGTTCATAGGGGTCATAGCCTTTGATATGAACAGAGACCACTCGGTAAATGAATCCGTTTGTTAAGTCTTTTAAGTCCACACAGGCAGCATATCTAAACTTAGGATCAGAGCTTTTGATGCCCTGTTCAGCCACTAAGCTAAAGCGCTGAGGATTATAAAAAACTGCAACACCATGAGCACCTTCTTCTTCTTCCGTAAAATGCTTCCACAAAGAGGAATGTTGCATATATTGCTCATTGCTTATCGGAATTTTGATCTCATCGATGGTTCGATCACTCAACTCTTGTAGGGCACAAATATCTAATTGGGCTTCTTGAATATTCTTGATGATCGCAGCTCGCCGTCCGGTTTCCCAGTTGTCTTCTCCCTGCTCATTTAATCCCTCATAGGTTGTCCATTTAACCGCATGATAAGGGTTTAATATATTGTAGCTTCCAATAAAAAAACTATGGCTTTGTATGGTGCTTGAAGAACTCATTTTTTTACCTACTTTATATGTGTTTCTCTATCATTAAAGCATCTTGCAAACGATTGTCTATGTAAAATAAGATTTTCAAGGGATTTTTACTGACGACTTATCGATATGCTACTTATGATCATAAAGCTTTTTAAAGGCGTATAATTAGGCATTCATCTGTTCTGTTTTGATTGTGAACCAAGCTGACCTTTTCACTAAGATTTATGTCACTTTTGATTATATGGACAAAAGTTTACTTTCATAATCTAAATCGTCTTTTCTTACTATGCTCGGTTAAGTATTTAATATTTTATTTTTATTGTTTAATCGTACTGTATAACGCTTAACCACTGTGTTTTGCCATCTTTGGGAAATAATATTGTAGTTTAATATGCTCTCATAGTTTGGTCTTAAGCTGACAAGCTCAACCGTCCAATTCTTCACTAGAATGAGTCATGACCAGACCCATTGTATGACTTTAAATACTTAAAAAATAAGAAAGTAGAGATAAAAACATGAAATATTTATACAGTAAGGATCCCAAAGATAAATCTCAAAGTCTTGCCGGGTGGTTGCTAGGCATTAATGCTAGTCTCGTACACTCAGTACATGTACAAAGTGGTTATTTTAGTGATGGAGGACTTGAGTTAATCAAGCCTTTATTAGAGGGAGTAAAGTATAATGATGGGGAAGCTTTTATTGTTGTTGGTGCCAATGACAAAGGTACCTCGGAAGAAGATGCTCAAGCTCTTTTACAGGCGGTCAGCCAAATCAACAAAGGACGTTGTGGCCTTTGTGTATATGGTGGGGCCTTATTTCATCCAAAGGTCATTCATATCGGTTTTATAGACGGTAGTTCTGCTGCTTATGTGGGGTCAGCTAACTTAACCGAGCAAGGTGCCTTAAGAAATCTTGAAGCGGCCTTAGTTCTGAGTAGTCAAGAGGATGATCCCGCTGAAGTTTTAGATAGTATTAAAGCTTCAGTTCAAGATTGGTTTTTCGAAGATTCTCAAGTATTTTATGAGTTAAATGAAGAAGTGATAAAGCGCTTGGTTAAACGAAATATTCTTGGTAAAGGACGCGTCTGGCGAGCGGGTCCAGCCGACGGCGCTGCTGACTCTGTTGGACGTAAGGGACCAAGACGAGCCGGTCGTGAGCATACCTTTAAAAGAAATGAGCTTAAACGAGCGCTTGCAACGCAACGTAAACAATTCAAGTCCATAGAACCCTCAGAGCCCTCCACAACAAAGGCTCTAGCCAAATCTACGAAGTCATCAAGTTCCAAACGTGAAACAGTACAAGCAACAACTGTTCAAAAAACGCATGATCATCCAAGTGTTTTGCTTCCTGTTTCGAATCCCCTTAAAAGCGAAGCTTTAAAAGGCGATCAAATATCCTATGAGCTTAATGAAGTCAGCTTTAATCTCAATTATATTCCACATCCAGACCAAGCGTATTGGATGATGGAAACGCAAGTGACTCAAGCTTTATATCGGGCGGTGACTGGTAAGAATCCTAGTTGGTTTGAAGATGATCAACTACCTGTTGAGTGTGTTTCATGGGAAGACGGGATTGCTTTTTGTAATGCGCTATCCAAGAAGCTTGGTCTAACTCCTGCGTATAAAGGCACTGATAATAACTGTGAGTTAGTTAGTGAAGCCAATGGGTTTAGATTACCCTTTGAAGCAGAGTGGGAATTTGCTGCTAAAGGTGGGCAGAGTTTTAAATATGCAGGCTCGGATAACTTAAAAGAAGTTGGTTGGTATGGAGCTTATAGTAGTGGCAATGTTACTAACCGAAAAACACAGCCCATAGCTCAGTTAAAGCCTAATAGCTATGGGCTATACGATATGATGGGTAATGTTTGGGAATGGTGCGCGGATGACCCTAGCAACCCAGGCCAACATCGTCTCGGGGCGTATGAGCGGGTTCTCCGTGGTGGGGGTTGGAGCAACCGCGCCGGCCTCTGTGAGGTCTCTATCCGCGACGGGTACTCGCCCGTTTTCCGTATCAGAGACCTCGGCCTGCGTCTTTCCAGGTCACTTGGATAACTGACTATTGATCCTTAGGTCAACAAACGCCAAGAACCATAATTAAACCAAGAGCGTGAGACATAAAAAACAAGCATCAAGACCCAGGTCAACCCACTTACAATCAAGGCAAATAGAGTTGGTTTTTCGTGATATTCTAAATGGATTTGATGTTTGCCTTTGGGCACATATAGCGCTTGAAACATATAGTTGGCTCGATGACTCGCTTGCCAAGCGCCTTGATTCAGTTTATAGCGCCACCACGGAGAATAACGCTCATTAATCACCACGTAACCCGCTTGGGATGTATTTATCTCTAGCTGTATATGTCCCCACTCAGCTTGCTTAATTTGCACGCTTCTTAATTGGGCTAAATGGCTTTGTTTTAAACGGGTTAAGCTGTGTTTCGGTTTCTGATTGAGCAGTTCAGAGTCTGTTTCTACAAAGACTTTAAGGCCTTGCTGTGGCGAATGTTTTTTCATGTGATTCAAGAGTTGAGTTGAGTTTGCAAATTGTTGAATCTCCGTAGTCCAATAAGCATAAGGAGCGCTCTTTTTGATGAGTTGTGGGCGCTTGCCACGTTTGAATAATTGTTGTACAGAACCCCAAGCATATAAATTGTGCGCCTTTTCAGCGGCCTTGATATAACGATGCCAACGGCGGTTGACCATGGTGCTATATCTTCCACTTAAGTCTGCTACTTTTAGTCTAGCCGCCGGTCGCCATCTTAAATATTGATGATCGGCAAAGCGCTGAAATGGTGCGGTCTTTGTCAGCAAACGATCTCGAGTGGTCTTGGGAAGCGCTTGCGAGATTTTAACTAATTTCTGTTGCTGAAAAGCAATATCCACAAAAGAAAGTAGGCACAGGGCTAACCATAAATGTGAAAGTCGGCTTCCACGCCAATCAAAGTCTCCAAGTAAGACATATATACTCACGCTTACTAATAGGGATATCAATAAACCGCTTGATAATGAAGCGCTTTGAAAGGTGGCTATACCTAATAAACTGAAGAGGAGAAGACTCAAGATTAAAGCGATGTTTTTAAGAAAACTAAGAGTTTGTTCTTGCTGCTGACTAGAGGCTTTTTCAATCATCAAGCCCGCCTTTAAAGCCATAAGCGAGGTACAAAATACGGTTAAAAATGCGTATTGTTCTGCAATTCTCCATAAGTTAAACGTAGGTATATACTTAACAAAATACTCTAAAAAGTGAACATTTCTTCCACAGGTCCATAAAAGTGTGGTGAGGGCAAGCATGAACATAAAGATTCGCTCTGTTTTAGCTATGGCCCGTGTACATATAAAAAGAATCACCAAGCAAAGCCCCACTAAACCAATATAGGTTAAAGCATAGCTTTGCTCATGTACAAGCCGAGGACTCAGCATGTCGAAAGTATCCACAAGCTGAAAACGACTCATGAGTAATTCGGCTAAACTCAGCTTGGTTCTTTGACTTTCGGCTAACACCTGTAAGGTACTCACAATACCCGGTGCACACAGCAACACTGTCATGATAACCGCTTGCGTTAAGCTAAAAACAAGCGACTTAAGATACTTAAAAAACTTTGGCCACGCCTGCTGCTGCTGACTCAATTGACGATAGATGTTTATAAGTAAATATATCCCCCAAATTGTTAAAAAGATCAGACTTCTCGCAAGATTTGGAGGATAGCCAGCATAAAAGCTGAAGGTGAGTAGGATCGAAAAAATACAAGCGCTTTTATAAGTAGGCTTTTCAATGAGTTTATGCAGCGCCCAAAACAGCCAAGGTAACCATACCATGGTCCATAAACCAGCATTATCTTTGGATTTAAGCAAGCGCCCAGAATACAAATAAAGACTTGTAAAAAGTAGGCTTAAACTCGAAGACGCTCGCCAACTTAAGGCCAATACATGGCAACCCACAGCGGCAATCATATAATGTACTAGTGATCTTAATACCGCCAGCCAAGGCCCTAAACCAAAGAGCATACCCATCAGGTAAATTAACCAGTTTATCGGATAAAAAACAGCTGTTTGAGGATCCGCAATAAATGGATAACCACCCCGTTCTAAGTGGTTCCAAAAAGGGAAATAGCCAGCTTGCAAAGATTGAATAGCATATCTTAAATCTCCCCAAGACTCATTCATTGCATCCCAACCCAAGCTATGTCCTTTAAGCCACATAGGCGCATGCATAAGGATCAGACCAAAGAGTAAAGCAAGGCTGGAGATCAAACTTGATTTAAGGCTTGATTTAAGACTTGATTGAATCATTGGTTTTCGATTGAGCCACATGTTCATTTGCTATATTGAGCTAGATTTATGCTTAGAACTAAAATGCTTGGAACTACAATCATAAACTCACTGTGAAGATTGAGGAATATGATTAATAAAAAGGCTACCAGCCACTTTTAGTCGTCAGATTTATCTTCGGGCTCATCCTTTTCTTCTTGCTCGTCCTTATCTTCGGGCTCGTCCTTATCTTCGGGCTCATCCTTATCTTCGGGCTCATCCTTATCTTCGGGCTCGTCCTTATCTTCAGGCTCGTCCTTATCTGCAGGCTCGTCCTTATCTTCGGGCTCGTCCTTATCTGCAGGCTCGTCCTTATCTTCGGGCTCGTCCTTATCTGCAGGCTCGTCTTGTTCGACGATTAAACTTGGATCTACTTCCACAGCATTTGGAGCAATCAGCTTGGGTAAGGTAGGCGGTGGAGAAAGTTGTGGCCTAAAGTCGCTCTTATTGGGTGAATTGATCTTATTGGGTTGATCTTGTTTAACATACACGATGAATAATGAGGGTTTAAGCCAGCGATAGTCGCTTGCCGGAACCTGTCGGTAATCGCTTTCCATAAGTGTTTTTAGCCCCATTTGACTAAAGCTTTTCTCATGAGCGATCTTGCTCACCACAACGACTTGAATTTGCTGTTCTTTTAAAGATAAATGTACATCTTTACTTGCAAAAGGATCAGAGTTTTCGCTCAAAAATGGGGGTAAAAGCGCTGAGGCTTTAAGATTGGTCATCGCATATAAAGATCTTGGACTAGTGCCAAGTACCCAAAAACTCTTTTGGGAATGGGATTGATTTAACCAATCCGCCATAGAAAGTAATTCTTGTTCTTGTAGGCTTAATTCACGACCTTTTTCGGTATTAAACTTTTCGTAGCTGTGCAAAAGGCTTGGTGTTAAAAGCAAGGCAAAAAGCATAACGCTTACCGAGCGCTTTAAGATGGGCTTAAAGGGTAGAAGCGTAATTGTACCAATAGGTGACCAGGGGTGTATGCTGATCCAAATTAAGATCGGCGCTGCACAAGCCCAAGAAAAGAATGGAGCTAGCAACACAGAAAGCAAAAGCAATCCACCCAAGCCAATTCCACGCCGACTCCATGTTATGCGGTGCGTATGTGCACTCATAAAGGTAAGACCACTTAAAATAACTAGGGGAGCAAAAGCATCATAGCAGTCTGTTAAAGGCTTCAGTAATTCGATTTGACTCAACACCTGAGTCCACAAAGCCGGTGATAAGTATTGCTCCATTGTTAATGGCGGATGACTAAGTTGACCACGAATAAACCATGGAATCATGGCCAGACTAAAGGCGCATAATGCGCTTAGGGCAGGTAGTAAGGAAATTGATGACCACCAAGACTCATCAGCTAAACGAGGGCGAGGCCAAAACGTTAATAACCAATATAACATCGCTAAGGGTAAGATGAGCGGAGAAGCCGCAACGCCAAAGGATAAAGTGATCCCACAAAGAAAGGCGCGCCAAGCTGATTGTGGTTGTCGCCAAGAAGCAGTCAAGCCAACACTAACCCAAGTGTAAATCGCCAAGAGCCAGAGTTCGTGGTGTGCTAAATAACTAATTGATGCCACAAAAATAGCTGCCAAAAGACTGCTCAAAAAACCTAAGCGCCTTGATTTATACAACAGTGAGCTACCTAAGCTGATTCCTAGCATAATGATCAGTAGCAAGAAATGTCTGTGGCTTTGTTCCGGAAAAACAAAACTTGTACTTAGACTTTGCTCAATGAGCTGTCCGATGGCTAACATCTGAGAAATAAAAGGACCAACCAAAGGATCTGCATATCCACCCAAAGGTAAAAAACCTTGGGTAAACAAATCAGCCCGTAAATGCTCAAGTCCCATAAAGGCCGAAGGCGGTGGACAAGGCTGTATTTGACTCAGACTTCCACCTCGGACTAAGTAGGTAAAAACAACCGAAGGAATCACACAAAGGGCCAAACGCACAAGATGATATAAGGCCTTTAGTGGTTTGGACAGGTCTTCGTGACTATGCTTGGTTTCTTTGATATTTTTGGCATGAATCTTCATGAACCAATCCCCCCTTTGTATTGTGTATAATCAATTAATATGTTTGCCCATTGATCATCGGAGCGACAATTACTTTTAATATGGGCAGCTTCCACACAACGGAAACCGTCTAGGGCCGCACTTATAATCCCTCCGGCATATCCTGCGCCTTCTCCACAAGGGAAAAGGCCTTTTAATTCGGGATGTTCTAGGCTTTCTTTATCGCGCGGAATTCTGACGGGTGATGAAGTTCTGGACTCCACGCCAACAACAATCGCTTGCGGACTAAGATAGCCTTTGAGTCTTTGGCCAAAGTCCTTAAAGCCTTGTCGTAAGCGCTGTTCAACCGAACTTGGTAAAACCGAGCGTAGAGGCGCTGCCTTTAAACCAGGGACATATGAGCAATCAGGCAATTCATCGCGATCTTTACGTTGAATAAAATCAAGCAAACTTTGGGCCGGAGCAGTTACCCCTTGTGAACCACCAAACTCAAAGGCCTTTTTTTCTACCGATGCTTGAAAACGCATACCAGCCAAGGGATCATTGGCCCCTTCTTGGAAAGGTTGGAAGTCTTTTTGGTCAACACTGACCACAACACCAGAGTTGGCAAAGCGTCCATTACGCTTATATGGACTCCAGCCATTGACCACCACTTCTCCGGGTGCAGTTGAAGCAGGTGCAATGATTCCTCCGGGACACATACAAAAAGAAAAAACACCACGGTCCTTCACCTGGGTAACCAACTTGTAGGCAGCCGAGCCAAGTTCCACCGGACGCTGACCATGATATTGGATTTGATCAATTAAAGTTTGAGGATGCTCAACTCTCACGCCCAAAGCAAAGGGTTTGGCTTCGATTTCAATCTGTTGATTGGCAAGTAAAACAAAAATATCCCGTGCGGAGTGACCGGTGGCTAAAACAACGCCCAAGTCAGCTTCAATTTCACGCCCATCATTTAAGATGACACCTTTAAGAGAGCGAACACTTTTACGTTGCTCAATCAAAAAATCGACCACTTTGGCATTAAAATGAACTTCGCCACCAAGATTTTTGATCTGCTCGCGAATTGCTTGAATGACTTTGGGTAGACGATTAGTACCAATATGTGGCTGAGCTTCAAACAGAATATTTTCTGGTGCACCATGTTCTACAAGCAATTCAAGAATGGCTCGAATGGAACCGCGCTTTTTGGAGCGAGTATAAAGCTTTCCATCCGAGTAAGTGCCCGCGCCACCTTCCCCAAAACAATAATTAGATTCGGGATTTACGATACCTTGACGGTTTAAGGTGGCCAAGGCGCGTCGTCGTGAACGAACATCCTCACCTCTTTCAAGTACAATCGGTTTAATCCCCAATGACAGGGCACGTAAAGCGGCAAATAAGCCTGCGGGTCCGGCCCCAACAATGACTAAAGTTTTCGCTGTGTTATCATTGCTTAATGGGGTTAACATCAAGCCGTTTGATTGAGCTTGCTGTTCTTCGGCCAAACTTTCATAGATGGCAATTCTAAGTTTTGAGACCAGTGGTTTTCTTCTGGCATCAAGAGAGCGCTTGATGAGTTTAAAAAAGAGTTCAGATTCACTTTTTAGATTTAAGTGAGCGACAAGATGATCACGTAATCGTTGCTCATCAAAAGCGACTTGAGGTGGAAGATCTAAGTTAATGATGTGCATATTTGAAACTTACTCGATCTCTGTTGGATATGTATTTAGGTCACTTGGTTTAATAATGATCAGAAATCTCAAAAGGAAAAAACCAGCAAATGACCATAGTAAGTGTTGCAGACTATGGCCACTGATCATGTAAGCACTACCTTGTAAGATTTTTTGATCAAAGAAGTTACTCACAAAGGCGAGTAAAAATAGAGCTAAAGAGTAGGAAAGGAGTTTAGCTGAGCTCAAACGCCATAGTCTAATGATGGAAAATAAAACTAAAAGAGCTAATAAGGTCTGGCTCATTAATAAGAACCTTCTGTCATCATAAACATACTCAAAGCTAGCATTAAAAATAGCGATGAGCTGACAGACAACAAATAACCACCAAGGGCTCTTTATAGGCAATTGAATAATGACCAATGCAAAGCCTGCATTCATAATACAAAGTGCCAAAGCAAGATGCACTGCCCAGCGAGAAAGTAGGTAAGGATCTATGTGGTGCCAAATGGCAAAGGCACCCAAGAATACACTACTGACACAAGCAAGAGCTAAACTGACTAAGACTTCTCGACCTAGATCAAAACGAGGTCGACAAGTCAGCCCATATATACCTAAAATGATCAAACTAATACAGCTGAGAGTATTTTTGCCATTGGGGATGTTCCAAAAGGAAAATTGATCTGCAAAACTTAATGAACCGGCCTCAATAGGGTTTAATGCCCATGAGCCAATTGCAACAATCAGGGCCAAGCAGGCAAATAGGATGGTAGGGTTTTTTTCGGTCATTGCAAAAGACTCACTATAAAATACTCATTTAACAGGCATCCTTTTAACCTTAGAGAGCTTGAGAATCAACAAGCACGCATAGCAATTAAATATCTGTAAGAATCTTGCTTGACAAAGTTAAAATTAGTGAATATAACAAATGGGCATTGCCTGGATGGTGGAATAGGTAGACACAGGAGACTTAAAATCTCCCGCCTTTGGCGTGCGGGTTCAAGTCCCGCTCCAGGTAGTTGATTAGAAGAGGTGTTTTAGAGTGAGTCAATCCCGAGAATACCTAAGCAGTATTGAGGAAGACTCTCCCAAAAAGCAAAACTTGGGAGAGTCGGACTCAAAATCAACGGCTAATATTGCTTTTGAGCCTGCACATACAGAATTTCCTAACGAAGTCGCTCAGAACACTGCCCAAGGCCAGCGAGAAGTGATTAGGCCAAAGCTGCGTAAAAGACAGGTTGGCGTAAGTCTCACCGAGTCAAAGTCTCGTCAGCAAGGATCAAGTGTAAAAGCGCCACGAAGTTTAGGCCCGTTTCCTGAAAATGAAAAGGTCAAAAAACTTCGCAAACAGAGGGCTGCAAAAAGAGCGCTTGAAGTTATAAAGCATAGTAAAGAGCGCGAAGAAGCAAAGGCCACTCAAGAAGTATCTGCGATTGCTACAATTGACTTTGCGACCAGCAATCAAGATAGAGTCGAAGAGGTCAGCTTACCACCTATGGAACTCAGTATTCCACCAATCGAGCTTGACCCGGTTGAACCGACCGGTATTCCCTTGGATGAGTGGAACTTAGATCCTGAAGCTTTGGACATTCTTGAGTCGGTGAATCAAGAGCTCTTGTTACCACCGGAAGATATAAATCAACCTAAAGACAATGACGAGTCAGATTCAACTCAACAAGGACTATCAAGCCTTTCAACTAGCTCCCAAACAAATACAGCAGAATCTTTTTTTCAGAATCTCTATGCTGAGACAGCAAGTGCGGTTAGCACTCCACGAAACACTTTGGAACCCAGTGAATTCGCACCTGAAACGTATCAAGATCAAGCTCATCATACAGAGGAGAATACCACTTTAAAGCGAGGTATGATCCTATGGGAAAACCAAAGTCAGCATAAGCAAAGTACCCAGTTAGAGTCATCATCTAATGCTTTTACCGGCTGGTCTTTACAGCAATTGCTTAATCGGGTGAGTGGTGCGGAAACTTGGCTTGCTCATCAGGTGGACCAAAATGGCGAGCTTGAGCAAAAAGCAAGTCTTAAAGTGGTTTGGCCTCACTTACTCAATAATAATCCGATGATGTGGCAATTTGACGCTGAAATTCAAGTACGCGCCTTGCAAGAACTTGATCATCCTTGCATACCCAAGGTGTGGGGATGGGGAGAGTCGGAAGCACATAAAGCTTGGTTTGCTGCCACCGAATGGGTAGAAGGCCAAAGTCTTGCTCAATATCTCCGCCGATCAACACTATCTCTTGTGGAAGCATTGGAGATATTTCTACCCTTAGTTGAAGCTCTAATCGTCAGTCATCAACAGGGCTTAATTCACAGAAAAATCCAACCCTCTCATATCATCTTATCTTCAACTGGGCCAAAGCTGATAAGTTTTCAATGGGTCGATGAAATCGGTGGAGAAGAGGTCCAAAGAGGTCAGCAAAGTGCCTATCAACTCTTTGGTCAAAGGCCTAAATATTTAGCTCCAGAATGGATGCAGAATGCACTGATTACAGATGCTACCGATGTCTATGCCTTGGCTGCTTGCCTTTTGGAGGCTGTAGTCCCCCAAGCTCAAACATGGCACGAAGCTCCAGCAAATATCCAAGCCGCTTTGGCAGCCGCTTTGCATCCGCATCCTAACGAACGAAGCACTGCAAATGACTTTTTAAAGGACCTAAAGCTATCTACACGTGAATACCGTTATCAAGCCAATCATGGTCAAGAAGAGCGTCTTGCTCTACATGAAATTGTAGCCTGCATTAGAACAAATGAGCTTGGTTGGCACTTGATTGCCAAGGAAAATCATCTCAGCAACGAGCACAGTTTTGTGCCTTGGGGTGAGTTTAGCGAAATTGTAGAAGCGGTCGAACGTTCTAAACGCTATCAAGTTGAACGTTCAGCAGAACCAAGTCTGATTCCAGCCGCGCATCCTGACTTTGACTTAGAAGCACTAGAATCACGAGAGCGACAGTTAAAAGAGCAGCAAAGAAAGCTCAAAGAGCGCGAAGAAGAACTTAATTGGCGGGAAGATGCGATCAAGGCCCAAGAAAAAGAACTCACTATCAGAAATGTGAGTTTACAGGATGAAGATAAACGTCTTGATCAACTAAAACTATCATTAGATGCTCGTTTGGAAGGGATTAAACGACGGGAACAGGAGCTTAAAGATTTAAGCCAAGACCTGCATACGCGTGCCATAAAGCTTAGTGAAAAAGAAGCTGAAATCCAATCGCAATCGACGATCTTAAATGACTATCAAGATGAGCTAAAACAGCAAGAAAAAGAGCGCGCTGAAGCTTTGGCATTACTTGAAACAGAAATCGAGGCCGAGCGCATTCGTTTGCAGGAAGAAGAACGACAAGAGCAACAAGACTATGAGACTCAAGTCCGAGCGGAAGCGCAGCGTTTAATCGCTGAACGAGAGGAAGCCTTAAAAGCAGCCGAGCAGGCTAAACTTCAAGCAGAGCAGGCTCAAAAACAAGCCGAGGAAGAAGCAAAATCTATTCGTGAAGCGTATGAAGAAGATTTGGCTGAAAGAGAAAGTGTGCGTTTGGAACAAATTGGCCAAGAAGGGGCATTTGCAAGAGCTTCCTTGCATACCAAAACTAAGTCTCAACCGCTACCACCAGAGGGCACACATCAAGAGTTTGATTTGGATGGTATGGTGCTCAGAGCAAGGTTCTGTCCGGCAGGAAGCACTTGGTGTGGTTCAGATCATGACGGGGCCAAGGCTGAAGAGCGACCACGACACAGAATGAAAATCGATCAAGCTTTTTGGTTCATGGAAACCCCCATCACTCAAGCTCAATGGGAAGTCATCATGGAGGGGAACCCAAGTACGGTTAAAGGCTCTGATTTACCCGTTGAAGGCATTACTTGGATCGAAGCTGTTCTCTATTGTAATGCCCTAAGTCAAGCCTTTGGCTTAGAAGAAGCATATGAAATAGACGGAGACCCTAGTCTTGCTAAGCATCGACTCAAAATCCATTGGCGTTATCAGGCCAATGGTTTTAGATTACCCAGTGAAGCCGAGTGGGAATATGCAGCAAGAAGCGGTTTAAGCGGCCAAAGACACAGCTTTGCTATGGGTGAAGACCTTAATGAGGTAGGCTGGTTTGCTCAAAATGCTCAAGGACGAAGCCATCCAGTTGGCATTAAGTTAGCGAATCGTTGGGGTCTTTATGATCTATGCGGAAATGTGTGGGAATGGTGCCATGATGAATGGCGCAAAGACGCTTATCGCCAAAGGATAGAAAATGCCCAAACGCGACCGGTTGCTTATAATCCACAGCTGACTCCACGCGTAATCAAAGGGGGCGCTTGGTATGATTATCCTTCCACCTGTCGAATTGCCAACCGACCCGGACAAGCGGTTGATCAAGCCTATGGTATTGGGCTAAGACCCTGCTTGCCTTATTCACAGGCTTAGCATTTAGATAAAAAGTGGAAGTGAGCTAAGTTAAGCAGTTAATACTTTAATAAGACTTAGACTTATTGATCTTCTTATCTAAGCTCAACACACCATAAAAGATGTTACTTGGTAAGCAAAGCCTCAAGAGTTAACGAGATACGATCTTGTTCTGGATCAGGCTTTTCGCGGCCTTGATCAAGGGCATAACGCCAATCAATGAGTCCTAAAAGAGTATTGAGCGTCTCCAAGTGGATCCAATCGCCTACCTCAAGCATACTCATCCCTTTTTCAAAGTTCTTAGGACAGGCATCCAAGCCTTCTCGCTTGGCATCAATTTGGACCAAAATAGGTGCACCGTGACTGCGGCAAATAAGCGGTCTGACCTCATAAATTGAACACAGACCCTCCGCATTTAAAAACTCACATCGTGTATGTTTATGAGGGTTTGCTTTGATGAGCTTCTTAATGCTTTCCACACGTTCAGGATGCCCTTCAAGAAAGGCACGAATCATATCAGCTTCAACCCGAGTCACACTCAACTCTGGCGCACAGCAGTCATGACAGCCACTCGCACAATTCATCTCGCTTTTATGCTTGCTAAATAGTTGATTAAATTGAGTATCAACCTTATCTCTTAAATTATCATATTCTTGCATATTTGCTTTATTACCTACCCTATAGATCTATGATCTACTCAATAAAATCACTAGAAGTGATGCCATAACTTACCCAACGTGAACCATTGATATCCAAATATGTAAAATCATCATAGTTAAAGCGTCCTTCGGCGATAAATGGCAGTACATTCAACAACATAAATCCGCCATTTAAACCAGTTTCTCCAGCCGCACTTGATAGCACCGGAAACTCAACCGAAGTCACATTGGGAGGCACAACATAACGCCATAAAGGCACAGGACCAGCAAGACCTGGCTCGGCCACTTCGATTACGGTTGCCGATGGCGCTGTAATTGGTCCATCATACCCCTCACTTAAGCGCCAACGTAGGATTCTATCAGTACCAAGTTGTCCGCCCTCTACCGGTGACTCCAGAATCGCTGCTGGGGCAAAAGGTGTGACTAAAGTGCCTTGAGTTAAATCATTGATCTCAAGAATATTAATGGACATTGGTGTATTATTACTGCTGGGCGTAAAAGCAAAATTAATAAGGTAATAAGCAACATCACTGCCCCAGTTGTTTAGTCTAGGTATGTCACGCAAGGTCAAGTTAGGATCGAGTTCAAAGGCCTGCGTATCAAGCTCAAAAAAGCCTTCAGCCCCAAAGTTTAAGCGAGGTAAAATCGCATAATATGAAGGTCCAATACCCGGTTCATAAGGAGGATTATCAAAATCGATTGGTGTTTCTAAATCTAGTGGATGATCGACTTCGATGTGTAAATCACTACTGACTTCACCGGAACGTGCCGAAACATATCTACGCACACCCATTGAAATCGGTGAGAAGCTATCTCTCATCGTCCAATAGTCAATCTCTCCATTTTCATAGGCAGTCAGACGAACTCTTTCAATTTGACCCACGGTTGCAATGACAGCGAGTTCACCCAAGCGCGAAATGATTTGAAAGGGCCCATCTTCGGTCAGTATGCCACCCGGACCAAAGGGGGGAAGTTCTTGTTGGTTGTTAGGCGTAGTATGGGTCGTTTCAACCAAAGCAATGTTGATGTAGCGTTCAGTACTTGGTTTTGGAATCAAATCTAGCCCTCTTACTGTACCCTCAAGTGTGGCGGGTGGCACGCCCGGAGGAGGAGGCCCCATGCCCTCTGGTTGGGGATTGAGAATAATGGTGATATTTTCTACCTCTACATTTTCAAGAGTTGTCACCTCAAAGCCCTCTTTGGCCGCAGTAATATTAGCCGGCCCTCTTAAATTGGGATGGGAAAGTGTGGTCTGGCCACTCTGATCGGTGATCCCTTCCAAAGTGAGTAATTCTTGATTGATTAAAAGGACTTGTACCTCGGGCTCAGGCAGTCCTGAACCACCATTTAAAACAGTCACATTCATTGAGTTAAGAATATCATCACCCCAAACCCCTCCAAATTGGGAACTTGGGTCAAAATACTCAAATCCTGCATCAATGATACCCCGAGTGAGTGCATTACCGGCAATTACATCCACAGTGCCGGCACTTGCACTCGGAGTAACTCCACGGGCAAGCTCATTACTGACGATGACTAAATCTTGTAAGATCAGCTCCCCAAGAGTAACCTGCATGCCTTCTTCAAAACCACGGCCAATGAGCTCAATCAAAGTACCGCCGGCAATTGAACCACGATCGGGGAAAACAGCCGTTAATTCAATCTCTTGATAATATGTATAGGCCATTGGACTGGTCAAACTTTGTCCATTTTGAGAAACAGTTACTTCCACTTCACCAGCCGCCGAAGCCGGTGTGGTACAGTTCAAGATTTCCGCGCTGATTCTTTGACAACTTGCCGAGCGAGCACCAAAGCTTACTTGCGCGTCATTACTAAAGCCAGACCCAACCACAGTCACTGTATTTCCACCTTGTACCGGTCCACTTTGTGGAGTAAGCCCAATCACTGCAAACTCACTTTGATTGGCATCATAGTAGATAAAGCCTTGTGATAAGCTTGTTTCACCATTTTCATTGCTAATATTAAGGTCAACCGCACCCACCTCTGCTCCTCGAGGCACAGAGACTGTTAAGAGTTGACCGGACTCATCACTGAGTATTTGAGCGGCACGACCACCAAACATCACGCGAGAATCAGCACGCAAGCCCTTACCGCTGATCACTGCTTCAATCCCACCATCAAGCGTACTGGCAGCCGGTAAAATTCCGTAAATCTCAAGTCTTTCATAATAATAAAAGGCGTCTTCAAGTTGAACTTGGCCATTTTCATTAAGAACGGTCACATCCACATAACCAACTGCATGTGGGGGCGCAACAGCACTTAAAGTACCATTAGGTAAAAGCTCGACTTCATTCGCTCTAATCCCGCCAAAGCTCACCACAGTGGTTTCTTCGGTAAACCCTGAGCCCACAATCGTGACACGAGTATTACTTTGGCTAGAACCACGACTAGGCACAAGCTGATCAACCGTGAGTGGTATAAAGTAAAAGTAAGCAGACTCCAGCGTTGCTTGTTGCGGAACAAGCATACCATCGACAAGATGCTCATCATAAGCGGTGATATTTACACTTCCTTCGGCAAAGCCTTCGGGAACAACGCATTTTGCCCGAGAAGTATTGATAATTTCAATCGAAGTACAGCGAATACGATCAACGGCAAAAACTGCATTCTCACTAAAGCCTGTGCCCACAATGGTGATTTCATTGCCACCACTCAGTGGCCCACGATTTGGTACGATTGAATTGAGAGAAAGATCAGGTAATTCTTCCACAAGCATATCAAGCTCAGGTTGCATATCTTGCTCAAGGTCCATGTCCATAAGCATATCAAGATCACTTGTGCCTTCATCGACCTCAGAGGGGTTTTGATCAGCTTGAGTCATGTCCATACTAGACATCATATCAGCTTGATCTTGACTGACCTCATCAGAGCTATCACAGCCAAGCACTAATGAAGCAATGATTAAAGTATTGAGTAGATAAAAACTTAGTTGTCGCATATTTACTCCACTCCTCTGCAAAGTTGTATGTGTAGAATTATATGTATCATGATTAAGGAGAGTCTTCATCGCTCATCCCCATATCGGTAGCATTCATGTTGCTCTCCTCCATCATGCCTCCCAGCATTTCATCGATCATGCTTTCTTCATTCATCATTGCTTCTCCGGTTTCGGGATCTACCACATTAAGGTTCAAACCACCGGGATAACCGTAAGAAACATAGCTGTCATAGCCATAAACAAGAACACCGATAGGTTCATCAGCAACCAATAAGTGCACACCATCACCAATGGGAAAGCGAGCGACCTGCCACATTAAGCTATCTCCCACAGGTTCCCATAGGTCGACTGGTACATCATCAAAAAATACATTCGCATTGATCGGAGCAATGATGGATACATAGTCAAAGGCATATTTATTCGGTGCTAAAAAGACAAAGTCAGATCTAAATTGAGTAATGGGTACTGCAAGGATAAAAGCCGGATCGCCGGTGCCAGCATCACCAGGTTCTAAATTACCTCTTACATTTGGTTCGGGAGCATGCTCACCGGCCAAAAATTGACCGACTGAAATGGGTTTGTCACTAATGATTTCAAAGTGCTCTCTTGAGCCAAACTCAAACCATTCACCCTTATTTAAGGTCGGAATATCCACAAGATCAGGAATCGTTTCAATCTTGGTGTTATCTTGAGAGGCCAAAATACGCCAATAATCTTTTTCTAAGCCACGATCAAAGCTTTTGGTTGCTATATAATAATTGCCCCAAGTTGAGGTTGGAAACATTTGTTGCTCAAGGTGATCAGCACAGCACACGTTAAAGAAAGCATTATTACAATCGTAGTTATCACTACAAACGGTTTCTCCATCATAAGCACATACGCCTTGACCTGAACGAGGATCAATATCAATGCAGTGATTGGTGTTGGGTACATTAGCAGCCTCAGAGCCACCAAACACTACCACCGGCTTATCACTGCTGACTAAAGAGCCGGTCAAGTCAGCGCCGGGAGATCCGGTTTGTAAACTGAGAACATCAAAGGCATTTAAAGTCACATTGTATGTTTCACCAGCCTCCAAAGCTGGGATTTCTCCAATAGGCCCAGATGAAGTTGGCGCTGATACAGTAATACTCACGTTTGTAGGCTCGTCATTGATTCCGATGACAGTAAGATAGCCTCTTAAACGATCAAAACTTTGTTCACGAGTCATCACAATGTAATCATTGCCCAAAACATGGCTTGGTAAAAGTAATGAAGCGTCATTGGAGAAAACATCTTCATTTTCAAGTGGGTTAAATTGGTAAGCAATAATTGGGATGCTTGATTTAACCCGATATGCCAATGGCGCTAAAATCGTCCCTTCTACATCTCGGCGAGGCAAGTTAAAGATATGCAGACCAAAGGGAGGTAAGATGGCTTCTTCAACCAAACGCTCATTGTCATATACACCCACGATTCCTGTATATTCTGGATGTGGATTAGAAACGACGACTGCAAAGGGGGCCGCCGCAGCGTCTAAAAAGCCTTCTCGGCCTTGTACAAAAGCATTGTCTAGATCGGCAGCCCAATAATCACAACCGATATTTGTTCTTACTTTTTCGCTTAAAACACATAGAGGGGTACAAGCACCACGGTCGCACTGCTGTCCGGTACTTTGTCCTTGACAACGTTCCACGGTTACATATGCACTTCCACTTGTATTACATTCTACAACAGTATCGGGATCAGAGCATAAGCGCTGACCGGGTACACAAAGGGGCTCCTCACAGCTTGCTTGATTCGCCCCATCCATCATCAGCGTTGTACAAGCGCCACCACATTCAGAACTTTCCCACATTGATTCCGCATTGCACACTTCGATTGTTGTATCATTTGCACATCTTGATTCACCTGCAGTACATGCCTCGTCTGAAACGCATTCCCCCTCTCCAAAACAGCGGTTACCCACTTCACAAGGGTCTGGCATGAACTCACCACCAACGCAGCGTTCTCTTTGCCCTTCATCATTGCATTGGAAAGCCTTTGGGCAGACTGAGTCACCGCCTTCATCAATCTCGACGGCTTGGTCTAGGTCAGTAGTGGTTCCTGCCATCTCTATATTGGTGTTTTCGTCATCACACCCCCAACTACCGATCATGAAGATGATTGGAATTAGCAACTTCAACAAGCGAAATAAATGCATTTCATAAACCTCTCATTTAATTTATTCTTAAGGTTATAGCTTATTTTTACATAAGTTTTCATCCATTAAGTTGGGCTTTTACGAATTGTTGTGTGAGATTAATGACATCTCTCTCTTGCGAGCAGAGTAATCTTAGGCCAACATACCAAATGAACAGGGGAGATGACTTTACATTTTAAGACCATGCTTAGGTTTAAAATGAGTCATAAAACACGAGGTATTCATGGATACAAGCCACATTAACATCGACGATTTTCTCATTAAACAGGCAATCAGTGAAGATAGCTTTGGCATCTTCTTTAGCGGTCAGCATAAGACAACAAACCAAGGTTTGCTTTTATATGGTTTAGTATCATTACCTGAACGACCAATCACCCATGCACGTCTGACCCAAGCTTTAAGTCATGTAAAGTTAATCGAGCATCCGGCTTTGGCTAAAGTGATAGATCATCGAGAATGTGAGCAACCCCAAGGTCAAGATCTTCTGAATCTTGCCCAAGCCCAAGGCTTTGGAACTTCACTATCAAGTCCTTTGGAATTCTTGGTTGTCTACGATATTAACGCTGACAGAAACTTGGCGAATAGCCAACAAAAACTCTCTGAACTTGAAGTCAGAGCACTGGGGGAACAGCTTTTAGAAGCCCTAAACCTACTTCACAAAAAAAGAGCATATCATCATGCTCTAAGTCCAAAAGCGCTTTGGTTAGGTGATGAAGGGATCAAGTTAAGTCATAGCGGTTTGTATTCCGTCTACAAGCGTCGCGGTTTATCTTTAAAGTCTTCTCCAAATCCCGATGTGGACCCAGCGCTCATTCATCGACAGGTTTATGCCTCTCCTGAAGAACTTTTAGGAAAGCTATCAACTCAAAGTAGTGACCTTTTTTCAGTCGCTGTTATTTTATATGAGTATTTGCTTTCTCCTTTAAATGAGCCCACGATCGAAGCGGGTGTATATAATCGAGAGTTTTCTTTGGATCTGCCCTCAGAATGGCAAGAGTTTTTCCAAAAAGGAATGGCTACACATATCAAAGATCGCTATCCAAGCGCCGAACAAATGCTTAAAGCCTTACAAAGCCTACCACCGCTTATTCACAATACAGCTGACAATCATTTGCCTCATCAAATCACACCGGAAGCTTCGTTTAAAGAGCAAGAAAAGGCTCAAAGTTTAGATATTTTAGAAGCGACCGATGTGATTACTCCACAACTTATTGCCGAATTGGAAGAAATGAGTGAGCATTTTGATCAAACGCATAGCGAATTAGACCAAGATGAGCACTCAAGCTTTGATATCAATGCTCAAACAGAGCTGAGTGAGCCCAATCCCGAAATGGACTTTGTTGGGAATATAAATGAATTAAGCACCGAAACTACGGATGCTGTGAGTATTAACATTCATCATGGAAATCTAAACCAACAAGTGGAAGATCAAGCGACAAGTTCAGAAACAGATTCTATTGAAAGTAAACAAGATATAGAAAAAAGTATTGATTTCGGATCGGTTCAAGCAAAGTCTCAAGAAGAGCCATTAGAAGAATCTCAAGTAAATACTGAAAGCTCTTTACAGGTCTTTGAAGCAGAAGTTACAGGTACGACTGAAAAAGTAGAACCACAAAGTAACTTTGCTCAAACGATAGGTTTCTTTTCGGGGGGCGAAGTTAGTTCGGAAGGTTTTAAATCACTGCGATCCCAACTGTCTCCTGAAAGCACACCGGCATCATCTAAGCAACAAGTCCATGAAAATGAAGTTGCTACAAATTATGATAACTTGGCCTTTGGAAATCATACTGATCTAGCTTTTGGTAGTCAGAGTTCAAATATAGATGATGACTTAGGTTTTGGACAAACTCATCAGGATGAAAGAACCTTTATTGAGTTTTCAGATGTTGATGATCAAACCGTTTTCGAAGTTGACCAAGATCAGCTTGTGCAAGAGTCATATAAAACAGAATTAGGCTTAGTGGCTCCCACTGCCGGTCCAAGAAGCCCTACCGACCCTAGAAACGCTGCAAATCAACCCGCCAAGATGCAAACCATGGCTTTATTTTCGCAAGAAGCCGATTCCATTAGTCATCCTGTTCATTTGCAAACTCCTGATTTCTTAGACAATTTAGGTGGTACTGATGATCCATCAAGAGTATTGCCTATTCCTAAAGTCCAAAAGCAGAATTCAGCGTTTCAAACCCCAAGTGCGCCTGCCCAAGTTGAAATCCCACCTCCTTTAGCTCAGACCTTAAATGTACCGCCACAGGCGATTGAGAAACCGCCGGTTTTAAGTGGGTCATTAACGCCAGCCCAATCAACAAAGCCAAGCTTGGGGTTGCAAAGTTCCTCCATTATGGGCGATGCACATGATTGGCCGGGTCAAAATGAAGTGCAAGCCGTCTACACGCCACCTGCACAAAATACCCCAATCAACCGTGAAACTCGACCGGTAGCAAAGCTAAAGAAAGACAGCTCCTTTGGTTCAAGGGTGATTGGTCTTCTTATCCCTTTAATCCTTGTAACTTTAGGCGCAGTAGGTATTTATTGGACTCAGTCGAATTGGGACTTAGTGATGAGTTTGCTGTCTAGCGAAGCACCGGAGCGACTAAGCATCAGTACTTATCCTAATGATATGCAGGTGGTCATCAACAATAAGCCCGTGCAGGATCGTTCTCCGTTGATTTATAACTTCAAAGAAGCTTACACCATTGATCAAAAAGTACCGGTTCGTTTTATGTGGAAGCGCAAAATCCACAATGAGCAGATTAAGCTTTCCAATGGTACGACCAGCGTATATTTCCTGGCTGAACCGATGAAGGCCTCAAAGGTTTCTCGTTATCGGCGAAAGCGACCCAAAAAGGCAGTTAAGTTTTCTAAGGCATCAATTGCAACGCCAGGTGAAAGCTTACAAGTACTTCTTAAAGACCAGCCTATTGGTCAAACGCCACTCCTTATTATTGCTGAACATGGCAAGGAACTCTCTCTAAAGTTGATTGGGCCAGGTATTGAAAAAGAGATCAAGATCACTCCTAACAATACAATGCAAAGTCAAGTTTCGATTCCAATGAACCCAAAAGGTAAAGAGTAACGTAGGAACTTAGAGTCGGTTTGACAAGACTCTTGGGCTGTGTTGTAGTTCAAAAAATATTCTTCAGATTTGATGGAGTAAAACGATGAGAAAACAATTAGGTCTGGCAGTAACTGCCTTAGCTTTTGCCTGTCTTTTTAGTAGTGTAAGTATTCAAAATAATACTGTGGTTCTGCAATCAGCATCAGCGCAAGAAGCTGATCCTATTCAAGAAGTGCAAAACTTTATTGCCCAAGGTAAGGCTGATATTGAAAAAGCAAGTGCTCGTAAATTAAGAGGAAAAAGACGGACAAAAAAAAGAGTTGAGGTTTATTTATCAGCGCTTAAGTCTTTTTCTGCAGCGCTCCGTAAGCTCAATGAGTATCAAATCGAAGATGATCAATTTTTTGAGCAGATTGATAATGGATTTAAGAAAGTTTTTGAGGATAAGGCGGTCAGTAAAAAACTTAAAGAACTTGAAGGTGAGCTAATGACAGCTCTTAAGGCGCAAGATTTTAATAAGGCCAATCAAACTGCAATAAACTTGCTCGATATCGACGAAAGACAAGAAACGATTAAGTATCTTTTATCAGTGACCTCAGAACTAATGTCTGATGAGTAATGATCAAACGAATAGGGAAATGTATATGTTTATCAAAAAGAGTTTAAGTCTACTTCTGTTATCAAGTTTTTGTTTTGCGTGTACAGCACAAAAAATTAAGATTTCGGGGCAAGTGGTGAGTGCAACCGGTATTCCGGTATCAAGAGCCGAAGTCATTACTTTGCCCGCCACTGATATTGTGAGTACTGATCGAGAAGGATATTTCTACATTGATCGTAGAATTGTACCGGGTACAGGAGAAAAGGAAGCGATTACTCCTGGCGTCTATCAAATTCGAGTCAGTAAAGATGGTTTTCTACCTTTAGAATTCTCAGTCAATGCAAAAAAAGGTGAAGTCTGGGCTGATCGGCGTACGATGCAAGCTGAAAAAGCGATGATTAATTCGGTTGCTCCTGAAGAAACACAAGAGAGTGAAACAATGCCCACTGGTGGGGGGGGCATGGTCGGTTTCTAAGCGTATTTGGTCTTGACCAATCGTATAAAACCTAAAGACTAAAATGGAATGTAAAATGAAAAAATACACAGAACAGCGCTTAACGCACCTTATCTCATTGTTGGGTCTCTTATCGATATTTGTCTTTCAAGCGTGCGAACCCGGGCCTCAAAAGATCAACTTTTCAATCACAGCACTAGACACAAATAATCTACCTGTGAGTGGTGTATATATTTACTTAAGCAGTTATGAAGCCGCTTGGGGCGCTACTGATGCTGATGGACGCTTTCAAGGTGAATCGGTTGCTAAAGTTGGGGATACCATTAGCTTTAGACTAGAAGCACCAGAAGGATATACCTTAATCCCAAGCCAAGATACTTCTTTTCAAGTGACTGAAAATGATCAACCTATCGTAGTTGAATATACCGGTCAGTTTAAGCCACCAAAGCGCGATTACCTGTTTATGGTTGAAGGTAATCAAGATGATCAAGTCTTAATTAATAACCGTGATATTGAGAGTTTAGACGACAGCGGCCGCAGCTCAATACTCTATTCTGGTGCACCTGGTGAAGAGTTTATCATTCAAGTTGGGGCTAAAGGCTACCGAGGCGTACTTTCCACAAGTAAAGAGGTCTATTTAATTACTCCTGAAAAGCAAGGCGCTCTGTTAAATCCAGATCTGTTTATCGGCTCATTGGAAGCAAGTGTTGAAGCGGAAGTACAAGGTGAGGAATTGCAAGGTGAGGAAGTCGCTTTGGCTATGCCTTCACAAGCGCAGGAAAAACAAGAGGAACAAGAAATTGCTTTAGCTTTACCTGAAGAAAAAAATGAAGAATTTGAAGAACCGGCGATTGCCCTACCTAAACCTAGAGCCAAAGCTAAGGCAAAACCCAAAGCAAAGAGAACACGCCGAAGTGCAAGTCGTAGTTCAGCAAGCTCAAGCCGCAGATCTTCACCGACTCGAGCCAAAAGAGAAGTAAAACGCGCACCTAAACGTGAAACTGTGAGTAATAACTCCTATAAAACACGTCGTTCTTCATATACTGTAGATTTTGAGAAACCAAAGCGCACAGCTCCACCGGTTCCACCGCCTAAAAAACGTTATAATGAGCCTAAGAAAACGACCAACTATAATAGTGGCTCAAGTCGAACCACAAGCAGTTATAATAGCAATAATGGTTCATCAGCGGGTGACGTCTTGAGTTCCTTAAAAACTCAAAAAACACGTTCAAACTCAAGATCAAACTCAAGATCAAACTCCAGACCAAGCACAACAAGTAGCTCGGTACGTAACACAACAAGCTCTGCGCCACCTCCTAGCACTGGTGGTGTTGATAGTATGTCCAAAAAAGATGTAAAGGCTAAACTTAAGGAGATTGAAAAGCGCTATGCTAGTAGTAATCGTTTAACCGCTCAGGATGTAAGTTTCCTTAAGATGCTCAATAAAAAGCACGGGATTTCTTATTACAGCGCTCATCGCTTGCTTGGCTATTTTTATTACAGTTTAAATGATATTCGTCGTCAAAAAGACTCTTTGACCATTGCAGTAAAAAAGGGTCGTTATAAGCATGATCCAAATGTACTATTGTCCTTAGCACAAGCCTATGGCCATTTTAAGCAATATAGCTCTGCAATCAAATACCTTCGTCGTGCTGAAAGTAAAATGAATCGCATGAAGGGCAATGGTAAGGCCAATGTTTATCGTACATATGCTGAATATCTCAGATTACTGTATGTCTCTCAAAAAGCGCGCAATCCCTTACAGGCAGACAGCGGCTTATTAGATAAGGCGATTCAAAAGTGGAAGAATCTTCTGACCCTCAGTGGAGGGGGTGGACGAGACGGTGCTGATGCACGTACACAAATCGCTAAACTTGAAAAAATGAAAGCGGAAGCTGGCGGGCTTTAAGAGGCTTTATTTTTAAAGAATACTTAATTCACGACCTTAATGATAAAGCTAGAGTAATCAATGAAGACAAACGCTATATATTCAATTCGGCCACTGAGTCATCTTATTATTAATGTTGGTTTAACAGTAGGCTTACTCAGTGCGTGTACAACTGCAGCACCTGTTGATGACTCTAGTTCTAGCTCTAGTTCAGAGCAGAATACAAAGGTCAATACAGATCAAGAAGTAGCGCTTAGCTTAGTCAGTGATGTAGAGGCCCTTAAAAAGTCTGTTTTTGTGGCCCTCAGTAAAGATGCTAAAGATTTAGAACTTTGGGAAAAGAGCGAAGCTTGGATAAAGCTTTATCAAGGTCAAAATGATGAGGCGATTCAAGCTTTTGATGCAGAAATTAAAGCTCAAGAACAAGTCGATCCTGCAATCAATATTGGTAAGGTGAGAGCTCAACTTGAATTGGCAGTTTCTTATCAACACTTGAGTATTATTAACCGCTTTCTAGTCCCAAGTTGGCTCACTTATGAGCGCAGTCGCCCCAATAGTGACTTGCATGCACAGTGGTATCAGCTCATAGAGATCTTACACTTAAGCCAAAGCTCTGATCCGAAAGATCAAAAGGCTTATAAGGCTTTACTTAAGCAAGCCCAGACTTCACCAGAGCTTTCTGAATGGCTTGATTTCTTATTAAAAAAAGGGTCTAGCCCCAGTACTGCCAAAATTGAAAGCCAATATCGACGCTGGCTTAGTTTCTTAAAGTTGAGTGACGCAAATAAACTCGATAAAGCCGGTAAAAAACTCAGTAAACTCAAGGCGAATGGACATATATTCACTGCTTCTGGTCAAGGCAAAATTCCAGATTTAAAAGTCTTTGATCCACGAATTCCTCAAAGGTTACAAAACCATTATGCCCAGGCAGTACTCAATGCATGTTCTCACTTAACATTTGGATCATATTATTGTGGTCGTGCTTATGAAATTCTTGGTGATTCAAAACAGGCCTTATCAAACTATAAAAATGCACTTAAAGAGCATAAAGATTTACTTGTTAAAGCGCCTCAAAATTATATTGAGCATGTTTTACTGAGTACGCATAGTTCATTCGAGGGCTTTGCTGATGAGATTAAGGCACGTATTAAGAAACTAGAAACCCAAGGTCATTTGGGCTCAAAACCTTCAGAAGCCAGTCGCAAACAAACGGTTGAAAACTCATCAGATGCTCAAGCAGAATCAAAGCCAAACTCAGAATCAAAGCCAAACTCCAAATCAAGCACCAAGTTAAGCGCAGAGTCAGAACCAAGTACTTCTAAGCTTTTATGGTTGGCTTATGCTCAAGAATCAACCCAAACTCTGCCACAACTTTTTCCACAAAGAAGACGAGCATTAGGACAGGCATTCTCAAAGGCGCTCGAGGAAGCCAAAGGCCCTCAACTTTCATATGTAGCTTCACTTGGTTTAGGTGACCGATGGCTTGATGAGCTACATTATCAATACGCTGACTTACTAGTACAACGTGATCAAAGAGTCCAAGCGCTCAAGGTACTAAATGCTGCTGAAGAAGCCAAAGCGGGTTCACGCTTACAAGGTCGAAACCGATTGCCGCGCTTGCTACTCAGTGCATATAACCAACTCAAAATGGGACGTCATCGAGTCAGTGCCAAATATTTTCAACGCTTAAAAGAAAAGATTCCGGCTTTATCTTTTGTTCTTGTAATGACAAGTGACATTCTCAGTGGTAAATCTTTTGAGAATAATGGAAGCCGAGCTAATGTAGGTCAGTAAGTAATCTGTAAATTAAAATGCTTCTAATTTCTTCATCCAATCATCTCTTAAACTTTAGACTTTATACAAATCTCGCAAGGAGCCTCCCATGACTCAAAAAAATATGGTTCTTAGCCTTTATAAACAAGGCTCACTTCTCCTGCTTGGAATGATCGCTTTAGTTCTTTGCACACCACAATTAGGGAATGCTCAGGTATTTAGATATCCCGAGTCCTCAAAACAGTCTTCATTGATGCCATTCTTTGTTGAAAATATGAGTGCGGTTCGCATTACTGAGTTTATTTTTGAGCCACTAGTGACCAAGAATAAACGAGGTGATATCGAAGGTGTGCTCGCTTACTCATGGACACCAACTCCAGACGGCTTAGGGATTACATTTAAGCTCAGACAGGGGGTTAAGTGGCATGACGGACGTCCATTTACCGCACGTGATGTCGTTTTTACTGTTAAAGCTGCCCAAGACAGAAAAACCTTATTCAATAGCAAGTCTAAGTACCGCTTTATTAAAAGTGTACAAGCCATTGGTGACTACCAAGTTCAATTTAGGTTCATTCAGCCCAAGAAAAAGCCTGAAGAACTATTTAATTTCAAAATTATTCCTGCCCATGCCTTCAAAAGCACAGCGATCAAACGCTTAGATAAATTTAATCGCCGACCGATTGGTACTGGTCCATATAAGGTTGAAGAAGCCGCTTTACGTGTGACCAAATTAGTTAAGTTTGATGGTTATTGGGGACGAGCAAGTATTCGTGGGGTGGAAATGATTCACACTCCGGACTCAAGCGAGCAAATTAACTTGCTTAAATATTCGGGACAGGGATCCGGTGTACAAGCAGTCATATTTATTCCACCAAAGAATCTAAGTATCTTTGAAAATAGTGACACTGTTGTTTTAGAGCCTTATCACACTGTATCTTGGTGGTATTTGGCCTTTAATCATAAAAACAAGGGTTTAAGTGATGTAAAGGTTCGACAGGCGATTGCAATGGCTATGGACCGTGAAGAGCTACTTGGCGCTCACCTTGGCCAAGGTGATATTCTAAGTGGACCCTTTACCGAATCAAGCCCCTATTATAACTTTGATGTCGAGGCTCGTGAGCAAGATTTAGATGAAGCTAAGAGCTTATTAGATCAAGCGGGCTATAGGATGAAGCGTGGTGTAAGAACCAAGGGACGCACCAAACTTACCCTTGATTTCGTACTCAATAAGGATTTACCAAATAGTCAGCAGCTTGCTTTATCGATTCAAGCCCAACTCAAGCAAATCGGTGTTGATGTAAAAACAACCTTTGTTGATGCGGCTCTATACCAAGAGAAGGTCTTTAACCGTAAGCAGTTTGATCTGACAATGAATGTTTGGTCTTTCAATGAAATCGAAGATATTTTCCCCTTGTTTAGAACTGGAGCTCCCTCTAACTACATAAGTTATTCCAACAAGGCAATCGATGCTAAACTTGATGAATCTCGTCGTGAAAGTGACTACAAAGCCCACAAAGAAATTATGATGAACTTGCATCAAATGCTCAACGAAGATCTGCCTTATGTCTTCTTATGGTCACTTGATATTTACTCAGGTTTAAGTCGCCAACTCAAAGACATCTTTATCCAGCCTTACTATTACTATTCTTTCTTTAAGGACTGGTCTTTGAAGTGAGTCAAATCGGTTTAGATCATCCTCAACAAAAGAGCGCTATGTTGAATGAAGCTACCATTCGTTGGAGCCTATGGTTAGGCAGCAAGTTACTGCGTGGTCTATCCTTGCTCTGTGGTGCTAGTTTTATCATCTATGCAACCCTGCGTTCAGCACCAGGTGACATGGTTGATTTGATCTTAGGGCTCAATGGCACTCCTGAAATGAAAGCTGATCTTAGAGCAGAGTTTGGCCTTGATCTAAACATCATCGAAGGATATGGACGTTGGGCTTGGCGTGCTTTAAGTGGTGATTTAGGTATATCGATTACTTTTATGCCGGGTGAGCCGGTACTTTCCCTAGCGGGCCCCGCTTTTCTAGTGACCTTGAGCATTGCCGTGGTCTCTTTGCTATGTAGTATTGCTGTTGCATATGGTTTGGCCATTTTATTGGGTCCACCTCGTCCAAGACAGGCGTTTTTGCTCGGCCCAATTCAGCTTCTTAATGCTGCCCCTTCATTTGTGGTGGCGATTTGCCTAGCTAAAGTCATTAATGAGCTGATTCAGTTTCAGCTTGCCGGCGGTGGTCAGATTCCTCCTTCTTGGTATCCGATTCCGACCTATCAAAAGATTACTGATTCCATTGCGCCTTTTTGCTTTGCAGCGCTTTCAATCAGCTTGGGAGATGGTTTGTTTACCGACCTATTCAATGCCTTACGAGCCGAGTTGATGAGCTTAAACGAATCTCTGTTTATTAGTGCAGTTCGAGCAAAGGGAGCTGCCGTTCGGAAGCATCTAATTAAGAATCTAATCGTACCCACTCTTTCAGTGTTTACCGCTCGTCTACCACTTGTTTTAAGCGCAGTGGTGATTGTTGAGTATATCTTTACGCTCGATGGTTCAGGTTATCTTTTATTGCAAGCAGCTAAAAACAGAGATGTGCCTGTTGTGGTTGGCGTTAGCTTGTTCTTCATCTTTGCAGTCATTGTTATGAACCTCATTTTGGACTTGGTTAAAGCATTGGTTGATCCAAGAGAAGTGGCTAAAGGAGATTAAGATGACTGGGCAATCGACTGGGCAATCGACTAGGCAATCGACTTGGTACTCGACTTGGTACTCGACTTGGCACTCTGCGTGGAAGGAACAGCCACTTTCTTTTAAACTCAGCAGTATTATTGTTGTGCTTGTTCTATGCTTTGGCGTGATTAATCCATTTATTTCCTATGATCCTGTTTTAGATGTGGAACTCAGTCGACGTGACTTAGCGCCTTCATGGGAATATTGGATGGGAACTGATGGGCAAGGCCGATCGGTAGCCTTGAGACTCTTTAAAGGGATTGAGGCCTTTTTCTTTCCCGGACTGATTGCGGGCTTGTTTGCGGCATTTGTTGGTGGGGTTTTAGGTGCGCTTTGCGGTTACTTTGGTGGTTGGATTGGCCGGAGTTTATCCGCAGTATTAGAGTTAATTGACACTCTGCCACGTATGGTTTTTTTGGTTCTTATCTGTACAATCTTTCCGCCGAGTATCTTGTTGATCTCGATCATTTCAAGTGTGCTTTTTATCCCATCAATTGCGACGATTATTCGACGTAAAGTAGAGGCTTTGGGGGCAGAAGATTACATTTTAGCGCATGTTGCTCATGGCTTTCATCCTCTAAAGATCATTAGCTATCATATTCTATGGCTACAATGTCGTGCTTTGCTGACCCGGCAGATGATCTTTGTATTCTCCTATGTTCTATTTATCGAAACCGCTCTTTCATATCTTGGAGATTATGGCGTTCAAGAACCGTATCCATCTTGGGGTAATATGGTGGCTCAATCCCGTATTTCAGCAGTTGCGTGGCCTTGGGCATTACCGGCTTTGGCCATCATTATCACCATTGCGGCTTTGTTGGCTTTTGGTGATGGCATTGCTCGCCGTGAAGAAGAGGTCAAACGATGAGTGAGCAAACTTTAGTTGATGTACAAGACCTAGTGATTGAGTTTGATACGCCTAAAGGACGAGTACGAGTCGTTGATGGCGTCAGCTTTTCAGTATCACCAGGTGAGGTCTTGGGCATACTAGGAGAGTCCGGTAGTGGTAAAACCATGAGCACTCAAGCTATTTTGGGATTGATTGGTGGCTATCCCGGAGTAATGGGTGGGCAAATTAATCTTAACGATCAAGGTGTCACTTACGAACTACTCAAGGACCTGCCTTCATTTATTAGTGAGCGTCGTGGTCAGCCCGAAAAAAATGAACGGGCTTGGCGTAAGCATCGCTATGCACAAATGAAAAAACTTTGGGGACGAGCGATTACCTCAATTTTTCAAAATCCCCGACGATCTCTTGACCCTTTAATGACAGTAGGGCAGCAGGTTAAAGAATCCATACAAGCTAGAGAATCGCATAAAGACGCTCTTGAAAGACTCAATGATCAGGCTCAAACAGAAGAAGCTTTAGAATGGTTGGCCAAGGTACAAATGGTTGATCCGGCACGAGTATATCACAGCTATCCGCATGAGTTGTCTGGTGGTATGTGTCAACGTGCTATGATTGCAGTTGCCTTGGCCTGTAAACCTTCTATTTTAGTTGCAGATGAGCCAACAACCGGTCTTGATGCCACGGTTCGAGCTCAAATCGTCCATCTATTGCAAGATCTCATCAAAGCAGAGCAATGCGCTATGCTGTACATTACCCATGATATACGTGAAATGCTTTATTTAGCTGACCGAGTGATTGTGATGCGTCATGGAAAAGTTTTGGAACAAGTGAGTGCTAATGATCTTAAGGAGCATGCTTTAGAACGGCATGAATATACCCAAGTTCTATTAGATGCCGCAGGGATGATCGGAGCACATGATGAATAAGCCCCTTTTATCAGCTAGAAATCTACATAAGGTTTTTAAAAGCCCTGGTGGTAAGCAAACGGTTGCAATCGATCAGGTTGACCTTGATCTGTATACCGGTGAAGTTGTGGCCCTCATTGGTGAGTCTGGCAGTGGTAAAACAACGTTAGGGCGTGCTTTGCTACGTCTGATTTCCCTCGACCAAGGCCAAGTTCAGTTTTTGGATCAAGATTTATTGGCTCTGAAGGGCTCTGAACTCCGCCAAGCACGTCGACAATTCCAGATGATTTTTCAAAATCAACAAGCCAATCTTCACCCTCGCTTAAGTGTGGCGGAGATGATGGATGAATCCTTAGTCTTACATCATCCAGAACAAAGTGCAGCCGAACGCCAAAGCATGATGAATACCCTTTTAGATCAAGTTGGCTTATCCAATCATCACGATCGTTATTTAGCGAGTCTGTCGGGTGGTGAACAGCGGCGAGTAGGCTTAGCTAGAATATTAGCCACCTCACCAAAGTTGGTTGTTGCAGATGAACCCACAAGTGGTTTGGATGCAGCGATTAAATTACAAACCATAGAGCTTTTAAAGACCCTCAAAGGGGAGTCTCTCACCTATCTTTTAATTTCTCATGACTTAGGTTTAGTTCGGCGAATCGCTGATCGGGTGCTAGTGATGTTAAGAGGAAGAATCATTGAAGAAATCTCAATTCAAGACTTGGGTATGATCAAGCATCATCCTTATACACAAAAGCTTTTGGAGGCTTCAAATCTTGGGAAAAAAACGGATATTGAGCACACTCAATATAAAAATGCATCGATTGAAGATGTGAGAGGGCATAGTATCGGTTGTCACTATTGTAGTCTTTGTCCCTTACTTGCCAATACTCCGGAACTTAAAGACCTTTGTTATTCCCAAAGACCTACGCTTACTCAACAAGTTGCTTGTTTTTCTTTGAGCAAAGAAAGAGAGCTTGTATGAAACTTATTAAGCTGACAGTATCGATGTTGAAAAAGAGTCAAAATAACTTATCTTGGCATACTACAAAGGCTTGGCTTGCTGTATTTGTTTATCTTTCAGCTTGTATTGCTCCAGTGAGTGGAATGGCTAGTCCGGTTCGCAGTTATGAGCAACAGCTTGAGCAAGTGCGCTTATACATAAATAATGAAATGTATGAAGCGGCGCGAACAGAGCTTTTAAAACTGAGTCAAAGTAAAAGTGGTCAGCAAGATGAACGAGTCTATATCGCACTGGCCAAAGTCACTTATAAATTACATCAAATCACGATGGCACTCAGTTATTTACGCACCGCACGCAGTCTAGCAAAAGTGCCCCAAGCGAAGGAAAAACTTTCTAGCTTGTATGAGCAATGGCTGAGTACTTATGGTTTGGTACGCTTTGAACCTGCAGATCAAGTTCAACGTGGGATCGTGAATCTGAGTCGCAAGCGAAAACTGATTAACAAAGAGCGACAAGCCGCTCTTGAATATGCACAAAAAGCGCTTAAAAAGGGTGTCGACTTACCTCTTTCGCTCTATTTACCTTATGGTCATTATTCAGCAAATGGTACTTCATTTAAATTAAAGCGTAATGCGCCTACACCGATTGTTGAGTTGATGCTTGTTCCCATGGCAGAGCCTCAGAAGCAACCATCTTCAAGTCATGCTAATCAACATTGGTTGTACATTGGCTTAGGCTCAGCGGCTGTGGTTGCTTTGGGTATAGTTGCGTATTCTCTATCACAAGATGAAGAAGCCCCAAGTAATCGCCTAACGATTAACATTACCGATGGTCGTTAAAGCTTATTAATCAACTTATTAGAATAAAATGACTTAAAAACTTTAAAGTATAGGGTTCTAAATCATTTCCCTCATCAAAGATCTTCAAATATAATCATACAGTTCAGTTATCTAAATAACTATGGAGGCAACATATGTTAAGCTCTTATGCTCATAAATTAAGACAGGGTTCTACACTTTTAGTATCAGTAGGTGCTATGCTTTTTAGCTTAAATGCTGAAGCTAAAGTTGGAGTACCGGTACAAGTGGCCTCTAGGCCAAGTGCTCACTGTCAAGCTCCACAATGGTCGCCGGATGGCGCTAAGCTAGCGATTGACGTTTATAATCCTAAGGTTGAAGCGCGTGAAGTTTGGGTCATGGATCTCAATCAACGCTTCACGGTTACTCGTGAAGAGCAAGTTTTACCATTGGGCCAAAAGGCAAGTCGTCTGAATGGTGGAAAAACACCTCCAGTGATCGAGTTTTCTTGGACGCCTGACATGGAAATGCTTAACCCTCCATATGTTTTTAGTAGTCAAGGAATGAATCGTAAAAACTTTGATATTTATGCGGATGGTAGCTGGATCACTGAAGCAAATACTGGTAACGATGGACAACCCGTATTTTCTCCAGATTCTAATTATTTAGCCTATACCTCTCAGCAAAGAGAATCCGGCGATATTATGATCATTGACTATACCGGAGATATGGTACCAAAACCACTCACAAACACTCCAACTGCAACAGAATATCTTCCTCAATGGCACCCAAAAGAGCCTAAGCTTTTATTTATTCGCTCTCAAAAAAGTCGTGGCCAAGATATTATGATTGTTGATGATCCTAAATCGCCAAAGACTTCAACTCGGGAACTTACAAATTGGAAAGCAGATGAGATTCGTCCTCATTGGTCACCTAATGGTGAATATGTTGCTTTCTACTCCAATGAAAATAGTGGCAGTGATAAGATCTTTGATCTGTGGGTCATTAAAGCCGATGGAACCGGAGCTAAGCGTTTAGCAAAAGATGTAATTGTTGATGACCACAAAGGTCCAGCTTGGTCAGGAGATAGTTCGGTTATTTTCTTTGTACAAAAAGATTATAAACTCTCCAACCCGATTATGTGGGCTGATATCCATGGTAAAAAGAAGGGCATGATTACCTCAGAGACTCAAATTAACTCTGATTTGAATGCTTACCATAATGGGGACCAAGTCCAATTAGCTTATCGTTCAGCAGGGCTAAAAGGCGCAGTTAAAAAGACCTGGCAAAAAATCTTTGTGATTAGTTTTAAGATGAGCGAGCTCAAATGAACTTTAAAAAGTTATTCTTAACTGCTGTTACGCTTACTCTTTTAAGTCAGTGTCTTTTAGGTCAGTCAGTTGTTAAGCTTAATGTTGCCCATGCGCAGACTGAACAAAAAAAAGATCGTATTGCGGTTATGATCTTTGCTCAAGAAGGTATAGATGAGCGTCTGAGAGTTTCAATTGAGAAAGACTTACGCAACATGGTTGTGTCTGCCGAATCATCGGGTAAGCTTAAAGGCCGCCTTTATCCTATCGAACCTTTTTTTGATGTGGGTCAGTTAAGCAAGGCTAATCTAAGAAAAACTCAGCGACACTTTAACGAAGCTCAACGCGCTTTTGAAAAAAATGACTTTGATGAGGCAAGCGATCAGCTCAAGCGAGCCAAATTATTTTACATGAAGTCTATTCCCTTTATCTACAATGGTAACGAGGAACTTTTGCAAAGCATTTATTATTTGAATTATCTCGTTCATCGAGAGCTCAAAGATACCAAGGCTATGCGTGACCTTTACTGTAACTATATTTCTTTGGCCCGAAATATCACTGGTAGCGTTGGACCCATTGAGCAATTTGATGTTTTGGCTGAGCTGTGTGAGGAAAGCCCAATTTCTGGGACGGCAGAACTAAAAGTGACCTCTAAAGTTGATGGGGCTCATGTGTACATTAACAACGAGCCCGTTGGTTTAGTCGATCAGGCAAATCCCTATATTTCTCCCTTTATGCCTGCCGGAGTTCACTTGGTTGAAGTTCGTAAGTTAGGTTATGCACGTTGGGGCAAGCTAGTGACTTTGGAGAATGGTAAATCTAAGGTAATGAAAGCCAAACTCAAGCGAGCTAAAAATAGAGCTAAGGATTTTTTGCCTCTTGCAAATCTTCAAGTGACCGGAGAGCAGGCCTTTAGTGATACCTACTTATCAGACTTTTTCTATGAGCGAACTTACCGCTTCAAAGTCAACACCATTTTGGTTGGTTATTTGGCCAAGACATCAGTTCCGGATCAAGTTCAGCTGACCTTACTTTCATTCAAGGATGAAATGTTAGGAGAAAAGCTTAGCTTTCAAATCTCTCAAGAACAAAGGCATAGCTATTTTCCTGCTTTAGCCCAGTTTTGGGAATCAGTCTTTGAGTTCAAAGAAGAGCCACAAGAGATGCGAGCTACCCAAAGTAGGTGGATGCCTACCTTCTTTAAAGTGGAGTAAGTCATATGTTTAATCACTTAGAGCTCATCACAACTTTACGTTTAAGAGGGCTTACGGTCTTCAAACTCATACTCATTTTACATCTTGGTGGCTCTGTCTCATTATTATCAAATCTCTTAATCACAGATGCTTATGCACAGACTAATAGTGAGGAAGATGTATTTGATGATAAGCGAGGTGACGTTTCTATCAATCAAGAGACCCTTGATAAAGCTGAAACTGCATTTTTCAAGGGATTGAGCGCTTACCGTGCAAAAAAATATAAGGAGGCTGCCAAGCGCTTTAAAACAGCACACAAGTTAGTGCCTTATCGAGATCTATTATTTAATATTGCGCGTGCTTATGAAGAGCTGAAGCAAAATGAAAAGGCTGTGAAATATTACAAACAGTATTTAAGCACCAAGCCCATTGATGAAACACAGGTGATTCATCGAATGCGTCAACTTGGTGTGAGTCGTTTTGAGCCCGCTCCCAAAGGTAACAAAGGCACAGATGACTTACAGCTAAAAACCGAACCAATTCCCAAAGGTAGCGAAACACAAATTGATTGGTTATCTTGGTCGGTCTTGGGAGGTGGGATCGCTTTGGTCAGCACTAGTGCTTATTTTGGTCTAAGCGCTTTAGATAGTGCTGAGTCAGCAAGAAATGCAACTAAAAACGCTGTCTATAGCAATGCTAAATCAGAGGCGGAGTCACAAGCTCTTGTCGCTGATGTGAGTATGGCCTTGGGTCTTGCGGTGACTGCCGGAGGGCTATATCTACTTTTTACTCAACCAAGCTCACAGACTTCAATGAATACAGGTGTTTACCGATCTCATATTAAGTCTAAATCAAGGGCGCATCTTGAATCTAATCCTAAGCAAAAGAATGCGTTTAACCAAGAATCTCTAAAACAGCAAACATTAAAGCTAAACTATCTGCCGATCATAAATGAGAAGCTCCAAGGTTTTGCGATCATGGGTCAATTCTAAGTCTTCATATCTTAACTTTTAACCGTTTTATGCAGGCTTTACTCCCTATACTTGGATATAAGAAACAGCACATGTTGATATGGGTCGTGGCAAGCTTAGTATTAGCACTAAGTTCGGCATGTTTAGCCTTTTTAGTTGGCCCCTTGCTTAGAGTCGTTTTTGGTGGTGAAGTCTTAAAGTGGTCCCCTATTTTAAGTCACTTTTTTGGAGAGCCCCCTCCGATCTCAGTCATAAAGAATTACCTGCCCTTTTTAATTGCAATCTGCTCTTTGTTGAAGGCAATTAGTTTTTTTATTGAAAGACTCAGTAGAGCTCATCTCGTAAGGCATACGGCACGAATACTAAGACAAAATCTTTTAGTTTGGGGCTCTCAGCTATCTAGTGATCAGCGTAGTATGTTTGGCCAAGGTGACTTGCAGCACCGTTTAACCATCGATGTTGAACGCTTTGAATCTTGGTTAGATCAACATGGAGCATGCTTAGTTAGAGATAGTGTTGCTGTGCTGGTTCTAGTCATGAGTACAATTGCTCTTAGCGGTTATATTGCCTTAGCTGTATTTAGTGTTTACCCTCTACTGATTATACCTATGATCAGCTTGAATAAACGTTTAAAAAAGGCTGCGAGTGGTCAACTCTCAACCGCAAAAGTGTTACATCGCTGGGCACAATATACCGAACAGCATTTGGAGTTTTATCAAGCTCAACGTCAAAGTATTGAGCTTCAAAAAGACTTAGAACTCTATCAAAACAAGCTTGATCAAGACCAATTAAGCTTGGCGACTTTACAAGGCGTGGCCCCAAGCTTGACCGAAGTCTTAGTCTCGCTCATCATTGCATTCTCATTATATGGCTTTACTTGGGGCTTAGAGAATGCTTGGTGGAGTGCTGAAGAATTGATGAGTTTATTTGTATGCATTCTCATGCTTTATCAACCCATTAAAGGCTTGAGCAAAGCTTATCAGCAGTGGACATATGGACAAATTGTATGGCAACGTTGCTTACCTAATACCCTAGAAGACCTTAAAGCAGTATTAAGCAAGAAGCAAATCAGTCAGCAGAATAATCAACATCAGCCAATAGATTTGTGGAAAAAAGATCAGTCTCAAAAACTCTCTCATGTTGCACTTTCAATCTATTCTATTCAACGAGGAGAGCATAACATCCAGCTTAAGTTAAATGAGCAACTGAATCACTCAAAACTATACTGTATAAAAGGGTCAAATGGCTCCGGTAAAACAAGTCTATTGAAGGCAATTACGCATTTGATACCGTATGAAGGATCTATCGTCTTTGAGTCTATGGATAGGATAAAGCTTCCGATTGATCACTTAGAAATCGCTTGGTTTTCTCAACCCGCTCAAATCATTCTTACAGAAATGATGGACTTAACAAGTTGCCCTAGAGGGTCCACAGATCAATTGACAACTTTCGCTAGGTACTTAGAGTGCTTTAAGTTCCCACAGGAGACTCTCGATAAACTATTAGACGTAAGCAGAAGTCATGCTGAAAAAACGATAAACCTGACTTTATGGGATTGGTTTGAAAACTTGTCTTTGGGAGAAAAACAAAAATGTGCGCTTTGTATGTTGTTCATGAATACTAAAGCCCAAATCTGCTTACTCGACGAGCCAGAAGCACACTTAGATACAGAATCACTCGTTACATTAGTACAGCTTCTTCGAGAGCATAGCCAAACTAGAATTGTCATTTTGGTGAGCCATGAACCTTATCTACAAGATCATTGTGATCAGATTATACACCTCGCTCCATCTCACTAAACTTTGCTAAACTTAGTTGCCCAAAAGGTTTTATGTTTCATCGAGTTTCTTCCAAGGTTTTAGCTTACGCGATTAGCTTATTGGTCAAGTGCCTACTCAAAAGTCTAAGAATTGAGAAGATAGGAGACCCGATTAATGAAGCAGGAATTGTGGGATTTTTACATGGTGAACAATTACCTCTCTTGTCTCATCGGCCAAGCTCTTTTCCATTAGCGACAGCAGTGAGTTTAAGTAAGGATGGAGACTTACAAACCATAGTGATGTCAAGTTTCTTAATACATTCGGTTCGTGGTTCAAGCAGTCGAGGAGGAGCCAAGGTATTGAGAGGCCTAATACGTTGGTTTCATCACCATCAAGGTGTTATATTAATCGCAGTAGATGGTCCAAGAGGTCCATGGGGACATTTATCCCCTGGTGCGGTTTATCTTGCACAAAAACTAGATGCTCCCCTTTGGTTTTGTAGAGTGAGCTGTCAGTGGGCTATCCAATTACGTTCGTGGGATCGCTTTGTGATTCCTCTACCATTTAGTAAGGTCAAAATTACAACATATCGTTGTCTTACCCCAGACGAGCTCTTAAATCTACTGCCTAAAAAAGACCCCAAACAAGATACAAATACTTAGAGAAGTATTTACAATGATGGCCTTTTAACCCAAATGGAGTGAGTTAATAACAAAAAATGGATATATGTTCCCATCCACTATGACATAAGTGTCATGCCTTTGGGATTAAGGATTAAAAAAACTAAGACCTATACTCTATGCCATCGTGATGAAAGCTGAGCTTAAACTATTCACTAACCCTAAGCAGAAGATATTTATTCAGCATGGCATATTTTTTGCATGTACACATTTATGTCATTTAAACGACTTAACATAATATCTGATTAAGAACACCATGTAAATATTTTGTATGCAAGTCTTAATTATCATGAACCTTAGCCCGTGTCAAACAATGTCGATAAATCAGTAGTTTAGTCAAAGCTTTCCAGCTTTTTGAGAATTTTGTTCATATAAGTTTTTATAGACAGAAGGAGCATGGGGCTTAAGTCATTGTCACAAAAAAAATATGAGACGTTTAAGTAAGATACATAATCTATCAATTCATAGTAACAACATAACAACTTCAGAGGAGTCCATCATGAAAACTTCCAAATATAATGAAAACATGAGTGGCGAGCATGAGCATGATCTTCTCCAAGATCACAATCAAGCGCAGCAGGAAAATAGTGAGACTGACGACTTATCTGAATTTTCTGATGAGTTAGAAGGCACTGATTCACGACGTATTTCAAGTCGGAAATCTAGACGAAGTCTTAAAGCTCGAGCGCGAGCAACTAGCAGTGAGAGCTCTACTGATGCCAATAACTATCGCCTATATATTTCCAAAGTTGGCCAAGTAGATTTATTGAGTAGAGACAAAGAACAAGAGTTAGGTAAGCTGATCGAAGACTCTAGACAAAATACTCTGAGTGCTTTGATTAAACAACCTCTTGCGATGAAGCTCATTATCGATATCCCTAAAAGTATTGAAAAAGGTGAAAGAACTCTTCGTCAAACAATCAACGGAAGTGTAGTACACGAGGATGCCGATCATTTTGAGGGCACATTAGATCGCTTACTCAGTGTTTCTGAAGAAATGAGAACAGTATTTCGCTCTCGTCAAAGAAGTATGAATCGTGTGAGCAAGACTAGTCGTCGTAAAAATAGAGATTATGACCAGGAATTACATGATGGTATTCAGCGCTTAGGTTTTCATTGGGGTGTTTTTGAAGATGTCGTGCAAAAGCTTCGTGGACATAAAACTGAGATGAAAGAGCTTAGTTCAAAGCTAGACCAACTCTGTCAAAAGTATGATGTCGAATTAGAGACATTACTTAACTCTGAGCACTTACCAAAAGACTGTAAAATCGAAGCTGAAGATTGGTCCATTGCTCAAGCAACAGCTAAAAAATGCCACTGTCTCTTAGATCAATTAACTACAGCGATTGGGGGGCCCTTTGATGAGTTTGAAAAAGCCATGAACTACATCGATAAGCAGTTAAAAAATCTTGAAAAAGCCAAAGAAGAAATGGTTCAAGCAAATCTACGCTTGGTTGTTAATATGGCCAAACGCTATAAAGGGCATCAAGGGATGCAATTTTTAGATTTGATTCAAGAAGGAAACATCGGCTTGATGCGTGCTGTTGATAAGTTCGAATATGATCGTGGCAATAAGTTTTCTACCTATGCGACTTGGTGGATCAGGCAAGCGATTACTCGAGCGATTGCTGATCAAGGCCGAACGATTAGAGTTCCGGTCCATTTGATTGAAACGATCAATCGTATATCAAGAGCCAAACGAGAACTTGAACAAAGCCTTGAACGTCAACCATCACCTGAGGAAATTGCTGAACATCTGGGTGACATGAGAGCTGACCAAGTTGTAAGCGCTCTTAAGATTTCAAAAACTCCGGTCTCGCTTGAAACACCTATTGGCGATGAAGATAGCACTTATGGTGACTTTATCGCCGATGAAAAAGCAGCATCACCTTTGGAAGAAACCGAAAAAGCACTTATGCGTGAGGAACTTCATAAAGTACTTGATACACTTAATGAAAAAGAAGCCCGTATCATTAAACTTCGCTTTGGGATCGATTGTGATTCAGATCATACTCTCGAAGAAGTGGGCCGCGTTTTTGATCTCACTCGTGAACGTATTCGTCAGATTGAGGCGCAAGCTCTTAATAAACTTCGCCAGCGTCACCGTAGCCTCAACTTAGCTGACTTTTACTAAGTTTTATGCTGTAGTTTTCAATCTCTAGAATCAATGGATATCTTCTTTGTGGCGTTATGTACCAAAGGTAAAGCACTATGCGCCATATGTTGATGCTAGCCAGCTAATCCATGAATTATCTGCAGATCAAACAAGTCCCTTACTAAACTGTTTATTACAAAGCTCAAAATCTCAGCAACTAGATGAGCAAAGGCATCAGCAGCATGAGTTCATATCGCCCTTTACCATTGTTGTTGGCGGTGTTGCTTTAGGGGGCTCTGGTAAAACGCAGGTGGTTCGATATTTAGTGGAGCGCCTTCTTAAGCATGGTTGCCAAAGTATCTTTATCCTTGGACATGCTTATTTAAGCTTGAGTGGTCATAGAAAAAGTAAACTCAACCTAGTTAAGATGATTCACAAGGATAACTTCAATCACTATGGCGATGAAGCTTCCATGCTAGCATACCTGTTTCGGAATACTCATTCTAAAGCGACAGACCAACAGGTGATAGACCAACCAAAGGTACAGGTTTTAGTAGGTGGAACTTGGAATGAAAAATGGAATCATGCCAAAGGATTAGGGGCTGAGATTATTATTAGTGATGGTGGCTTATATACAAGAGACTTACCAAGACATATTGGCATTACAGTGCTTTCTTCTTATGAAAAATTACGCTTATTGCCTTTTGGACACTTAACTCGGCCAAAGCTTTTATGGGCAAGATCTAAAAACTATATTTTTTGGGGAACTGAAGATAGTAGTAAGCCATTTTCTTCCAACCAGACCCTGCATATAAAGACTAAAGTACAGCCTCAAGCATTTATTTGCTTGCATACACGAAATATAGAAAAACATTTACCAATCAAAGAAGCAGAATCTATTTCAGTGGTGTGTGGGATTGCTAAGGCAGAGCGTTTTAGGCTTCTGCTACTAAATATGGGCTATAGCATTGACCAATGGCATCAAGTGAGAGATCACAAAGCAATCCCCAATAAAGTGATTAAAGCGATGAATTCTTCTTTAGGTCAAACATGGGTGACTACAATGAAAGATGCTCCCAAGTTCATTAAGCAACATAGTGAACTGCCTCAAAAACTATGGGCATTAGATGTGACTTTGATCGCTCTTTAGTAAACTGTTTAGTCTAGCCTATACTTTAGTCTAGTCTACTTTTTAACATAGACTTAAAGTATCGTAACCTGTAATCATCTCATCTAAACACTCTATGTTTTAAATTAATGAAATCGAACTCAATAATCACATTACAAAGCTATGGAGCTAGATTATTTATCAAGTTAGCTCGCTCAGTTTTTTCTTTATTTTTTTCAAAGCGAATCATGATTGCTCATGAGAATGTTAGGCGTTCATCATTACAGCCAGATTATCAAGGCGCAAAGGCTCAAGTGCTGATTCAAGAGTCACTCAATCATTTGGCGCTTACTGTATATCATAGCATCTTGCGTGGATTTGGTGTGAGACAGAATATATTTCAAAAAGAAAGTCAGCTGAACTCAGATATCAATAGTGTATTACGCAAGCAAGGTATACTGTTAGAAAGCTCAATAGACTTAGACTCTTTGCTCAACCAAGATCGTGCGTTAATTTTTATGTCCGCACATATAGGTGCATGGGAAGAGCTGATTCATTTAGGTACTGTTTTAAATAGAGAAAGCTATGTTCTTTCGCGCCAAATGAAAATTCCAATTTTCCAAAGGCTTTGGGATCGTAGCCGAAAACATTTTTTGCCGAGAATTGATCAGGTTAAGGGCACGGATCAAAGTGAAAGAGCCAGATTTATTATCAAGCTTCTCAAAAGAAAAGGAGCGATTGCTGATGTCTTGGATCAACATAGCGCTTCAAAAAAAGCCGTTCACTGCGAATTTTTGGGCCGTGTGGCTGCAACATCTACCGACTTATCTCGTTATGCCTTCAGCAGCGATGCGATGATCATACCTATATTTTTAATCCGAGCTTGTGAGATTGATACACATAAATACCGCTTGTTTATCTTAGCACCAATTGATCCAAGAAGTTATTTAAATCAAGGACTTAAGCGAAGTGAGTCTGTCTTTAACATGACTCAAACTTGTACAAATCGTATTTCTGAAATCATTACCCAATATCCGGAACAATGGATGTGGATTCATCGAAGATGGAAGCTAGATTAGCTTTCAAATATATAGGATGATAAACATAGTTGTCAGATCAGAGCATGAGAGGTATCATCTGCTCGTATTCTCAAACTGATCATTATAGGTCTTAATATGTATCCACAAGCTATCTTGTCATTTACTCTCCCAGACGGAGAAAAAAAATCAGTACCACTTCGCCCCGATGAGCCTGTGCTTATTGGACGTAATCGTGCTTCGACAATAAAGTTGAATCTACCCTCAGTATCTCGTCAACATGCGAAAATTATTTATGAACGTGATGTTTTCTGGATTGAAGATTTGGGGAGCAGCAACGGAACCTTTGTGAATCAAAAGCAAGTTCAAAAAGCGAGAATTAGCATTGGAGATGTGCTTAAATGTGGGGACTTTGTGATTGCCGTTCGTAATCATTCAGATCGAAGCTCGATTAATCCTAGTCATCAGCATGATAATAGAAAGCTCAGCGATCCTCCCCGAATGGAAATGCGCTCACCGATTGGCCAACGACGAGATAGTCTGCAGCCGGCACAACCATCACGAGAGCCATCTCAAGTGAAGTCTTGGCATTCTAAAGCGCCAACACATGGCCCACAGGCCACAGAAGGCCAACATAGTGCTGCTCCAGTTCCACCTCGAGACTCGGATGCACAAGCGATTACAGCTTTACCAAGAACTGAAAGTCTCTCCTTGGCTTTTGGAGATGCTAAGCCTAAGGATGTTACAGCAGACTACCAGCACAATGGCTTTGCTAGTCGAGGCCCGACTCAACAGGTTTCTCCGCAATTTATGCAAACAGCTGATGACCCAAGAGAAGCGGAATTAGTGAGATTAAAACAAGCTGAGGATGCTTTGTTGAATGAACTTAATTTTCAAACTCAGCAACTTCAAACCCTACAGCAGCAAGTCCAAGAATCTAACGAGCGAATTGCAAATCTAGAAAGCGATTTGGATCAGCAAAGTCAGCAATACGATCAGCTTAAACAGGCCCTTGAGCATTCAGGGCAGACTGCAGATGAGGCTTTGCAAACTGCAGAACTTGAAATTGAACGACTACAAAATGAACAAAGCGAGTTCTTAAAAGAACGCACACTCCATCAAGAAAAATTAGAAAACGCAAAAAGCGAACATGCACAAGAATTATCTCAAACTGTAGATAAACTCAATCAAGCGCAAGCTGAAATCCAACGCTTAACCCAAGAGCTTCAGAATGATGCTTTGGCGATTGAGCTTGAAGAATTAAAACAGGCTCATAAGCGATTACTTGCCGAGTCTAGTAATAGACGCAATGAAACCGAAGTGCATGTTTATAGTCTTGCTCAACCAAATCGTCATGCAACTCAACCAGATTGGGCTAAGTTCAAGGCAAAGCAGGATCAACTCATTGATGAGATTCATACTCTTAAAGTTCAATTAGCTCGGCTTGAGCATCAAGCAAGCTTTAATCAGCAAGACCCAGTCAGTACTCGACCTTCCTTGTTAGAAAGAGTCAGTCTTGAAGAAAGCCTAGAGAGAGAAAGTGAGCAAACCATGAGCCAAGGGGTACATGAGTCTTCTCTGCGAGATTCACAAGCAAACGATAGTTTAGGTTCATCAGCCAACACCAGACGAACTTGGCGTGGTATGCTGTAAACTGATCTTTACGTATTTATTAGATATACAAAACATAAGTTATTTTACTTACCAAAATACTAATTATTCTTTCTGAGAGGGAATCAGAAAATGAAGTTCTTCAAAAAGTTATTCGGTCGCAAGTCTGAAGAAGATATTGAGTGGAATGTTACACCGGTTTCAGAGGCTGAAGACGAACCAGTTTCTGCCGTTCAACAAAATAGTTCTGAATTATCAAGTGCTTCAGATACTGATGATCAAGTGAATGAAGATCACTTTGAGGCTTTACCAAGTGCTGAAGCTTTACCAAGTGCTGAAGATGTAACAAGCGAGCCCTTAGTACAAAGCAACGAGAACGCTACTCATACCCAAGTGAGTCCAGCCACAAGTTTATTAAAGCCCTCTCATGGTGAGTTCATTCCTGCTCAGCAATCATTGGCTGAAATGGAAATCAATGAGGTTTTAGAAGCAATTGAAACCGGTTCAGAGTATGAGGCTCAGCTCATTAATGAAGCAGAAAATGAGTGGAATGAGTTTGGAGCACCTGCCCAAGGACGTCGAATGATTTCCTTATTCAGGGAAAGCGATGACTTTGTACACCGTCAGCATCTTGAAAAACAGCGCTCAATTATTTCAAGCCTTACTGACGAAGAGGCTAGCACGGAGGAAGAAGCTAGCACTGAAGAAGAGGCTAGAACTGAAGAAGAGGCTAGCACCGAGGAAGAAGCTAGCACTGAAGAAGAAGCTAGCACTGAAGAAGAGGCTAGCACCGAGGAAGAAGCAAGTGCCGAGGAAGACGTAAGCACCGAGGAAGAAGCTAGCACTGAAGAAGAAGCAAGTGCCGAGGAAGAAGCAAGTGCCGAGGAAGACGTAAGCACCGAGGAAGAAGCAAGCGCCGAAGAAGAGGCTAGCGCCGAAGAAGAGGCTAGCACTGAGGAAGACGTAAGTACCGAGG
>CAKZRU010000126.1 GCA_937146725.1 uncultured Myxococcales bacterium
ATATTCCACATCCAGATCAAGAGTCCTGGATGATGGAAACACAAGTAACACAAGCTTTATATCGGGCGGTGACCGGTGAAAGTCCGAGTCGCTTTAAGGGTGATCAACTACCTGTTGAGAATGTTTCATGGAGAGACGGGATTGTCTTTTGTAATGCGCTTTCTAAGAAACTTGGTCTGAAGCCAGCCTACAAAGGCACAAATCATAATTGCAAGTTAATTCGTAGTGCGAATGGGTTCAGATTACCCTTTGTCGCTGAATGGGCCTTTGCGGCTAAGGCCGGACAGAACTTTAAGTATGCGGGCTCGGATAACTTAAAAGAAGTCGGTTGGTATAATGGGCGTTTCGGTGGCAAAGTTACTAATGGTCAAACTCAGCCCGTTGCTCAGTTGAAGCCCAATGGCTACGGGTTATACGATATGAGTGGAAATGTTTGGGAATGGTGTGCGGATAACTATGACAACACTGTTGCATCATTACGAGCTGCCTGCGGTGGGAGTTGTGGGAATAGCAAATACGATGTCTATGGCTGTGAGGTCTCTAGTTCCAAGAGGTTCTCGCCCGGTGGCCGTCGCGACGACCTCGGCCTGCGTCTTTGCAGGTCACTTGGATAATTGACCATTGATACTTGGGTCAATCAATGCTGAGAACCATAATTAAACCAAGAGCTTGCGCTTGGTTTGGACAGTAGCAAAAAGCCCGATGCGGCACTTGTCGATGGCCCGTTGGCCATCTTTGGTGGTAGGGCTATTTTAAGTGGCGTAAAACCAACGAGCGACTTTGCCGGCGGTAAGGGCGAGCACAAAGAGCAATAGAGCAAAAGGCCATAAACCAAAGGCGATACAGAGACAAATGTTGGTGAGCGCTACTCCTCTAATTCCTGTGCCAACTGCCTTTTGTACTTGGCTTGCCGAATGATCTCCTTTGAGTAAGGGACTAAGCTTGCTGTATATCCAAAAAGTACAGGCCAAAGTGATTGGATAAAGCAAGATTTCTTGTACTAAAGAGAATGTAACCCATGAAATATCGAGCAATTGCCACCAAATAGGATGAGTGCTTAAAACCACTAGTAAACCAGCCCAAAGCCTAGCAGCGTTGCCTCCTTTAACTTCATAGCGTGACAAAGCGGTTAAGGCGGTCACATAGCCTAGGGTACCTAAGGAAGGATAAAGGGCTTGATTAAGGTTAAGCACAGATGCATTGACCAATTCTACGCTGTGTATAGAGCAAACTAGGCTGGCCCCAATCCAAAAATTACCAAAGCGACATAAGCCCATAAACAGTGGGGCAATCATACTTTGCTTAAAAACCTTATTATATAAATAGGTCATCAATATCGTGAAAAATGCTAAGTACAGTGGCCACTTAGAATGTAAGCCCCAAAGCCAAGCAAGACCTCCGGCCAATACTATTAAGGCGGTTATTTGCAAGCCCAAGGCAAAGCACCAAGCTGTTTTTAAACGAATCCGCTGTGACGGGAGTGGACGAAAAGGCCGGTCTTGGAGATCCTCTTGATAGTCAAAAATATCATTGGTAGCCATACCCGCCGCATAAATCATAGTACTGCATAACATAAGGATAACAGCGGTGAATAACACAGAGATTATACCATAGTTTGTAGTATCGTAGATCATTGGATCAATGAGCGGGGAATCGTTGAACTGCTTTGGATGCTGTTGGATAAAATAGACAGTACTCGTCGCCCAAGCCCAACCCGCTAGTGAATCGGCTGAGGCGGTTAATAAGGCCGGCGGGCGCACAAGCTCCAAAAATGGTCGTAAAACACCACCGGCTTGCTTTTTTGGGTTATTGGTATTCGTATTGGTTTTTGGCATAAAAAGTCACTATTCGATCGTCATTAAAATATAAAACCTTATAGCACAGGTATAAATGATGCGTCTAAATGATGCTTCTAAATGATCGAGAAGACTGTGGATTCAGCTTTTACTATTCACATTTAATGATTTGACTGTGAACTTAGAACTCAAGAACTCATAACGATTATATTCATTATGAGTTCTTTAAGATCTATAAGAAATACTATTATTTCAGTTTTTTAGCTTTATGACTAAGCGGATTGACATAGACGCCATGAATTTTTTAACCGTTTTGCTGCTCACTGTTCTTAGCTATTTTATTTTCCGTTATATTTTACCAACCGTACGAAGTTGGGAAAATGAATACCGAGCAGTTCATATTTCACATACGGGCGCATTACTTCTGTCTTTTATTATGTTTTGTGTTTTGTGCCTGCGGATGTACTACGATCATACTCAAGAGCAAGCTAAACTCGAAAAAGTAAATCAACTAGCCGAGCAAGGGCGAGAATTACAACGCTTACGTCAAGAGCTTAACACACTGGTGATTGATACGCCTCAAGGCAAGCAACGACTTAAGGAAATCAATAAAAGACTACGAGAGATCCAAGAGCAGACGAGTCAATTTAAGTAATTCAGTAAGCTGAAACACTTTTGCATCATCTTTATTTTTATCTTTGGGCAACAACAGTGATGAGTGGGCTTTACTTACTTAACACTACTGCCTTAACACTATTTACTTAACACTACTGCCTTAACACAGGTAAACGTCTACGTCGCCAAGGTTTGGCTGGGCGAACAATGCGAAAGCCAACATATGTTTTGTCATAATAGCAGTGGTCATTAGTGGTGATCTGTGCACGATTGCCTGTGTAGCCACCAGAGCGATGAGATAAGCCCGCTGAATATTTAGGACTCCCCGGCCCACAGGAATCACGATTTGTGTAGGCACTACCATCCAAGGGAAAAGGGCCCGTCGCTTCTGTAGAATCCAAAAGATATTCGGAGAGATTGCCATATAAATCGCATAAACCAAGTAGATTACGACTTGCCGGATAGCTACAGACTGGACTTGTGCCCTCGCCATTGCAGGAGTGCATTACATATGATTGCCATGGAACATTTGCTAATCTTATGTCACCAGCAGCACAGCGTTCAATGCTTGGATCAATCTCATACCATTGACCACCGTCAGTGGCCGCATAGGCCCATTGAGCCCAAGTGGGCAGTTCACCACCCAACCAATGGGCAAACTCACGACAATGAACCCATAGAGGAGTCACCGGATGCTCCCAACGCTCTGAAGTATAGTTTAAACCTGCATTTGGGTTACACACACCCGCATCAACACAAGCTTTATATTGTCTTGCCGTGATTTCCGTTTTAGTGATTTCAAAGTCAGGCACAGTGACTTGGTAAGTCTCACCCCCAAAAGGTAAGCTAAAAGTACCACCCTCCACATATACCCATTCTAGGCTTGGTGGCGTGGCATTATTAATCAGACTTTGTGCTTCCCAAGTACAGTCCTCTTTGCAATAAGCCTGACCATCACATTCTTCATTGATCTCGACA
>CAKZRU010000127.1 GCA_937146725.1 uncultured Myxococcales bacterium
TGGAGTAAAGCGAAAGTTTTGAGCACCGGTAAGCACAGCATTTTCAAAAACCGGAAAGGCCGCTGATTGACGCAATTCGGGATTGAGCTCAACTTTAGAAACCACACCTTGTTCATCAATGGTAAGTAAAACATGAACCTCAATCGTTTTAGTCAGCTGTGGTGCATCTTGTGGATAGGCAATTTGTAAGTCGCCTTGAGGACTAGGGGGGGTCAAGCTAGGCTCAGCTTCTTGAGTTGCTTCTTGAGTTGCTTCTTGAGTTGTTTCTTGAGTTGCTTCTGTTGCCGTAGGTGCTTGAGCATAAACCTGTGCTATGGCTCCGCAGACAAAGAGTAATACCGCTATAAACCTATGATTGATTATCGCCATGATAAAGCTCCATACCAACTCCATGACCAACGGTCCCAATATTGTTTAATGACAATTCCTTGAGCCGTATCAGCTTCAACGCGATCGGTATCTTGTTCACAAGCGATTCTAGAACGATCAAGCTGAATGCCTAGCTTAAGTCCAAAAACCTGTGAAATCGGTAAGCGATAGAGCGCATTGAGAGCGACTAAAGGGCCAAAGCCACTACAACGAGAGATGGGTGGACTTGCTTTGGAGAGTGTATAAGACGCTACAATATCATTGCTGAGACTTGGATAAGAATCTGTGCGAGCATTTCGACGTTCATCTACACCTACTGCACCAACTCCCAGCCCTAAACCTAAGCCGTGCCAATGAAAGACACTACTGAGTAAACCCGAAAAATTAAGGCCGTTGAGTTCTTCACTGCCTACACCATAACGAAGCGAGCCTGCCAAGGACCACTGAGGGTCTAAGCGGGCTCCTACACCAATATGCACACCTTGAATAAGACCACTTGGAGAGCCTTTTAAGCCGGTTACATAGCTTTCAACATAGGCAAGATCTACCCGTAACCCCGGACTTTTCCAAAGTTGATCTGTGCTTAAAATCTGTTCACTTTCAACAAACTCAATCTTATCTTCATTGATGTTTTTTTTAGCTTGGGTTTGAGCTTGTGCTTGAGTGTGACTAGGCTCTTGAGCAAGTGCCTGCGAGCGATCAAACATGAGATAAGTGATCATAAAAATGAGCACATATTTAGAAGTGATCCTCATCATTTGCCTTCCTCTAAGCATGGCCACCAAGCCGGTGGGGTATCTCTAACATCCCATTGGGCATCACAATCAGGCTGGTTTGATGGGCAGTCTACCAACTGAATGATTGATAGATTTTTACAGTTTTGCTCCGGATCAGTAGCGGCTAGTTCGGTGTCCGAAATACAAATGTATTCATACTCCTCACTCAATTCACTTTGTGGTGGTTCAAAGGTCCATACCTCGGCAGGAGAGCAAATCGTTTCTTGTAAGGTTAATGAGGGCTCAGCAAGTTTTAAGAGTAGAGGGGTATCAATCGGACTTGCTGTACAACTTGCTTCTTGGAAGTCTCCTGTCACCTGTAAATAGCTAAAGCCTTGTGGTGGAACACAGCCACCTAAAGGATAAAAATAGCTTTCCGTAAATTGACCTTCTCTAAAAACAAGTCGCTGATGTGAGTCTAAAAGAGAGGTAAAGCTTGAGCTATACAGTCGGTCGGCTTGATTTTCTTCTTCATCAAAGCGACGTCTTGATCCTTCATCAGGCCCATCATCGCGATCTCTAGGCCCACGCTCATCCCAAAAAACGGGCGAAAACGCTTTACCAAGGTCTAAAACACCATTGTCATTGAGATCTTCAAAGATGACTAAGCTCGCATAAGCGACTCGAGCATCCGGTGTGCCGATTAAAACTTCTGAGGGCGGTAATGCTGTAAATATAATACTGTTTGTGATCAAGTCCTCTGCAAAAACTGCCGACTCACTTTCGATCGCTACACTTGGTCCGGCCAATGCTGGTGCAACGCCCAAAGGATTGTTACAAAGTTGTGTAAGCTGAGTTAAAGAAGCGAGTTCTTGGCTAGAGAATGCCTCACCTAATAGAATCGAACTCAGCTTATCAGCGCACCAACTACTGGGTATGTTCACGGACAGCCAAACCAAGCCAAAGCGTAAGCGAGATCGAGTTTCCGTAGATAAGCTTTCTAAAGCACTTTTGTTCACACTCAACTTAAGCTCGGCAAGAGGTGTGAGTTGGTCATCTAAGCCATGGATGGTTTGCTGCTGGCATGACAGCAAGCTCATTAAGATTAAGCAAAGACTGAGCATAACTTGACCAAGCCCAAGCTGTTTTATATCAAAGTCTGGTCGTGAATAAGGAAAACGCATTATTTATGCTCCTGGTCTGCTTGGACTGGTTTAAGCACTTGGCCAAAGTTAACAAATAGCCCAAACTGTATACCCCAGCCCCATGAGCTTACCGCTTGAGGAATATCAGGATTTAACAAGCGATAATCGACCTTAAACTGTGTACTTAAGCCTAGCTCGCCCCAAGTCGCTTCAATAAACTGGAGCCGAACGACAGGAGCAAAAGTGAACAAGGGTAAAACCTGCTGACCTTCTCTAGATAAGATGACTGTTGCTTGGGCATTATCAACAAGCATGTCCGGATTAAGTCGACTGGCCTGTAAGCGCTCTTGAGATTCATTCAGCCACAGGGCTCCAATCCCAGCTTGTAAGCCGATCGTACCCACACCATAGCGCCAAGCGCTTTCAATGATGAGCTTAAGCTCAAGTTCTTGATGGAGAACCGACCAAACCAAAGAGTTTTCTTGAGCTTGGCCATAAGCACTCGTGATTCCATAACTAAGTTGAAAATGCTGATCACACGTTGGAGAAGTTTTAGCATGTATGGGCGAAAGTGTGGGTAAAAGAGCCCTTTGCGCATACATGAAATATACTTGCGTAGCTTGTGCAGTTTCTAAAGCACTTGCTTGATTAGACCCACCACCCAGCTCAAGCCTTTTTGCTAAAGGGCTAGGGCACTTGGCCCAAGAGTGTATTGGACAAGCTAAAAGAGTGTAGAGGGTAGTGATTAAAAGACTTGAGTAAGCCCAACATAAAGATCTGGATTTAAACATAATATCGATTCAAATGAGTGAAAATGATGTTTTTATTCAGCCATATTTATAAGTCATTTGCAGTAGTTAATATGTAATATATAATACCAAAATATTCACAGTGCGTACCTTGGAGTCATAATGACCGATAAAAAGAACAAACCAAGCCTTTATCATTTATCAGATGATGACTCACTTGATCAGAGTTTAGCGCTTAATCACGATACACCAGCGACAGAAACAATTCCTTCTTTAGGCTCGGTTAAAAAGGATCTCACCGGACAGCAGAGTGGGCCAAAAACACTTTTAAAGCATAAAGCCTTTGGTCAGATTCCCCATGATGAAACTCCATTAATGAACTCGCTTGATGCACAATCCACGCCGAATACACTTGATTTAGATGATGCTTATTTTGCTGATACCATGTTTTTGGACTCACAAATTGATGATGGAGTGATTGGACATACAACGCCACCAAGTAAGGTGGAAATTAACTTAACTCCGCAGCTTGAAAGTGTTCATAACGGGATTCAGCTACCCGATAGATATCAGGATGAAGGCTTACTGGGGGCTGGAGGCATGGGAGAGGTGAGACGAGTTAAAGATTTAAGCTTAAATCGCAGTGTGGCCTTAAAGCTTATGCATGCACGTTTTGTGAATGAAGAACGGAGTCGCATTCGTTTTATGCACGAAGCTCAAGTTGTCTCGCAGCTGCAACATCAAAACATCTTACCTGTCTATGACTATGGTTCATTTCTTGATAATACTCTTTATTTTACCATGAAAGAGATTAAGGGACAGTCACTGAGCCACTATATTCAGTATGTTCATGCAATGAGTGATGAGCAAGGTTGGCGTCAATGCCAAGATGGTTGGAGTTTACACAGATTAATTTCTGTCTTGTATGATGTATCTATGGCGATGATTTATGCACATGAACATGGTGTATTACATCGTGATCTTAAAGCCGATAATGTGATGGTTGGTGCTTTAGGTGAAGTACTGGTTGTGGATTGGGGCTTAGCTAAACTCATGGAAGTTTCAGCGGATACCCAACAAGAAAATATGATTCGCCTGAGTCATGCTTTTGAAGAAGGTGAAGGGGGTTTATGCGGTACACCAAGATATTTGGCTCCCGAATTGGCTAGTATGACCGGTCAAGCCGCAAGTCCAAGCACCGAAGTCTATGCCTTGGGGGTAATGCTTTATGAGATCTTGGTTGGTACCTTGCCTTATTATAAGCTTAAGCTCAGTCAATTATTGAAAATGATCTCCGAAAAAGGCCTACCTAGTCTACCAACCAAGGTCGATTCTGAGCAACATGCTCATTCAGCACAAAGCTTTTATTATGTTTCAAATAAGGGAACGCCCCTGCCACTTGATTTAGTCAGTATTTGCCAACGGGCAATTGCATTTAATGCCGAGCAAAGGTATCCGAGTGTACGAAGCTTTTCCGAGGCTTTAGGCGCTTGGTTAGATGGTTCGCAAAAGCGACAGCAAGCTTTGGTTTTGGTGCAAAAAGCCGATGCCTTAGAGCAGGATATAAAACGAGCTCAGCATGAGGCTAAGCAACTCCGTAAGCAGGCAGAGGCTCAAGCCCAATATGTACAAGCTTGGCAGATGAACGAGGCCAAGAAAGCATTGTGGGCGCTTGAGGATAAAGCTTTTGTTTTGGAGCAACATGCACAGTCATTAACCGCAAAGCAGGTGCAACTATATCGGGCGGCTTTGGCGCAAAAATCGGATTTATTTGAAGCACATCGGGCCTTAGCTTTTTATTATCAACAGCAGCATAGGCAAGCAGAGCAACAGGGTGATTTGAGTCAAATTCAAAGTCTTGAGTTATCTTTAAAAGAGCACCTCAATGCCTTGCCCTTTAGCTCAGTAGAAAAGCAAAAGTTAAAAAAATACTTAAGTGGACAAGCGAATTGTGTGCTTAGGGTAGAGCCCACTACAGCACGGGCAAAGCTAGCTCGATTTGAACTTAAAGATCGGCGTTTAGTTTTGGGGGAGGCTGAAGAGTTAGGGACTTTACCAATCGAAGACTATTCTTTGGATATCGGTTCTTATGTATTACAACTCGAAGCCGAAGGGTATCATCCGTGTCGCTATCCAATTTATAACCAAAGAAATGATCATCATGATGGGCTTACTCCCGAGGGTGAGCCTTTCGCCATTAAACTCTTACCTTTGGGCACTTTAGAAGAAGATGATTGCTATGTACCAGGCGGTTGGTGTCGCTTAGGAGGAGATCCACATACTCCTAATAGCTTACCCGCTCAAAAGGTATGGATTGATGCTTTTGTGATGAAGCGGTTTTCGGTGACAAACACTCAATATATTCAGTTTTTGAATGACTTACTTCAGCAAGGTCGAACCGACGAAGCCCTACAACATGTACCCAGAGAGCAAAGTTCAAGTGAGGATGAGTTAGGTGCGATGGTTTATATCTTGGAAAATCAGCATTTTTCTTTGCCACAGCTTGTTGACTTTGCCGAATGTCCGGTGACTCGTATTACTTGGTATTCAGCGCGAGCATACGCGGATTGGTTAGCAAAGCAAAGTGGCAAGCCTTGGCGCTTACCTATGGAGTTTGAATGGGAAAAAGCGGCTCGTGGTGTAGATGGCCGTAGTTATCCATGGGGAGAGCATCATGACCCCTCTTGGAGCTGTATGAAAGACAGCCATGAAGGCGAGGTTAAGATGTATCCTGTGGATCGCTTTCCTATGGATGAAAGCATTTATGGAGTCAGAGGGACGGCGGGCAATACCCGAGATTGGTGCCTAGACCGCTTTCGAGACGATGGGCCTTTATTGAAGAATGGCCGTTTACTGATGCCGAGTGAGGAAGATCTTGCCGATACAGGATTTAAATCTACTCGTGGAGGAAGCTATGGAAATTCCTCGTCTAGAGCCCGCTCCGCGGATAGGGACTGGTGGTTCCCTCACCGCTGCTACATTGGCAGAGGGCTGCGGCTCGTATGGAGTGTTTAATAGGCATGGAGTATTAAATAGAGTTTGAATCCTAATTCGCTTTTGCGGGCTGTTATGTCCTATTGATCTTCTTCCCCAAAATCATCTTGAGTTTATTCACCCGGCCTTTCCATTGGCATGGGCATTGACATCATCTCATGATGTTCAGCTTCATCTCTATCACGGCGAGCTCGTTCACATTCCACATAACAGCGTCGGGGGTCACGGCCGTTATTTCTACACATATCTTCGCACATTTCATCACGCATACGAGGTGGTGGTACACAGTGGCCTTCACGACACTCAAAGGTTGCCGGACACTCACTGTTTTGCTCGCATTGAGGAATACATAGCTGTTCGGTGGTTAGCATGAGTTCACCACCGCACTCATTATCAGACAGCACCGAAAGCGAGTCTCGACAATCCACTCGGGGGGCCCGTTCATCATTAGGGTCACGGCGACAGCCAATATCAGATTGGCATGGAATCACACAGGCACCACAAGAGCACATTCCTCCCTGCTCACAATCACTGTCTTCAGCGCAGGCAATGAGCCAATTCGTGTTGCTATCTATCAGTGGAGTGATCAGAGCAGTATCTTCATTGTTTACTATGCTACTGACTGTTGAATCTTCACAGGCATTTAGAAATAAAGCTATGCTTGTGGTCATCATGAAGAAAAAAGCTAAATAACATAGGTGCTTGGATTTGGTTGAATGAGTTTTCATCAGGCTTTCCTTAGTTAACTAGAGATTATGGTATACATTGGCAGGCTCAGTTGCCTATCGTCTTTTTAGCATCGGTAGACTTCAGTGTAGCCTCGCTTTGCTCAACAATTTGCTCAACTGTTTGTTCAACATTTTGTCCCATATAAAAAGTGACCTTAAATGCTTGCTGAGCCTGTATTTCAGTTTGAGTTTGGGTCTGATTATGTTCAGCGACTTTGCTCCACAACTGATTAATATTAGCCCTATAACGCTGTAAAAGTGATAACACATCATCCTCATAAGGGTGGCCGGGATAAAGGTCAAAAGATAAAGTTGCTCCGCCGATGTGATCACTATAATTGGAGTTCGCTCCATATTGGTTGAGCTTATTTGCCACAGCTTTGGCCATCGCTTGGAAATGATCGTACACCGCCGCTTCCCATCCCTGCTTGTCACCCACTGAAATCGAACAGGTTTTGGCTTGGTAATACTCATCTTTTTGAGTGAGTTTACCCTCATTAAGTAGAGTATCTAGATGCTTTTGAACGCGACATTCATCTTGGCGTAAAGCTTTGGCAAGTTCAGAGAGGTTAACTGTGTCATTTCGGTAAATGTAGACCCAAATCAAGGCACTCAAGTGCTCATCTTCACCAATATCAGCGAGGGTTTGCAAGTCTGCTTCTGGCGTGACTTTGTAAAGGATATGATCCCCTTTTCCCAGTGCATAAATAAGTCCAGAAGATAATAAATCATGGATCACAGCTTTTACACTGGCTTCTTCATCCCAGCGAAACCGATGTAAGACGTCTACACGGCTTCGGCCGGTTTCCTCACTCATATACTCAAAAATGGCTTCCCATAAGGTTCTGTCTCGCATGGAAGCGCTTTCGGTAATTGCTTGTACTCGACGTTGATAAGTACGCAAAGCAAGACCAAACATATCGGCTGCTACCTTACGACTAACTCCTTGGCTTTCAATCGAATGGGAAAGATCCAAAAAAACTTGATCGGCGATATGTGATAAAGGCGCTCTAATGCCTGCAGCTGTGCTTAATTGGGCAATCAATACAGTGGTTTGTTGCATGATTTGGTCAATTAATAATCGTGAGTTCATAAAGCTTACTTTCAATACTAAGCCAATCTTGGCTTTTTATATTACGTCTATTCCCTTTTATAAACTTAGCTTATTTTTGTATTAAGTACGAGTTATGGGGGGGTGTCAGTTTTGACATCTGTATGATTAGATATTAGCAAGCTTAAGAAAGGCGGTTATATGTCCAATAAGAACGTCAATAAAAAACAAAGATCTACCTGTATTATCGAATTGAAAAATGAGCTTGGACAGGACTGTGTGCTCATTTCCAAGCAGGCGAGTGATCGCTTTGCCATGGTACCCGGTGGAGGCGTTGATCAAGGAGAAGCACCCATTGTTTCTGCGATTCGTGAGCTCAAAGAAGAAACCGATTTAGGATGTAAAGGCGCTTTCAAGCTTTTTGATCATGAGTCAGAGTTTACCTTTCATCATGTCTTTTTGTTGATTGCTGATGGCCAAGACTTTAAGCCCTGCGATGATGTTGAATCATTATGGCTCATGCCTTTGAGTGAATGTCATAAGCTTGATGAGCATTCAGAACTTTCTCGGTCTACCAAGATTGTACTTAAGCGCTATATGGAATGGCGTGCACAACATCAAAGCCAGCTTGAGCTTTTGCTTGTGATGGCTTGAGTTTAGCTTTGAGCTTACTTTAGCCTTTTACATACGTCCCTTAAGCATGCCAGAGAAATAAATCTTGGGAAGCATGGTACGCTTTAGGAAATACATGGTTTTTCGAGGCTTCGCTTGGTTGAACGGGAAGGTCTCAAGAATAGCACCATCATAGCCGAATTCTGCCAAAATGACTTGGTTATGGCTTACAACTAAAGGACATGAGGTATAACCATCGTATTTGGGCTTAACACTTTGGTTTTTGAGATGTGCAATTAGATTTTCTACCAAAATCGGAGCTTGCTTACGTACGGCAGCACCGGTTTTGGCAGTAGGTAAGCTACTAGCATCACCGGCTGAGAAAATCTCCGGATATTTAATATGTTGCAGGGTTTCACGGTTAACATCGACAAAGCCGGCATCATTAGCAATTCCACTCTCTTTAACAAAGTTAAAAGCACGTTGAGGAGGAGTCACATGCAGCAAGTCATACTTTTGGGTAGTCCGCTCTTTGGTTTCAACATTTTCAACGGTAATTTCGCTGTTTTCATGGTCGACAGCAACAACATGTTGACCAAAGTGTGTTTGAATGTTGCGCTCTTCAACCAAAACTTGAAGTGCATCGCGATATTTGGGCACACCAAAGATAGCACCACCAGGTGCAATGAAGTTAACATTTGAGGCATCTCTGACCTTATTTTTTACTAGCCATTGCTCGGTGATCCACATAATCTTTTGGGGACCACCACCACATTTCACCGGGGATTGCGGGAAAGTAAAGAAGGCTGCACCACCCTTAAAGCTTTGAATCGCCTTTGTGCCTTTATTCACATATTTGGGTGAATAATTGGTCCATACTCGATCATCATTGTCCAAAGCTTCGGTCAGTCCTTCGACTTCTTCAAAGGCCAAACGAATACCTGGAGCGACAACAAGTGCATCATAAGAGATTTCATTACCTGCCTCAGTGTGTACAGCCTTTGCTTCAGGATCAATACGACTTACTTTTTCTTGAATCCATTCTACACCAGCCGGCATGACCTCTTGCATGGAACGATCGGTCTCTTCAAACTTAGCAAGTCCGCCTCCAACAAGGGTCCATAGAGGCTGGTAATAGTGGCGTTGAGCCGGATCAATGATTTTCACTTTTAGACTTTTGTTAGCTTTTAGTAGGCGAGCCGCAATCGTTATGCCGGCTGTACCACCACCAATGATGACGATATTTGAGTTTAATGACATATTCTACTCCTAAATAATAGATGATTAAGGCGATATAATTGTGGGCCTTTGTTGATGATATGTGATCGCGGTTAAGTCTTGCGATAGCATCATTGTTCAGCATGACTTTACAAATGATTCAGATCATTGATCTGTTTTTAGCTTGCGATGCCTGTTAAATAACAATAAGTGTGCCAAGTCTGCCGGTCGCATAAAATTAGTGTAAAGTTATTTATTTATCGGGTAAGTAATGTTTTTTGTCTTACTTTTTGTATGTTTATGTAATTTTATGTATGTGACTTCAGCTTTGCGTTTCATCTTTATGTTTCAAAGAAACAAGATATTTAAACAAGTATAAACTCTAGATTGAAATGCTTTTTCAAAAGCAAGACTTGGTACTTTTGATCGTTGTGATTATAGTCTTGAAAACACGTATCTCTTTAGTGAATAGAGGACTTATATGGCAGTAGCATCGGTAGCGGCATCTGAAGTGGCATCTGTATCAAAACCAAATAAGGCACAGGTAGCGATTGCGACCTTGAATCAAACCGTGGGTGATTGGCGGGGAAATCGAAAAAGAATTCTTGATGCTGCTCAAGAAGCTGAACTGCGAGGTGCCAAGCTATTACTCTGTCCGGAACTTTGTATCTCTGGGTACAGTCTTTTGGATCGGGTATATCGAGCATCTACCCTAACGTATAGCTTTGATAGCTTAGTTCAAATTGCTGAGGCCTCAAAAGACTTAGACTTAATCTTGTGTGTAGGTTTACCCATTTGTTTACGCACAGTGCTGTATAATGCGGTTGCTGTCGTCGCCCAAGGTCAGATTTGGGGCTTTTCTTGTAAGTCTCATTTGGCTCATGGTGATTGCGAATATGAAGAACGTTATTATGCTGCATGGCCTCAAGGACATGTGGAAGACTGGGAAGCACCTGATGGTAAAATCTATCCGGTAGGTGCTCTACTCTTCAACGATGAGCGAGTCGGGTGCTTCGCTTTTGAGATTTGTGAGGATGCCTTTAGAAGCGAGCATCCAAGTGGAAAAAGCACTTTGGCGGGGGCAGAGCTTATTCTTAACCCATCTGCTTCATGGTTTAGTATGGGTAAGCATACTTGGCGTCGAGATTTAATCAAACAGCGTAGTCGTGAGGGCTTATGTGCCTATTTGTATGCATCCTTACTTGGAACAGACAATACTCGCCTCATCTTTGATGGTGCCGGATTAATTTGTGCCGAAGGTGAGCTTTTAGCCGAGGCAGATCGTCTGCGCATTGATCGAGAGATTAATGTTGCAGATGCATGGATTGATCTAGGCTCTTTACGACGAAGTAGACGTGAAACAGGGTCATGGCGACGACAGGCGAGTCAAGTGAGTCAAGTGAATCAGGTGAGCCAAGTTAGTCAAGTGAACCAAGTGAGGCTTGGTGCTTGGGCAAGTGCGGATGTGCATTTGGTGAGTGAAGCGAATCAAGTGAATCAAGTGACCATAGCAATCTCACCCGATTATCTACCCAAAACGGCCACCTCAACTGAGCCTAGCTTAGATTGGTGGGTCAGCGAGAAATATTTGGGTAACAATCAAGAGATTAAGCCCAATGAACTCGCTCTACTTGAGCTTGAATTGGTGCTTTGCTTGGGCTTACATGACTATTTGCGTAAAGCGCATATCAATGCGGTTGCCCTAGCCTTATCTGGAGGCCGAGATTCAGCTATGGTGGCCTTATTGGTTTATCGAGTTTGGCGCTATCGCTATCCTCATTTGAGCCATGAAGAATTACAAGCCAAATTAAATCAGCACTTTCACTGCGCTTACTTAGCAACCGACAACTCTGGTTTAGCCACTCAAACTGCTGCCCAAGCTTTGGCCAAAGAACTAGGTGCTCGATTTTATGATTTAAATATTCAAGAGGCTTTACAAGCACATCATAGCTTAATCAGTACAGCCTTAGGTCGCCCTTTATCATGGGATAATCCTGTTGATGATATCACCTTACAAAATGTGCAAGCGCGTCTAAGAGGGAGTGCGATTTGGATGTTAGCTAATAGCCATAAAGCTTTATTGCTAGCTACCTCTAATAAAAGCGAATGCGCAGTGGGATACACAACCATGGATGGTGATACTTCGGGCGGGCTGTCTCCTATTGCCGATGTTCCGAAAAGCTTAATCACACTGTGGTTAAAGTGGGCCAGACAGCGTTATCACCTTGAAAGCTTGGACCTGATTAATGGCTTAGAGCCCAGTGCAGAACTTAGACCTCAAACCGAGGGTAAAGCACAAACCGATGAAGCCGACTTGATGCCCTTTGAGATTTTAGACCAACTGATGCATGGATTTTGCCAGTTGGCACTCAGCCCCCTAGAGCTTTTTCAGCGTTATTGGCCTATTTGGCAGGATCGTTATCAAAACCCTGAAGAACTACAAGCACACATTGTTAAGTTTGTGCGACTCTTTTGCTTTAGCCAATGGAAACGTGAGCGCTTCGCCGTTTCATTCAGAATCATGAATTATGATCTAGACCCTAAAGGCGGCGGTCGTTATCCAGTGATTCAAGCGCCGTTTACCGAAGAGCTCGAAGCGCTAGATCACTATATTAAAAAGATGAAGTCACAAAGATAAAAGTACTTAAAGCTTAGCTGAGCGGAACACATGGTTAAGGGTAATAATCGCTCGGGCGGTAACTAGAATCTTGTTGCCTTCCCAATACTTACGGTCTTCATTGACCCATGAGCCATCTTTTTGCTGCAAATAAACAATTTTAGAAATTAAATCAGCGCCCCAATTATGCTGATTACCATTATTCGCAGGAATATAATCTTCTCCATAACTTTCCAAAGCGCTAGCTGCTGTTTGTAAATAGTAATAAAACGCGGTTGTACCCATATTTGGATGGGTATTAAAGTCATAGTTTTGCTTAATCCATTCAAGAGCTGCTTTAACTTGAGCACTTTTTTTATTAAGTTTATTAGTGAACATAAGTGATTTAAGACCGGCAAAAGTCATGGCACCATAGCTTTTGGTTCCACCGGCTCTTGAGGCGCCTGGCTCATAAATAAAGCCACCATCATTACCTGCCCAAGGACGCTTTAAAACATCTTTGCTGTCTTCTTCGGTAAAGTTTTGACATCTTTTAACAAATAACTCAGCTTTTTCCCAAACATCACTTTTTTCATCATAGTCAGTCTTTTTGAGAGCTTCTAAAGCATATTGTAAATTAGATAAATCAGGTCTTTCATCACCGCCATAGCCAATTCCACCATAATACTTATCTTTTTTAGTATATTTTTGATCCTCATCGCTTTGGAATTTAACTAAAAAACGCTGTCCTCCCTCAATTTCTTTTTTATATTTAATTGGATCTAATGCATGCAAGGCCATGATCGCCAAAGCTGTATTATATGTTGGTGTTTCTTCACCACTGATTGAACCATTGGCCTTAGCTTGGGCCGCAATAAAGTCGGCGGCTTTACGAATGAAAGGGCCATCACCAAGGCTATATTTTCTAGGACTTTCGGCCATGGCCAGTAGAGCCATAGCGGTTAGACCAACATGGTGACCGTAGCTACCGTCATCGTTCTGCTGCTGTCTTAAAAAATGAATCCCTTTATCAATGGCATCCTTAGCATGTTGATGTAAGCTTGGGCTGATAAGGGCTTGTTGAGCTTGAGAAACAGCCGAGTTGAGCTGAGTATTCGGCTTGGTGCCAGTTGTGTCTTGTGCCAAAGCATCCAGCACAAAAAAGCTGACCATAAAGCTGATCAGCAAAAGAGTGTTTTTAAAGATTTGTTTTTTCATATTGATCTCGAAAGTGAAAGATAAAGTCTTAATCAGGTGAATGAAGTTTGATCAGAAATATAACAGGAGTTAGATAAGAGCGATTTAGGTGGATTTACCTATATCTAGAAGTTTAAGATGTCTATGCTCGATTAATAAAGAATTAAGACGGATTAATCACTATTAATACTGAGTTTAATCCGTGCTGTCATTTCCCAACAAGCCACACTTATGACCAGTAAAGTCAAACTTCCAGCCCACCACGGTACAGGTAAAACCTCGATGAGGCCGGACTGAGTAAAATCGTAAAGGAGTGGGTCTTGTAAGGAATGACGGCCTATTGACTTTAATCCACTATAGACCGGATGCGCACTGATGGAAAATGTTGCAATCCATGGAGAAAATGCAGTCCGCCCAAAGAATAATGCTGCCCAAAATGGTGCAGTCGCTATGGCAATAATGCTTAAACTCGACCAACCCCAAGCTATTGCTAACCTTACATTTTGTTTTTCAAAAAAATCAGAGAGCGAGATACAGGCAATGCCATAAGAAAGAAAGATGACAAATATCTTCCAAGAGCCGTGAGCAATCAAAATGGCCCATAATAATACCACAAAGAAGCTTGGGGTTAATCCCCAAATCTGCCAACGCCTTTGTCGTGGTAAGGCTCTGAGAATCAGGGCATACGCTTCTCGATTTAAGGAGCGTCGGCGACCTAGAACCAACAAGGGGCAAAGCAGGCCGGCGGCTAAGCCAAACCATAATCTAAGTGTAATCTCATTTGGAATAAATATAAGAGAAAGCAAGAGTAAGCCTACTCCCCAAAGAATCCTTCTTTTACTTTGCCACAACAATATATTAAACATCATGGCTCCTTTAAGGCCTTGAGCGCAATTTCACGTATCTTTCGATCAAGATCAGTCGACGCCTTCATTAAGATCTCAAGTCTTTGTGGTGAAGAAGCAAGTTTACTCACCGCCTTTATCGTTTTGAGTCGATAAGAGACAAAGCCTAGTGATTTGGACCAAGATTGATACGCTTGAGCAAGCAAATCAACAAACTCTCCTTGACGATATTTACCAGCAGCATCAATGGTGCACAGCAACCATGCCCGATCTGCTGAATAAGGATCTTTAAGGCCGGACTTAATCCCCTTTTCAATCACCTTTATGCTGGTTTTAGATTGAAAGAATGCCAATGTTTTTACCGCAGCACAACGTGGGGTTATGACCGAGGCATTAATATACGGACTAATGAGCTTTTCGGCTTCTTCAGCTTTGAGCAAACGGGCGTTTTTGGCTACTGCCACCTGGACCTCAGGATCATCGCTAGTAGCATAGGCTGAAATCAAAGCTAGCATTTTAGGCTTGTGTAAACTTTTGACTAAAAAAAGTACTCGTAGCATTGCTATATCATTATTATCTTTGGGTAAGTCTAGGGCCACTTTCATAAAAGTAGAAGCACAGTCACTCCATAGTTTATCCAAGGTAGTTAAGTGCTCGGGATAGATTTTATCGACTCGAATTAGCTCATCTATAAGTAAAGGACAGGCCTCAGTTTGATGATCGGTGACTGCATGAATTGAGCTTTTTCTCACGCCTTCATAAGGGCTAGCCAAAAGCTGTAAAGGTGCTTTAACAGTCAAGCGAGCTTTACCAGACATCCAAGCTTGTGCAGCTGCTTCAGCAGTGGCCTCATCACTGCCATATAATGCATAACCTTTAAGAAAGTTTCCCTCTGTACCTAGGTGACCCAAGGCTTTAAGTGCCTCTGTTCTCACGCTCATGGCCTTATCTGCGGCAAGTTCTCTTAAAATACTTGCATCATCCCGATCGGTCCATTCAGCAAGGGCAATGGCAACCGCTCGTCTCACGACCACATATACACTTGTGCTGAGCTTTCTGACTCGTCTACGTAAATCTTCGTTATTGGTAAACGCGGCTCCTCTTATACCACCACTTTGAAGCATTGGGTCTTCACGTTGAGTAATGGCTCTAGTCAATAACTTTTCGGTTTTACTAGCGTCTAGTTTCCCTAGTAATTCTAAGAAAGCCGCGCGAGTTTGACCATTATTGGACTGGTATAGTTTTAGCACTTGTTCATATGCGCCTTGCAAATCAGGGATATATGGTTTGAGCGCTTCATCCACTTCTGGGTGCTTACCATATTTACTGAGTAAGAAGTTAAGATGCTTAGCATCACGTGAGCGCGCCACCGATAAAAGGATTTCAGCTTGCTCGCTAGGTGAGAGTTCATCGACTCGCTTAAGTAATTCTTGTGCTGCAGTTTCATCACCAATAGACGCTCGAACTCTAATGTAAAGAGCACGATTTTCGGGCGTAAGAAACTTATTGAGCGCTTTTAAGTCTGAAAGTTCTTCTTTTTGTAAAAGTTGGCTCGCTGACTCTAAGTATAAACCTTGTTCTTCACCAGAGCTGTTTTTGATATATTTGAGAATCAGCTGAGAAATAACGGGTCCTAATTTGGCCAAGCGATTAATCGCAACTTTGCGCATTAAGGGCTTTTTTAATAGCTTTAAAGCATCTTCGGCCTTTTCCTTAAGCTTGGGTATGCTCGCTAGTGGATCGCGGTGGGAATAAAAAGAAATGGCTGCCAAGCAGACACCACCCTGCTTGCTTGCTCCTCGAACTTTTCTTACCGTAAACTTTAGATTCTTAGCCACTAGAGGAGGGTCAAACTTAATCCATTGATGACCTCGTACATCATCAAGATCTACTGAGCGAGTTTCATACTCAGATTTGATATCGAGCTTAGCAGGACTAGCGCACATTTTTCTATGATAGCCGGGTGCACGTTCATCGCCCGGCACATAGTGAATCGTATCTAAATAGCGCGGTTTATCCCATTTAAATTCAATCCAGGCTCCGATGCGATCATGGACTTCAGATCCCCAAGCTCTCCAAGCCTTCATCTTGAATAAATTACGCTCTGAAAAACCTCTAGCCACACTAGATGAGCTTGTACTAATCTCTGAATAAGGAATCTTCTCAAGCGCACTTGGAATAGGACGATCAGGATCCGCAGGACTAGACCAAGCTGTACTTTGCCAAGTTGAGCACAAAGTAAGAGTCAAAGTAAGAGTCAAAGTAATTAAGGAGATCAGAGAAAGGATCGGACGCAAAATCGCCTCCATTGGGTTAATCGTGTCGATAAGATTTGAAGATCAAGCGAGAAATTGTATATGAGCAAGCAATAAATCATGCTACATGCTCGAGGCTTTATATTCGATACTTAATCATTGGTATTTGGTATTTAGATACTAACTAAAGATGAGTTCAAGGCAAATTAAAGAGTAAACTAAAGGATAAACTAAAGGTTAAAGTACATGGCAAAGCAGAACTTATCATCGACCAAAGCGACTCAAAAAACTTCACAGTTTAAAACAGCAGAGCTGGTTGAGCAAGTCAACACTCTAGAGCTAAAGGTTGCCTATCATGAAAGGCTTAACCAAGATTTAAGTGATCAAATTTATCAATTGCATCAAGAGTTTGCCCAACTCAAAAAAATGCTGGATCAGCTAAAAGAACAGGTGCAGCAAGAACAGGATCCAATGAATATCGGTCCAAATGAGAAACCACCGCATTATTAATTAAATTGTGATTTTGGAGCTTACCTAGCGCTTAGATCTATTCAACTTTGGTGAGAATTCTTACCGATCTTGGCGCAAGGCTGACTCGACCTCCACTTAAGCTTTCTTCATTGAGCTGATCACTGTAGTTACCTACAGGTAAATCTACGATCATATTAAGCAAGCAAACAAAAACAAGTGTCAAACATACTAGAGATTTATGTTAAAAGCTCTGTCACATAGTCCAATTTTTTGTAAGCAAAGCTTGATTTTAGTGAGACTATTGCTTTAGTTGTGATTAAATTTTAAGAAAAAAGATATAGACCTACTTTATGATACACCTAAACTATCAACATCTTTACTATTTTTGGATAGTGGCCAGAGCCGACTCCTTGACTGCAGCAGCAAAAAAGCTAAAGATTTCGCCGAGTACCATATCAACACAAATCAAATTGTTGGAAAATCACATAAATCAAGAGCTTTTTGAACGTAGAAGTAGAAGCCTAATCCTGACCGAACGAGGGAAAGTATGCCTAGCTTATGCCGATGATATATTCTCTCTTGGAACTGAACTACTCGATAGTATGCGCTCTAACGTCGGTAATCCTAATCACATATACAGACTGAGAGTAGGCGTATCCTCTCATCTTCCCAAACTACTCACCTATGAGCTGTTATCAGCAGGTATTGAATGCGGTGAGTTTCCTGTGCATCTCGTATGTACACAAGGAGACCCAAATGCCCTTGTTGCTGACCTTGCTCTTCATCACTTTGATATTGTCTTGAGTGATATGGCAGTCTCTTTAGCTTCTGACTTACCTATTGAAAGTCGTATTCTGGGGCAGTGTAACGTCCATTTGATGGCTACACCTGATCTAGCGAAAAAGTTTAAAAAAGATTTTCCACATAGTTTACATAATGCGCCTCTGCTTCTACCTGATCCAGAAGCAAAGATGCGCCAACTATTAGAGGACTTTTTTATGAACATGGACATCCACCCCCAGGTGGTAGCTGAAATTAGTGACTCTGGTCTATTAAAGAGCTTCGGCAAGTATGGTATAGGCTTGTTCCCTGTGCCTTCAATAGCAGTACCTCAAGTCAAAGCGCAGTATGGTGTTGAAGACTTAGGTCCTCTGGAAGGCGTTAAGGAAAATATTTATGCGTCTTTTTCTGCTTCGAGACAGCAGAATCCAGCCGTCCAAGCCATCTTAGATAAAGCAGAAAAAATCCTTCTCCATTAAATTATAGATACCGACTAAAGACTCATTTTAGAGCCTTGTACAATGGCTTTGTATAATAGTAGTCTTGTAAGCAATGTCTATGTACCTTTGTCGTAGCGTGTTGCTTGAATAAACTAACAATGTGATTAGCATTTTTTGCCAAATATGAGAGATGATTATGGTTTTTAAGTGGTTAAAGAATCTTTTTGGAAGCGAATCAACCGAGCAAGTAACTGAGCAAGTAACTGAGCAAGCAACTGAGCAAGTAACTGAACAAGTCACAAAAAAAATAGAGGCCTCTAATGAATCTTTGATGGAAAAAGCATCAGAAACTCAAAAAGCTGAGGGATTGAGTTTAGTTCCTAAAAAACTAGACTCTGACGATCAAGAGTCGACTTTAAAGACTACTCTAAAGACTCATGCCTTTGACCCACAGCACGCTTTACAACGAGTGACTAAGACTCAAGCTCAAAAGTTAAGCAAGGAGCAAAATGCTGAAACAAACGCAAGCAATCACAATCACTTAAGTGAGCTCAAGGATCTTGCTACTCAGCTTAATCACCTTAACGAACATGAATTGATTGTGATTAATCATGGACGACAAAAAAGTCTTTGTTTAACCAAAGACTTGGGCTCCTCTGCTTTTGGGCAGGCTACTTTAGCTGAGCAACATGCAATCACAACCTTAAGTTCTTTTGATGAGCTTTTGGCTTATCTCTCTAATAAAGCGACTCCTCTATACCGGGATCAATTGCTTAAAATGATTAGTCCTTTATCCTTGAGACTACCGCAAGTTTCTGAGCTACAGGCCTTATATGCAGCAAATGAATTAGCAAGCGATACCGTTTATTGGACACGTGATGCTCGTGATCGTCTTTATTCACCAAGCGAGGGGCGTTTTCGCTCTGTAAAGCAAAGTCTAAAAGTTAAACTCGCTTTATTCTTTGCTGATGAAGCTCTCAATTGGGATGAGTTGGCAGATAAACCATACACAGAAATTGATGCTCAAGCGTCTTTGGCCACTTTAGCTTCGGATGCTATGGATAAACTTAACTTTGGTCTGTTTGAGGATGTGCCCAACTCTGAGACTGACGCCTCAAAAACACCGTTGAGCAATGCACCAGCTTTTCAGCTTGAAGCCAAGTCAGAAGAAGTCAAATTAAAAGGCTCTGTATCAGTTGCATCATCACAAGTCACTCAACCTCGAGTACTAGCTGAAGAGTATAGCTCACTTGATTTAAGTCAATACTCTGAGCTCCAACAAGCACTGTTTAGTGAATTGCCAGCAGAGTATATTACGCACATACAAGCACTTGATACAAATGAGCAGCTCATGACCAAGCTCTTGACCATTATCAAGAGCGAACAGAAGATCTCTAGTAAAGATCTCTCATCACAATTTGGGATTAGCATGATTGTCGCTAGTCTTAACCTTGGCAAACTCGATCGAGTACTTAAAGAACATAACCTTGCTCCACTGGTGGCTAATCGCTTTGAAACAACACGCACAGCCCCTACCACAGGCACATATTTTACCTGGTTACTTGCTTGAGTCACACTCACTCGCATCTAAACAATAAGTCGCATAACTTTGTGCTTGATTTTGTGCTTGCTGATCATAATCAAGTCGTAGCTTAACCGGATTCATGATTAAAGAACTCAAATCGATCTGGCCTTTAATGAGAATCCTTTTCAGGGCGCTTCTGGTGCGAGACTTGATCGTAACTTGATGGCCTTGATAGTCAATCGTTTCCATATCATGTTTGTGATGCCTTAGCCCATCTTTTAAAAGCTGTTGAACAAAAACATACGTAAAGCTTCTTGC
>CAKZRU010000128.1 GCA_937146725.1 uncultured Myxococcales bacterium
CCTGTCAAATATTTAGAGCTTATCCATCCACTGTATACTGAACAAGGTTTCACTTTGAAAATAACCCCTAACAGGCAAATCTTGTGGCACATAGGCAATACTAAATAAAACTAGACATCATAACCATAGGCATAACCATAGAGGTTTTTTAAAATCTAGATATCAAAACTCAAAAGGTGGAAGCACTTCCACCTTTTAGATCAGCCACATTTTCGAAATCCATTTCCAATCATTGATTGTGGGTAGCCGAATATCAAAGAGAGACATAAAAGGTAGAAGCACTTCCACCTTTTATAATTTTCAAGCAGTCATTCATGTTTCTGATCTCATAACCCCAGATCAAAGAGTCTTAAAGAGTGAGCTCATTATTTATGTGAATCATAGAGAATCAACAGAACAAGATTGACCCTTTAGAATGAATGAATTACCTAAATAGAGTCATTCATGAGGAGTATATGATGAAAACAATTTCAGTTTGTTCACTTTCGGGCGGACAGGGAAAAACCACCACCTCTCTTTTACTTGCCAAAAACTTAAGTGCTGCAGGTCATACTGTTTGTATGTTAGATGCTGATCCCCAGCATAGTTTGACCTTATTTAGTGGTATAGAGTTGGCCGCAGATGAACCTAGTCTACTCGAGTTTCTTAAAGGTCAAGGCGAAGCTCTTGATCATGTTCTTCCGGTTGAGGGAGATGAACGACTTTTTATCATAGCGAGTGATGACAGTTTGGATTCAGCCCATGAATACTTGGTACAGACTGGGATGGGTGCAACCGTTCTAAAAAGAAGACTCAGTGCTTTAAGCGATCATTTTGATTATTGTATTATTGATTCTCCACCACAGCGTTCTCAATTAGTATTGACTGTTTTTGGAGCTGCTGACTACTTATTGATTCCGGCCGAGTCTACCATTAAAGGCTTTGCAAGCGCAGTGCGCACCTTGGATTTATTCCAACAGCAAAAGGAGCTTGGAGCTACCGAAGCTGAAATCTTAGGACTTATTCCCTTTAGAGACCGTTGGTTTGGCCGCAATCAGTCCAAAGAATCAAGCTTGTCAATTTCTGCGATGCATGATGAAGTAGGAGCCGATAAGGTTTTACCATCGATCTTAGAATCTGAAAAGTATAAGCGAAGCATTGCTCATGGTGAAGCATTACCCGACAAACTAAATTATCCTTTTGAAGTCTTATTGGAGCGCTTGAAATAATGAGTTCAAAAACAAGTTCAGATGCATTGTCACGTATAAGACGAGGACGTCGTCCATCTTCTGTAGAGGCCCGTATTGACCCACTTACCCCGAATTCGCCGGTTCAGCTTATTCCGCTCTCTAAAATTACTGATCGGAGTAGTGATACAAGAGCGATTAATACAGAGCATGTAGAACAACTTGTCGAATCCATAAAGGTTGTTGGCTTAATCACGCCGCTTGCGGTTGATCGCGAATATACTCTTTTGGCTGGTGCTCACCGGCTATCGGCTTTAAAAACTTTAGCGCATCAATATGAGGCTGTATTTAAGCAGCTCTTTCCGGATGGCAAAGTTCCAGCCAGAGTCATGTCGATCTCCGCAAGTACAGATCAACTACTAGCGTTAAGGGTTGAAATTGAAGAAAATGAAAAGCGGAGAGATTATACCGCGGCCGAAGTTTTGGAAGTCGCTCAAACCCTAGAAAAAGCGGGTTTCACTCGTAGCCGAGGACGTCCTAGTGCTGGAGAAAAACCACTTATTCCGGCTTTAGAATCAATCTTTGGAAAAAGCAAGGCCACGATTAAACGTTATCTTGCCCATGAAGACAACGAAACTGAAAATCAGGTTTTGGTCAATCCCGAGCAACATATGTGGAGCTTAGCCCAAGAGAAGTGTGATCAAGTTGCTGGTAAGTTGAAGCGTATCGAAAAAGATCTCTTACGTGCTCAAGCTCAGTGGGGCTCCGAAACAGAAATGCAAGCTAATACCTTAAAACATCAGCAACTAATGAGCGCACTTGAGGTGAGTTTGATGCATGTCGCCAAGGCTAAAGATGCATTAAAAATATCACTCAAAGAGTCTTGATTAAGCTTTGAGTATAAAGCTTTCTGAACCCTCTGTTTGAAAACAGAGGACAAGAACTGTTTTAGAGTGTATTAATAAGCACCTTGTTATCTGCAAATATTAGCGTTTCAATAAATCATATATCCATCCAATAAGACTTCTAGAGAGTATCATCATGGCCCAAAGAACAAGTGATCTTAATCTTGCACTCGCTCCTTTTGCTACAGAACTAGCTCAGTTCGGAAGTGTTATGAGTAGTGTGCATAAGGTGGAAAAACCTTATGAGATTAAAACGGTTCCTACTAGTACTTTAGATGAAATAGAGTCTGAAATTGTTGTCAATTCTGAGGTTGATGCTAAACAAGCAAGCAATGATTTACATGATTCTTCTGAGTCTTCTTCTGAGCTAAAATCCCCAAATGCTGACTCTGAGAATACACCTGAACAATCTACTCACTTGGATGATCTTGGTGACTTGGACGGGCTTGGTGACTTGGACGGGCTTGGTGACTTGGACGGGC
>CAKZRU010000129.1 GCA_937146725.1 uncultured Myxococcales bacterium
CTTATCATAACTTCCGCTTAACTCATGGGACGAATGACGCAACAATAACTGATGTAATCAGCGTTGGTAATCTCAGTTTTTCTGGATATATGCAAACAACTGATAATGGTCATTATGATACCATTAGATGCAATTGGTAGTATTTTATCCCATTAAAACAATATTTTAGTCAAACTAGATATTATCTAATACATTGGGGTGCAATGTGGCTGAGATAAAGCTTTAGTCCCAAAAAGACCATAAAGCCACCTCTCAAACCATAGTCTTAAATACTCAACCCATCCACTTACTCATAGTGAATCACTGTGACTTGAGTGCGGGCTCGGTCGGGTTCTTCGTCTTCTTGCTCGGCATTTAAGTTAATGTCTTCAAAATCAAATGAGTCAAAAGAAGCTAAAAGTGAGCTGTACGATGGATGGTATTGGGAATACTGCTCTGTTAAATCAAAATATCCCTCACGGCCGGGAAAAGCATGCACAAGTTGATGTGTATCACGAACGCCAAGATCACTGCGCCTTACACTTCCAATCGAATCTGACCAAGACCCACAATTACTTAATACGGTTTTGGCTTGAAAATACCAACGCTCACTGCACTGGTCACATCCACCTAAGGCCTCTTCTTTGCGTGCTTCTAATTTGGCGACTGAATAACAATCTTGGTACTCTTGGCTTTCTGGTGCAAAGCCGAAGCTTCTAAAACGGTAGGCACTTGCAGGATTTTGACCCGCTAAGCAATCATTTGGACAAGAGCCATCACCATAATCACAGTAAAAGTCACCACAAGAGACCGATGCTTTTTGCCAACTCAGCTCTACAAATTGTGTACCGGAATAATAGTCTCCAGCTTGAGCATTTGTTGGTCCAAATGGATCTCGCTCAAACCGAGCAAAGGCTAATGACTTGTTATTCACAGCCCCCGTACTATTGACCTCAATATTTGTCCAAGCGTTGTCTTTAAAGATACTGATCTTCTTTGCAATAAGATCTACGCCGATTGGCAAATCAAAGGTGGGTACACGATCTATATTACAAGAGTTATAAACCAAGTTATAACTAATATTCCAAGCATAGGTACAGGTTTCACACCCTTCTGTTGTGTTCGCAACTCCTCTAGAATTGGGCATATATATCGCGTGACAGTTTTCGATATGATCAGGGCCTTGAAAATTAAAAGCCTGTACTAGAGTTCCGACAACCGGAGGCGCTTCAAGGTTATCACAGCGTCCATTGCTCATGGTACAGTTTTCATTGGTTTGGTCGGTAGTAGTGCCTCCCATGGGATTGACATCACCCATGGGAACGCAGTGAAATGAGCCGACGGAATCAGGCTCACAACTAAACCCTGTTGCACATTGGTAAGCGCTCAATCGACAATCCTCTGTCATAGAGCTTGTATCTTCCTCTGAAACAACGCTTGCCGGACAGCCAACCATGCCTAACATCATTAAACACATAAATGAGGATAATTTAATATACATACCTATCTCCTGTTAAGTGGGTAGACTAAGAATAAAGCCTAAGGTACTTTAAGTCATCAATATTTAGAGCTTAAGCTACTGACAATCAAGTGTTATGAAACTTGCTAATTTGTGACGATCGTATATTTATGATCTGTACAGAATAAGCACCAAGGACCGATCTCTTATGCATCGTTTAAATCAAGTAATCTACTTAACATGTTGGACTATAGCGATTCATATCTTAACGTCTGCTTGCACAGATTTTAGTCAGTTTAACTGCTTTAATAGTGAGATGGGTTGTGCTGAACAAAGCGTTGCAGGCGAGGTGTCTGACAGCGAGGCAAGTCAAGCAGGCTTTCCTCAACCTGAAATCACGAGCTTAGCAGGTTCAGAGCAAACCCCTAGTGATACACAGTGTTATGTTGATCAACTCGATATTTGTGAGACCTGCGACATCAATGGAAGTGTTGAGTTAGCTCCAAATGATCAGCGCTGTGAACGAATTGAATGCTTAGATCAGTATAGACTCGAAGAAGCTGAGGGAATGCTAAGATGTATCCAAAAGAGTCGAGCGGCGACTAGCGATGGTTTTTGCTATCAGCGTGGTCTTTGTCACACTGAAGAGACACTCTGCACTGAGATCAGCACCGGTCTTGCACGAGAAGTAGCTAAAGCATCGTGCATTAGAATCGAAGGGTGTATGGGTAGTACACCACCGAGGTTGGTTTCAAGACCTAATTGTCATCAATAACGTTAAACTATATCTTCCTTAGCTTACAGTTAGGTTCTTGACCTTCAAAGGAGTAGTCGGCTGATGTAAAGTATCATTAAACTTTAATATTGATCAGCTAAGGGTATCGTTAAGTTTAGTGCAGATACTGAATGGTAGAGCTTGTAGATATATCTTTTGCTTTTAACCCCTTAAGCTTTGGGCAATTGAGTATAACAAGCTGTTCAAGAGGAAAGTCATTAAGTGCAGAAATATCACTAAGAACAGGGCAAGATACAAGTTTTAGGTGTTTGAGTGATTGGAGTTCTAATAAAGAGTTAAGACTAGTGAGCTCTACATCAATTAAATCTAATTTTTCCAAGCCTTTAAGTTGCTTGAAAACAATAGGATCTGGTAGATAGCCCTCTAGTTTAAAGTTTTTAAGGTCGACTAAACGACTCCATTCTTGCTCGCTAATTTGATAGGTTTCAGGCCACCAAGTTAGAGAAAGAGTCTCAAGTTTTTCAAGATTAAGTGTACCTAACTGAGTCACCCCCGAAGTTTGCTTTAGAGTAAGCGACTTTAATGCAGGTAGTTGATTTAGATTCTGAAGATCTTCATCAGCAAGATTGGAGCCTAGGGAAAGTGACTCTAAGTTGACTAGACTTGTTAAAGCACTTGAGTCAAAGCGGATATCGACTTGCTGACATAGCTCATAATGCAAAGCGAGATGTGTAAGCTGAGGTAGGGCACTTAAACCGCTTAAATTATCCGGTGTTCGATCAAGTGGAATACTTAAATGATGTAGCTGTGTATGTTGACTTAAGCACAATAATATTTGGCTGGTACACGTTAGATCACCTGACAAATCCTCAAGAATCAGTTGCTCAAGCTGAGTGAGTTTGGATAAGACTTCAAGCACCGGTGAAATGTTCTCTGGGTCTTCCATGCATCCCACAGAAAGCTGTAGTGACTTTAAGCTTTTAGCTTGAGCTAACTCGCTAATATCGCTTAAATCTTCGGCATCAAGCTCAAGTTCTACCAAGTTTTGTAGTTGAGCTAAGCCGTTGAGACTATCCAAACCCATGCCCCAGAGCTTTAAGGACTTCAGCTCACTTAAATGGCTCAGGTCGGTAAGATCTTCTAGCTCAAGATCTGCTAAAATCAACGACTCAAGCTGCTGTGGCAGATCCGTCAAACTTGATTCGCAGTAAGCATTCACTAAGCTCAGATGTTTTAAAGGCTTGATTGGCTGTAAATAACTATAACTTGGTAATTCACCCTCAAAAGAAAGACCTTCAAGTCCCTCAAGCTTGCTCAACTCTATCCAAGGTAACAAACTCGCATCTTTTACCTGTAACTTAAGATGCTTAATAGCCTTGAGCTGACCATTCAGAGCAAGCCAATGCATTGTCACAGCTTGGCCATGAGCCGTCTTACTAAAACGCTCATTGAGTTTAATTTCATAACGCTCGGCATAAGCACCTGTTCCACGGTATAGCTTGCCAGAAGCATCGATCACAAAATATTGTGATAACAGACCCGAACCCTCAAACAGTGAAGCGAGTTCTTCTGTCTTAAATGTCGATAGTTGCTTTAAGCCCTTTTTGACTTTCTTTTTATCAGAGGAACACAGCAGTTTGCTTAACTCGATCACTTTTTTTTGACTCATATTATCTCTCCGTTCACATGGCTTTTTTGTGTCGTTCACATGGCTTTTTTGTGTGGGGGAGATAGCACGGGTAAATGACTAATGAAAGCTTAGCTAGTTTCTTGTATTACTTTAGCAATTCTCGGCCCTCATTCCCTGCTTGGCCCGGTGTATACCAAGAGAAGCTTGTAGCACCTATTAAATTAGTAAATCCAATACTGATACTTGTTTCAAGCGCGGTGACCTCATGCCACCAACCGGCAGGTAATAAAAGAAGCTCACCAGGTTCAAGAATCAGCTCATATACTTGATCTCCCATCCTTTCGGCTGCATCTTCTAAATCAATATCGCTATAGGTATGTTCAGCCTTAAATAAGGCGACTGTGTTATTGGGTGATAGCAGTCTAAAACGCTTTTTTCCACGAACTTGAGCATACAGGACCGAGGTTGGATCATAGTGGAGATTGGTGATTGTGCCTTTAGGACCATACCAAAAACTTGCCGAGGACCCTTTGATGCCTTGATGCAAAAAAGAGGCAATACGATCATCGAGATCCTTAAGCAAAATCTCAGCCCCTTCGTGTTCTAGAAACTTATTATTTCCTACCAAATATAAATCGTTGCTTTCTCTTAGCTTTTGAAGCTCTGAGATAAAGTCTGCAAAGCTCATTGTGTGGAAAAAGCGTTTAATATTATGGCAGGGGTTAGCTAACTTTTCACGCCCCTTACAGCAGGTCATCATGATGTGGCCCACTTGTTTTTTTAAATACTCATCAGTCCACTTACTAAGGGCAGGCCATTGGTCGATGATATCGGTTAAGATCACCGGCTGACAAGCGCGTAAATAATGCTTTCTCAGTGCTTTTGAATTAAGCTGTCGTCGTCTCTCAATAATCGGCGGACCATGCCAACGATGTAGGGCTATTTTTAGAGCATTAACTTTTTTGTAGCGCAATGCCTGCCGTCGCCATTTAAAAGCGGCTCGAAAAGGCCCCGAGTTGATCAAGCGAGAGATTTCGCTAAGAGCAAACTCATGCTGAATCCCTTCTTCTACCAAAGCATCAACAAGTTGGGCAAGCGATGCGCCTTCAAGAGCATTTTCAGTAACCCAATCTTGCCACTCTGCCGATAACTCTTGCTGTTCCTTCCTCATAAAAGCAAGGTAAACCTTATGGTTCTTCGCCACCAGGCTCGTCTACACCTGCATCAATTTCGGGGGGCAAACCAACATAGAGTTCTGCATCAGGTTCCATAGGCCCCATATCCGAAACGCCAAAGTCTTGCTCAGTAGGCATGCCCATATCATTTACTTCGGAACCAGCAACCATTTGATCGGCTTGATATAAACCTATATCCAAAGGCACGGTCATATCGTATTCGGGAGCATATGGATCTCCGGCACCTATAAACTCATCGCCTGCGAGTGGGGGTTGACCCACAGCCTCAATGCCTGCTGGTGGACTTTCACCAACGAGCTCATAGTCTGGTGATAGGGGTTCACCGGCATAATCAGAGCCTGCCCGTGGGGGTTCACCAAGATAATCAGTACCAGCCGGTGCGGGTTCACCAATAATCGTTTCTTCAATAATACAAGCATTCATTGTGCCGATAAGGGCAGTACCAATCACTAAAGGCTTTTTAATCTTTGAAATGATTGGATTTTTTGGTTTTGAGCTAAGCTTTTTCATCACATCCTCCATGCTTTGAAAATAAATAGAAACAGCTTTGAATGCAAATGATTTTACTTCTTTTATGTCTGTTATTATACTTTTAGGAAATCAAATCTTCAAGATGATGCACTGAATGAGGAGTTAGAAATGACGAAGCTTAGGACATATGAATTGTACAAAGCATTTTTATGTTCTTTGGCGATCACTCTAGTCTGTTGTGATGATTTTTCAGGCTTGTCAGTACAAAATCCAAATGGACAAAGTGCCATGGAACTCATGAATAATGGTAAGGGCTCAGAGGGTGATAGCGAGCTCGATACAGCCGTAACAGATATGAATCTTGCAGGTATGTTCAACGATCAAGACACTCCCGATCAAAGTCTGCCCGAACTCGATATGGGTGAGATGATAGACTTAGATGCAGAACTTCCTGATATGCTTATGCCAGATCAAGAAGTAGATCAAGAAGTCGCTTGTTCTGAAACAGAGATCAGACGAGAAGGAGATTGTGGCTGGTTAATCTGTCAACAAGGTCAATGGATTGATTATATGTATCGTGAAGTCTGCAATGCCTATGACGATGACTGTGATGGTCGACCCGATGAAAGCATACAATCCAATAACGAGAGCAGTGAGTGTAAAGATGAACAAATGAGCTATACACGTTCAATCTGTGAGTCGGGAAGTTGTGTCAGTCTACCCATTGGCAGTTGCAGATTAGATGGAGATTGTGATGATGACCAAGTATGTGTAAATCAAAACTGTGAAGCGGTCAGACCACCATTATCCTGTGTAAGCGATCATATCATTGCTACAAACCAATCTATTAGCCTAATGAGTACCAACTCTTTTGCTTGGTCAAGCGAAGGTTGCAATGGAATCGCCGGTAATGTGACAACCGTTTCCGAGACCGAACTCGGTCCGGAGTTTGTGATTACTATTGATACTGCACGTTTGTCTATAGCTACCCAAGTCGATATTACAACAAATGTAACTTGTAACGGTCGATCGATTCGCTCGGTCATAGCTTTAACGGAAAACTGCCACGCTGTACCTAATGCCTGTGCCTATGATAATCGGGGGACAGTACAAGAGCCTCAAGGCGTGATTTATACATCACGCTTAACAACAACTCTGCAACAATACGTGCATACAACTTTGATCGTTCATCTACTTAACGCCGATGTAGCGCTATGTAACGATCTTGAGAATCTCTCACTTAGAATCAGCATCATGGATCGTATACCTTAGTATGCTACTGTTAAGAAAAGCTAAATTGAAAAGTTAATAAACTAAGCCTCAAGGCGCTTCATTAATTGCCATGATCAGTATTTCTTTAAGGTAATTATATCCTTCATCGGTGCTTAAATTGAGCTTATGACTTGGATCATCGTCATCTAGGAAGCGCCATAAGTGACCGGTGCTGTCGTAAATATACATATCATCCTTATCTCCTCCCACTTTTAAGCTGTCATCATTGGGATCGGGACTTGAGAGTGCTTCCCAAGCCATAACCTCATCAACATCTTGAAAAATAGGGATTTGGGCGCGTTGAGTAAGGTTGACAATTTGGGCTTGTGTGCCACGCTCATTGATGACCAACATATTCAGATTAAGACCCATGACTAACAGCTCATAACGTATTTGCTCGAGCTTTTCGAGTTGAGCCATGCAGTATCCACAGGTGGAACGGAGTAAGACGACAAAGGTGACCTGACCTTGAAAGGCATCTAAACCATAGTATTTACCGACTCCACAGCTACTTGGGTTAACATCGCGCAACTTAAAATCTGGCGCTAAGCTACCTTCACAAGTGATGCATTCTGACATAGTGCTTGTCGCCTGAACCGAGACATGATCGGAAATACTTTCAGGGCCTACACAGTCTTCGATGGGCATAGGAAGATCGGACTGTCCGGTGCTTAAAGCCTCTTGCTCACTTGAAGAACTGACTAAGCCTTCCTCATCACAAGCCTGTAAGGTGATGACAGCTAAGAAAGTTAATAGCACAGGGCCCATAAAACTAATGTTGGGTAAAAACTGATTAAACATGACTTTCCCTAGTATATTTTTAGATTTCAAAACTCATTAGTTTTGCATTCATAAAGGTTGGTTGTTAAGTGCTAAAGTTAGCGTTGTTATGGATGTTAAGCAAGCTTAGCTCAAATAAGGTATGGATTTATGGCGATCAGTGAAAAAGAGAAACTTATAAACAGTAGACGACGTTTTTGGCAGATGAGTTGGCCAGCGATGATGAGTGGGCTTTCGGTACCGATTCTAGGCCTAATTGACACTGCGATTGTTGGTCGAGTGGAAAGCGCTATTGCTTTAGGGGCAGTCGCCTTGGCTTCTTGGTTATTTGATTTGTTATATTGGAGCTTTGGCTTTTTGCGTATGGGTACTACGGGCTTGATTGCTCAAGCTAGAGGGCGAGGGGCTCAAGGTGAGTTAAGAGTTATTCTTTCTCGTCCTTTGTTGCTAGGTCTGTTTTTTGGTACTTTATTAGTGGTATTTGCCTATGTTCTTTCGCCAAGCTTACTAAGTGTCATGGCCGGGGAACAAGCTGAGCCGGAGCTTATCACCAAAGGACTTGAATACTTTAGAACGCGTATTTTTGGTGGCCCAGCCGTGTTGATGAATTATGCTTTTTTGGGCTGGCTATTAGGGATGGGTAAAGTCAAGCAGGCTCTTCACATGCAAATCAGTCTTAATGGCCTCAATGCTTTAATGAGCATTGGTTTAGGGCTTCATTATGGAGTTGCCGGTGTAGGCGCGGCCAGTGCATTCGCTCAATGGCTCACTTTACTGTTTTGGGGGCATAAAATTTGGGTTAAAGAGTGTCCTGCCTCAAGCAATACTCTACAAATGAGCAATCCTTCTCTTCTTTCTCAGCTGAAAGATCTAAGTGCGTGGCGTGGCTTACTGAGTCTAAACTTAAACCTTTGGCTACGAACCTGCCTACTATTAGGCAGCTTTGGTTTATTAAACGCGATTGGGGCTCGATTTGGAGCGATTACTTTGGCGGCCAACTCTCTCTTATTTCATTTACAGTCTTTACAGTCCTTTGCCTTAGATGGCTTTGCTCATGGCGCAGAAATTATGGTTGGTGAGCAGTTGGGTGCACAACAAAAAAAAGCCTATTTAAGAACCCTAAGAGTCGGCTTTGAATGGACAATGGCCACTGCTTTATTGATCACAGTGATTTACAGCTTATTTGGGTCTTATATTCTTGGGCTTTTGACTCATCATCAAAGCGTCATTGATACTTCCCACAAATACTTGCTGTGGGCGATCATCTCGCCATTGGTTTCCGCACCATGCTTTTTATTAGATGGAGTCATGATTGGAGCGGTGGCTAGCCATGTGATGCGTAACAGTATGTTCATCTCAGCAATCAGCTTACTACTGAGTTTAAGCCTGTGTTTAAGCGTTTGGGGTAACCATGGTCTGTGGCTCTCATTTATGCTTTTTATGGTGATACGCTGTGTCACACTATTGCCCAAAGCTTTAAGCTTTGCGAAATAAATCTCTTAAGTAAGTCTTGGATTCATCGTGCATCTGTGGTGATCTTTATACAGATCTGCTGATGAACATGAGTTGAACTCTATACTTATCTTAACTTTGGCCAAGGTTGATCATAAAGTGATTAAACAGCCCCTTATGCAAGCTCCAGCTTTAAAACATATCAAACGTATTGCATTGATCACTCGAGGAGATGAACAAAGCTATCCACGAGAAGAATTAGTGGGTTTACTTAATCCTCATCATATTGAATTGGTTGAGGGTTCAGGCTTTGCCGAGGTTGATCTAGTCTTAGCTCTTGGCGGTGATGGCACTGTACTTAGAGCCATTAGTGCATATCCCAAAGCACCGACCTTAGCAGTAAATTATGGGCGAGTAGGTTTTTTAACTCAGTGTGATCGTGAAGATTTAGCGCATGTTGTTTCGAGGGTGTTGAATCAAGACTACTTTATTGAAGAACGCTTAGCACTAGAGGTCATTCATCAGGGTGTAAACGGAGACTCATTGGGGACTTGGCGCTGTATCAATGAAGTTGTTTTTAAGGGCGTCATTCATATGAATGAACTCACTTTAAATATTGATGGCCATTATATTCATACTGCGCGTGGTGACGGCTTGATTGTGGGTACACCCACAGGCTCAACTGCCTACTTAATGAGTTCCGGTGCGCCTTTAGTAACACCCGGGGTAAGCTGTATTATTGCCAATCCTCTCAATGAATACCGCTTTAGTAGTCGATCTATCATTTTACCCGGAGAAGCTGAATTAAGCGTAAACATTCTTCATTGCCGTGAAAATGACTTGATGATGATTATCGATGGAGATCAGCCTCTTATGGTCAAAGAAGGCGATAAAATTATCATTAGACGTTCACAGGTGCCCACTTTACTCGTTGCTTTTGAGCCACAGTATTTTTTCCGTAACCTTAAGCAAAGACTAAATTGGTAGATAAACAAGTCGCTCAAATCATCAAATTAGCGACGCCGTGAACGTACCTTATCTAGCTGCTCATAACGGCGCTTAGCTCTTGCTGCTCGGTGCTTCTCTGAATGGCGATAGCGAAGATAAAAACGATAATACAGACGTCGAGCGTTGGACTTATCACCTTTCATGTCCACAGCTCTTGCTAAGTGAAAGTCAATATTTGCTCTGATCTTTCTTTCATGCTTATGGGTTTGCGCCTTAGTCAAAAGTTCTGTCGCTTGTTCATAGTCTTCCAAGCGTAAAGCACACATGCCTTGATAGTACAGTAGATCACCTAAATAAGGTGGACTTTCATCATAAGTTATCGAGTTTTCAAAGAGTTTCGCAGCTTGTGAGAAATGCCGATCATCATAGGCTTGCACACCACGATCATATTTTTCTCTTGCCACTTCGCCCTTAAACTTAACAATCAATTCTTCAAGAAGTCCGGCAAAAGAAAGAGTGCGTAATGAACCAAAACTGCGTACCGCTTCTTCCTTGTTATCTTCACGGACTAAGCGTTCAAATTCGAGTAAATCTCTTTCCCACTGTTCCCATTGCCCAAGTGACTTTTTTAAGTCTTTAACCTGCCGTTTGAGTGCGTCATTATCACGATCTCGACTCACTAAGGTCGCATTAAAAGTATCGACTTGTGCATTAAATTGCAGATAAAGGCCCGAGAAGATCAGCAGAACAAAAATCACATAAGCAACCGCTGAATTAAACATTGAACGTCGCTCAAGCATAGTTTGTCGCTGTGAGATTTGTTTTAACTCTACGCTGAGTCCAATGAGATCCTGTTGAGTTTTGATCGAGACATCACGAGTGCCTCGAGTCTCTTTAAGAACCTGTTTAAGTTCTTTGATAACTTCGTCATTTTGACCCGAGCTTATGGGGAGTGGTCGGTGTGTTGACATACAACTCTCTTACGTAATAACTAAGCAATAATGCCTTTCGATACCATAAGAGCCCCGTAAGTTAAAGTCTCGAATTAAATCTCGAATTAAATCTTGATCATTTTTAGATCGTCTGCAAACTGATGGGTCGCAGCACAGGCAGCGCTAAAGTCTTCCTTGCTCACCCCCGGGGCTAGCTCTTTGACTAAAAGACCTTGATCACCAACTTCGATGACCGCCATGTCAGTGATAATCATATCTACACACTGAATGCCGGTGAGAGGCAGGCTACATTCATCCACGAGCTTGGACTTGCCGGACTTACTGCATTGAATCATGGTGATAATCACCCGCTTGGCACCATTCACTAAGTCCATGACTCCGCCCATGCCTTTAACCATCTTACCCGGAATCATCCAATTTGCTAAATCACCTTTGGCACTCACTTCCATCGCACCTAGAATCGCCAAATCAATATGGCCTCCACGAATCATGGCAAAGCTCTCTGAGCTGTCAAAAAATGATGAGCCTGCAATGGTAGTCACAGTTTGCTTACCCGCATTAATTAAATCTGGATCTTCATCACCCTCATAAGGAAAGGGTCCAATACCAAGCAGACCATTTTCACTTTGTAAAACAACTTCTACACCCTCCGGCACATAGTTGGCGACTAAGGTTGGCATGCCAATACCAAGATTTACATAATTCCCATCTTTTAGTTCTTGGGCAACTCTTTGGCAGATTTGATCTCTATTAAGTCCCATAATGATTCTCCTTAGCTTTCACGGCTTCTGACAGTGCGTTGTTCAATCCATTTTTGATAGTTTGTTCCTTGTATAATACGTTGAACATAAATACCGGGTAAATGGATCTCATCGGGATCTAACTCACCGGCAGGAACAAGCTCTTCAACTTCAGCAATCGTGATCTTGCCCGCCTTGGCCACAAGTGGGTTAAAGTTTCTCGCTGTTTTACGAAATACCAAATTCCCATGGGTATCACCCTTCCAAGCCTTGACTAGGGCATAGTCACCACCCAATGCTTCTTCAAGTAAGTACTCACGGCCATCAAACTGTCGAGTTTCACGTCCTTCGGCTCGTAAAGTACCTACACCTGTGGGCGTATAAAAGGCGGGTATACCCGCACCTGCAGCTCTAAGTCGCTCGGCAAGTGTACCTTGTGGGCAAAGCTCTACCTTAAGCTCTCCGGATAAGAACTGTCGTTCAAACTCCTTGTTTTCGCCAACATAAGAGCCGGTCATTTCAACGACTTGCCGGGCTTCTAGTAAAACCCCTAAGCCATGCCCATCAGTTCCGGCATTATTACTGACCAGCTTTAGACCCTTTACACCTGATTTATGAACGGCTGTAATGAGATTTTCTGGGTTGCCTGACAAGCCAAAACCACCGACCAAAAGGGTCATTTGGTCTGAAAGTCCGGCAATTGCACTGTCGGCATCCTGATATACCTTATTCATAGTTTTAGTTCCTTTGTACCTGTGATCTCTTTGATAACATTCGTTGTACTCATAATATGTTTAGTTCTGCTTAAGGGCTTTTTCAGCGGTTCTTGACCAAGAACGCACCAATTTTTTTCCTTTAGGAATAGGTGGTCTAGGACCTGATGCTATCGGTTTTTGGGTCTGATCGGCAACCCAATAAAAATTAAGTTCCTCAACACGATCCTTGGGACTCAGTCGCAAGCGTTGCACAGGCCTTTTCATCCAATTCACAAAAAGAGGCCATAGTGTATGAGCTTCTCGCCTTAATTTAAAGCCCCATCGACCCTCATAAAAGCCCCAAGTTCGATTGGCATAGTTCGGGACATCAAAATTGGGGGCTTGGCCGGTACGAATATCAATAACTCGACCATCTGACAGTTTGGCCTCAAGGACCATCCATCCATCTTCCAAAGGTGCTTCGGGACTAAATAAACGCCAATTCTGATAAAACTGACCATAGGTCACAAAGCTTCGAGCCCATTGAGGGTAAATCGGCTTTTTAATGGGTCTAAAAAATTGGTTTGAATACATCGCTGTAATTAATGCCGCGACAAGGGCTAAAATAATATAACTTTCTCCAAGAGTACGTACTATTCTATATCGCAAACGCTCAAGGCCACTTGGTGCATGCAAAGCCCAATAGGCAGTTTGTTTAATGCTCGTCTCTGTATTCTCCACTTTGGGTACTGGATTATTTTGTGATCCGATGCCACATAAGCCATAGCCCAACCAAGCGCTCACTTGGTGCCGCTGACTTGAAAAGGCACTGTATGCCCAATGCCCAATTGGGCCGGTTAAGATCAGCAAATAGGCAAAAAGACGCATAAAGGGGAGTCTTTTCATAATTTCGGCTACGGCTTTATGCCGAGTCCAAATCGTTTCATCGCTTTCGATTGGATGAACAATCAGAGTGTGCTCTCTAAGCTCTTGAAACTCGTCTACACTTAAGCCACCCGGTAGGTTTTTGGGCATAGTTCGTCCCACCCAAGTAATCAAATGGTAAGCATCCAAACGAGCCACTAGACGCGCAAAGGCATGACAGACTCCACAATCACTATCATAATAAACCTTTAAGGGACTTGCACTCGGCTTAAACCAATGGGCTAAAGCATCCATATCTTGAAGGCTTAAAATTAATAAATAAATCACAGTCATCCATAAAGAGAAGAAGCCAAGATGGAGCGTTAAGCCAACCCCAATATGAAAGCCTCCCAATACCAATAGAATGATTCTCCGCGCCCACACGCTTTTATAAGGACTCAGCAAAAATAGGGGAGCGCATGCTTCAGCCACTAATGTAGACCAAGTTAATAATTTAAGACACCATAAGGGCATTGAGGCTCTAACAAAGGCACCCAATGAAGTCAAAATTCGATCCTGCTCCAAGGTGAGGGCTACCGCATCACCATTCAGCCAAGTTGCGCCACTTTTATGGACGCCATTTAAAAAATAACAAAGACTTAAGTTTAAGATTACGGCAAAGGCAACCAAGGTTGTGTAAGGCCGAGTATCTCTAAGTCGAGGTCGATTAAGATCTTGGTCACTTTGATCACTGACCTGCCAACTGGCCACTAAAGCATCAACACTCCAACGTCGTCCCAGTGGCAGAAAAATAGTCCACATCCACCAAAGGTTATGAACAATATCTCCACCATTTTGCAGCACATTGTTTCGATTATGGATGCTAATCATACATATTGCCGTCAAGATCTGAAACAGACGGGTGCGATAACCTATTGTAAACAAAAAGGTACACAGCATTGCTCCCCAAAAAAATAGGGTAATCGAAGCTGTGGTATTAAATAGATAGAGCAAGCTAAACGGGTGGGCTCTTTCGATACCAAAATGGTTAACAACCCAGCCATTGGGATGCCAGCCAGAACTCGAATACATCATTTGTAAATAAGGTAGACGATACCATATATCCGCCATACAAAAGCTACCAAATACAATCCGAAACAGCCCCATACTACGAGGATCTAGTTCGAGCAGATAGCTGAGTTTTTGATACATTCTTTGCCATCCACTCAGCTTCACACCTGTATCTTGTTCCATGTTAGTTTCTTGCTCTATATTAGTTTCTTGCTCTGCTTGGCTTTCTTTAGTGGCACTCATCACAAATCCTTCACTTTACAAAAGTGATCAAAACTAGAGTATGATTCACTTATGAATCAAGTTTAAAAGAGTCTGTTCTTGGTAGATCATTCTTGATTGATCCATAGAGTGAGCGCTGAGCTCAAAGCAATGCCCACACCGGTACTAATCAACCCCCAGCCCAAAAACTCATGATTACGAGCTTGGGCATCCGCATTTGCCCATTGTTGCGCATAAGTATTTCTTGTTTGAGGACTGAGCTCAGCAACCCAATTTTGTTCAGCATTAGCTCTTTGTTCAAGTGCCGTTGGTAAAAGGCTCAGTAAAACTGTAGAGCCTGATAAAACCGCAATGCCGGCCATACCCATCCCTACCTTTGAGCTTAAACGCCAACGTTCCCGCTTTCTAAATGCCTGATCAAATAAAGAATTAGGAATGGTAACTGTTTGCTTCAAGGATTGTCCCGGTTCTATTTGCACTGTTTTTTGACTTTGAGCGCCACGAGCTGAGCAGGTGAGTGTATGTTCACCGGCGGTTACATCTAAAGTTTGCGGAGAAAGCCCAACTTCAAGACCATCTAAATATATCAGCCCTTGAATGGGCTGGCAGTTAATAGAGAGCACTGTTCTTTTTTCAAAGTTGACTTCAGTGTGCATCCCTTCACGGGTCAGCCAAATGACTTTTCGATAAGGGCTTGCTTGCGGTGCATGAACTTCGAGCTGGTGCAAACCACTTTTGAGGGTAGTACTCAATGGCGTATACCCTTTTGATTGGCCGTCAATAAACACCTCACTTTTAACCGAAGGACTGTTTATGCTGAACAGGCTCCGATGTCGTTTCCAAGAGGGCTTGATTTGAGTTTCTTGGCCTACTCTTACTCTAATTAACTCATTAAAAGAAGCATATATATTTTCGGCTGAAACCGGTGGCCGTACTTGAAGCCAGCGTCGTCCTGCACTCACTTTTATGTTTTTCAGTTGTGTATTGTCTAGACTCACCCCACCCCATAAAAGCACCGGTCGCTCTTGTGTAGCTTGTTGTGTGTGTCCTGTTTTGTATTCATGCCATTGCTTCAATTCATCTTCTAGCTCGGATATATCAATGCTTAGATATCCATATGCCCCCTTCATTTGAAGCCTTTTGGCGCTTAACTTTCCACCATGCAGAGTAATCGTTTCGGCTTCGGCCACATATAATGGGTGCTTAGCCTGAATCAAATGCTGTCCGGTCATCACCTTATCGGTAGAAAAATAACCTAAATCATCAGTTTCCCCTAAACGCTGTTCATCTAACCAGATCGCTGCGCCTTTCACCGGTTCATCTCGGTAGCTCACTCGAACTTTGAGCTTGGCGGTACTTGAAGTCAGTGACCACCTTAGCTTTTTGGTTTTATTCTTTTGAACGGTCACTAGTTCTTCACGACTTTTAAAGCCTTCTGCCAAGACTTCTACCCAATAAGGTCGAGGATCAAGCCCTGACTTACTCAAAGGTGTTTTACCAATAACTTGACCATTTAACCTAACCAAAGCCCCCTTAGGCTCGCTTTTAATGATTAGTTTTCCCTTAGCTCTGCGTAATTTTAATGGCTTCTCTCTGAACTCATTATAAACTGAGTTACCTTCTACAGTAATCAGTCGCTCTGTATCATCAAAGGGAGTTTTACGGGCACTAATCCAATGTTTACCTGCCGAAACCCTTAAAGCGACTGAGCCTAAATGAGGATCTAGAGAACTGGTTTTAGTTACCAGGCCGGTATACTTGCCATCTAAATAGATTTTAGCCCCTGCCGGCTGAGTAAAAACAAAGACATCTGCCTTACAATGGGCATCATAGCATTTTTTAGATGATTGCTTACGCTTAAGCCTTAAATCAGCCTCTACCGGTTCGCCCTCTTGTACTTTTAATTGCACAGATTTTGTTATAAAGCCACTCGACTTCGCTTCAACCCTATGCCGACCTGGTTTGATAGAAACAAGTAGCCCCCCCTTTACTTTTTTAAGTTTGGCTTTATCCAAAGGAAAACCATCTAGCTTTACTTTAGCTGAACTAGGCTTCAAGCGAATAAACAGCAGTGTTCTCTGTTCATTTAGGGAAGTATTCAAGGCCGGAGACAGTTCGGTCAATAACTTGAGAGAGGCACGCCTCACCTTGGGTTGTAATTCCCCCACAGTTTGCGCATTTAAAGTGGCTTGACCAACCAAGCTTCCTTGCCGTGTCTCATAAAGCCTAAGTAAAAGTTGGATTTTTTGATCAATACGGCCAATGATACCGGTGATAATGTAATGTGCCCCCAAGGTGCGACCGACCTCAACTTCACAATCATCGACGCATTCTTCTAACTTGGTATTAACCGGTAATAGGGCAGTCATGTTTTCTTTGGTCATCACCATAAATGGCGTTTCCAAAGAGGCCCCACGAACACTATCCGCCAAGGCAGCGCGTTCGAACTTAGCCAATTGAGCTTCATCCCTAAAATCTAATACAGCCAATCTTAATTGTTTTTTAGCTTGAGCTCCGGATCCAAACTCTCCTTTTTGGGCATACACTAATGAAACCCAAAATCCTGCTAGAGCAAAACTCAATACAATCATGCAGTAAACATGAACCAAAGATCGGCGAAGTGTGCGGTGGTTCATCATGACCTCCCTTTAAACGCTCATGCCTTGAGCGAAAGATACACTGATCTTAAAGGAATAGCACAAATGAGCTCATAAAGCGATTAGATGCTCATTAAGCTTTCTTTGAGTAGTCTTTTGTACAGGTCCAAAAGCTTTTGTTGCTCTTGTGTATGAGAACTAGGCTGACGTATGGATTCAAAGATCTCTAACTGTTCCTTTTTATATTTCTTTTCGGCGAGCTGATTAATTTCTTGGCATGTTTGTCTGTGCAATTTTTTAGAAAATTCAAGCAAGCTGTGAGCCATTGGTGTTGAAGCGCTTTTGGAAGAATCTAACCCTTCAGCATTATGATCATTATGCTGATATATACCTTGAGCACGCCCGTGTGTACTAGCCGATAGAATAAAGAGCATAAGTTTTTGGTGGATTGAATAAATGGCTTCCAGGCATAAACCGATCTCTCGTTCACTTTCATTAAGATAATCATAGCCCTCGACAACCCCCATGCCGCCAATCGCTCCTAAAACAGCACCAACAATCATCCCACCACCAAGCGTTAAACCACCGGCCATCACATCAGCGGCAACACCGGTGCCTAAACCTGACAAGGCTCCACCAATGATTGCGCCCCATTTGCGACGCTCTTTTCTTTCTGGTTGCTGTAAACTTGTTTCTAAAGACTCCTTAAAGATTTCATCACGTAGTTGTCCTTCAAGGCCGATATGATCAAGAATATCCTCGAGCAGTTCTCTGATTAAAGTTTCCGACTTTTGGGTTAAATACTCTTGGCCTATCTTTCTCTCTTTTTTGGAGTTTGAAGGAATCTTGACCGAAAGAGCCAACAATTCTTGCATGAATCTAGATAGGCTCAATGCCAAAGCTTCAAACAATGCGTCTAAGTTTTGTTCCCATAGTTGCAAAGCCTCTAAACTGAGTTGTTTTTTATCCGCTAGATCTAAGCTAGAAAGAACTTTGAAAATCGCCTGCTCATCTTGATAAGAACGCTCAAAGGCATCTAGGATAAGCACTGACTTTACTTGTTCTATTTGAATCTCATTCTTTAATCGTTGTTGCCAATCACTGCTGACTTGAGTTTTTACTTGGTTCAATGAGTATTCGTTATGCATAGAACCAATGAGCTCTGGTTGATCTGTGAAGCCATCATATAAGCGATTAATCATAATGATAATTGGGGTGTTTGCTTGACTGATCAGCTGTAATTCCTTTTTAACCTCCTGTTTTTGCTTAGCACTTGGGCGGGCTGGTACTAGATAAAAAATAACATCAGCCTCTTCTTTTAGTGTCTGAATCGCTTCGGTTTCTAAAGCATACTCAAAGTGCTGATCTTGGTTATTAAGCTGTTCTGTTGAACGTAACTCACCAAAACCAGGCGTATCCCATAAACGCACTCTGAATTGATCATTTTTTAATAAAAAATAGCTTGCACGAGTACGAGTCACATGCTCTTCGTTTCTTACTTCACCTACATCGCGCTTGAGTAAGGTTCGAGCCAATGAGGTTTTGCCAATGTTTGTATGAGAAGCCAGCGCAATATTTAAAGTAGGCACCGGTTCTAACCAAGATAGCCTCAGTGGGATGATGTGCGCATTACGCCATACTTTAAGGCTTTCTAGACAAACAAAAATAAGTCGTGGAATCCCGATCCAAAATAATAAACTTAATACATAGCGATGAACCCAAATCGCAGCGGGACCCAAAAGAAGCTTTTGAGGATTTGCGTTGGAAAACTGTTCTAGGCTAATTGGACCTAAGCCAAACAGTGTAGATGGGTAAAGTAAAAAACTGAGAAGCTGTTCAATGCTTTCTCGACTCAGAAATGTACTTTCGGCCGATGCTTGATATTCATGGATTAAACCATCCCAATAAGCACTCACTGATATGCCTACCAAAAAGCTGATCGACATCAAATGAAGACTACGGCGAATTTCGGCATTGATTTGTTCTTGGTTAAGAACAAAGAGTTTCTGCAAAAATCTTAGCGCGATTATTTGTTTTAGTTCGGCTTGAGAATCATGTTTTAGGATGAGCTTAAGCCATTTGATATGCATCCACTGTAAGAGCTTAGTAAAGCCAACTTCTTGACTCTTTTTGCTTGTACTGTTCACCAAGCTTTCTTTTTGCGTTCTTTTAGGCTGAGCTGGTTCTTGGACTGCTTGCTTTGTATTAAAACTACTCCATGCTAAAAAGGATAAGCTTAATAGATTCCATAACATAACGCTTAATAGTACCGGCGATAATAAATGAAAATAGCGACCCTCACCCAAACTATGTAAAACTAGACCTAGCCCAAAACCTAAAAGAGCTAAAGCCCAAAGAAACTTTTTACCTAAGGTATTTACCTCTTGACTCAGCTGGCAAAGCAATGGGGCTTTGGAAGATACTTTTTTTAAAAGCATCATGGCTCGCTTAGCAATCGCCATAGTTGGTGTGCCGGCTCGATCTCCTTCTAAAAACTGATCTCCTTCTCGTCGTTCTTGATGTGAAATCAATACACCTTCATGGTCCGCTTCTTCAATTACATGAATGAGTAAGGCGCTTAAAATCTCATGGCGTTTCATACACTGCTTCCTAAATATTTTTTCATAAACAGCATGCTTTTTACATTGTTTAATTGGACTAATAAATAAAACGATTTCTCAAGTCTATTTTGCCTAAACTCGGTAAATCAATAAAGCTTAGTGCATGACCTGTCCACCATCAACAGTGAGAGCTTGCCCATTAATCCCTCGAGCGCCATCGCCAATCAAAAAGCGAACAGTATGTAAGATTTCATCGGGCTGAAAGAGTCTTTGCTGTGGGCTAAATGCTTCGAGCACCTTGCGAGCTTCATCTTGGGCTCGTTGGGTACTTGCTTGAATATTATCCATGGCAGCCTGTGCCATATCTGTTTCCACAAAACCAGGACAAATTGCATTTGAGGTGACCGCAGTTGGCGCAACTTCTAAAGCGAGAGCCCTCATCATACCAATGACGCCGTGCTTTGAGGCACAATAGGCTGATGTATACAAACAACCAGCAAGTCCCGCGATACTCGAGATAAAAATAACTCGACCATAAGCGCTTTTTTTCATGGGATTTAGGACGGCGCGAGTGACTCTAAAGCTTCCGGTGAGATTCACATCAAGCATTTGGGCCCAGAGCTCATCACTTGTTTTATGTAAAGGCGCACTGCTAGCGACACCCGCATTATTGACCAAAACTTCAATATGTCCCCAGCGCTGATTCACTTGTGCAATGGCCGTATCAATACTGCTTTGATCACATACATCAAGCTCAAGAAGCATCAAACGAGACTTTAAATCTTTGGATTGCTGAGCCAATTCATAAAGTTCATTAAGGCCTGATCGCTTTCTTGCGGTTGCTACAACTCGATGGCCATCTTGTAAAAGCCCCATCGCGATTGTCGCGCCAATGCCCCTTGAAGCTCCGGTAATTAAAACGATTCTTGACTGCTCACCCACGAGTGTTGCTGGAATTGTCATGAAACTATCCTTTATTCTTTATCTAGCTATGATATGCAAAGAAGGAATGTAAACCTAAAGTAAACATAAGCACAGTTATTTTATTGAGGAACGATTTAGGAGTCATCTAAATGATCGATAACCCACAGGCCGTAATGACCAATTTTTTATCCATTATCATTTCGCTTACCGTGCATGAATATGCGCATGCCTTTGTTGCCAACTATATGGGTGACCCGACACCGGCTCGCCACAATCGTTTAAACCTAAATCCTTTGACCATTATTAAAGCTCATCCTTTTGGCGCACTTATTATCCCGCTTATAGGTTCAGTAAATGGCTTTCTTTTGGGTTGGGCAGCCACACCGGTCAATCCTCGTCTAGTTGACCGAAAGTATACCCTTAGACAGGCTGAACGTTGGATAGCGATCGCAGGTCCACTCTCCAATATTATTCTTGCCTTAGTTTTTGCTCTAACCTTTTCTATCTTAATGTATTTAAGCGCAAGCCAGACGGTTGATGGAGAGGCAATCAAGCCCATTATACATCTCTCGGAAACATTGGTTTTTACCAACATCTTTTTAGCCATATTTAATATGATCCCGATTCCTCCTTTTGATGGCTTTGTTGTTTTATACAACACTTTGCCAAGAGAAATGTCGAATATTGCGGTTTATATTAACCAATATGGCAATATGATTTTACTCTTTGTGTTTTTCTTTGGTGGCCGAATCTTAAGTCCAATCATTTATGAAATCGCCCAATTGTTTTTTAGGCTCAGTTATCAGTTTATTGGACTTTTTGTTTAGCTCATTGAGTCAAAAGCTTTAAGGAGTTGGGTTTAAGTTTACTGTGCAGGAGCCGCTTCAGGTGCTGCAGGAGCCGCTTCAGGTGCTGCAGGAGCCGCTTCAGGTGCTGCAGGAGCCGCTTCAGGTGCTGCAGGAGCCGCTT
>CAKZRU010000130.1 GCA_937146725.1 uncultured Myxococcales bacterium
AGTAACAAGAAACCAGTGCAGCATGATCTACAGGGCGAACGAGTGCCCAACCTCGTCCAAAAAGGTTCGTCCTTTCTAGCACACTACCATTCGAAAGTTCTCTCGGTGTTGACCACGCTCCTGTCCAGAGCTTGAGTCTATCAGAGCCTAATATCCACATACCTTGATCATCTGAGACAATGAGCGGAGCCCTCGGTCCCCCCCACATGGCTGGACACATATATCTCCATTCTCCTCGCTCGTCTTGCACTGCGAAACCTGAAGAGAGACGAATTAAGTCGGTATTTGCATGAATACCATTAGGCGGACCAAGGACAGCAGGAGCAGGACCATGTGCCCATGTTACCCAATGTGATAAAAACAAAGAGCATGTCGTAAAGAGCAGCATGCTTATAAGCCGCATGTAGTGACCTCTGTGTTGCAAGAATCGCTTGTCATCTGTTCTGAAAGACAAGTCGTAGTTGTACTCCAAGCCTCAGCACACTCTGCCTCCATACACAGCCCAAGGTTACCACCGAGCATGATTGCACTAAAGATACAGGTACTTAAACACTCTCGCACTGAGAGTAATCCTGCTAGACATTGCCTACCATCTTCACAAGAGAGAGTCTTATCCATGATACATCCCGTACAGCGTACGTCATCTGCTTCACAGCGAGTAAGACAGCTAAGATCGCCTTGACACGCTTCAACACAGGCAGAGGAGCAAGGCTCTTCACTTAGTGAGAGCTCAGTGAAGGGCTCGCGAGACCTCGTGTAAAGAAGGCACATCTCATCGAGGGTCCCCTCACCCCACATGACATCTCTGGGTTCGAGTTGAGTGCCGTTCACGACGGGCTGATTCGTACTTGAATTATCATAGACACACGTGAGTGTAAATCGATCACCAGACTCTAGAGTGAGCTCATGTCCTGGTTCAAAGCTATACGCCTCTTGCCATTGAAAGTCCCACTTAGGTATATCGAGACCACATTGGCGTGAACCATCAGCTCGATTGATCTCTGCCCTAATATGTTTACCAAGTAAATGCATGTGACCTGTCATACCTACAAGTACGGAAGAAGAATCACTGTAATAGGGGAGGGTGATTGAGGTACTGACCTCGGATGCCCCAGCGGGTATATTGAGCTCACGTTGTGCGAATGGTCGACTCTTGATGAGATTCTCAGGTGGTTCGGTCGTCAAGATCGCTTGATACTCAGTGCTCTCATCGGTGAGGTCCTGCCCGGCGACCGTTGAGTAATGCACTTGCATTACGATTCGAGAGCCTGCGTCGAGTCGAAGTGCAGTACCGGGTTCAAACAACTCAGGGCTAGAGCCCGGCACCCACCCCCCAATCTGATTAGGGAGAGATATTCCAGAGAGTGCGGCACCAAGACCGGCTCCTTCTAGATCAGCTCCCTCGGCTAGGGGGATCGGTCCACCAAAGCATGTGTAACCAGCCCCTGACTCAGCCTCATCAAGTTGCTGCGCCTCTTCAGCTTGAGCACCAGTCAATGCATAAACTAACACATGGTGAACGAGACGATTACCTGGTACTACATTGTTACCGATTAAGTACATTGTCTCGTTGAGTTCAATGTCGAGGATAAAGCAACGATAGTCGTCTGATTCGCCGAGTTTTGGTGTGTAAGGTTCAGGGAGACGAGCACGGTGAGTGGGCTCGAAATTCATGCTTACCTCAGAAGTTTCTGTCGGAGACTCAAGCTCTTCAGAGAGCTCAGAGCCTCGCTGACGTTCACCGCTCCACCACGCCTTAAATACCTCAAATTCCTCAGTGGGGATCGACCTCTTATGCTGAAGTGGGTTACAGTCATCAGCGGCCTTCCAAGGGGGCATTCGACCGCTCTCCATAGAGTCTAGAGCTATTTCACCATAGGTAGTTAACGCCTCATAACTATCGAGTGCGAAGGGAGCCGCTCCCCCCTCGACGTGACACGCACCACAGCGCTCAGTAATGATTGGCTTAATGTGAGTGGACCAAGACGGCTCTTCTATTGTTTCCATTTCGGTATCAGTTTGAGCATCAGAATGACTATTATTACCCGAGTCACATGCAGAGAGGACACTGATAATGACCAAGGTGAGCATTGATGGTAAAACGAAGTTCATAGTAACTCCCATTCTTGAGTTAGGTGATCAACTCGACTAGATGATCGAACTCATACACCATAGCACCAAATGTTTTATCCCTATAGCTCTGTTGTGTTGAGAATTGTAGATCAGCTTGGTCAAGTACACAGGTCGAGTCTGTACAGGTTGAGCCACATATTTTGTATTTTATTGAACTTAAACCGTATAAGTTCTCCGTCGTGGAGGACGACTATCTGCTTATCATGACTCTATACGACTAAATATGACACAACGGATTTAAGGTCCAACGAGAAGTGACTCTATGTGCTGCTAGTGAATGACTAACTTAACATCAATACTCGCATTATTAGCTAAGCAAACAATCAGTGAGTTCTACAAAACGTCTCTTAACTTTATTGTCCACATTTATTTAGGCTTAGTAGTATTTTAAAGTACCTCAATTCTCGAGATGGACAGCTCTTTTTACCCGTGAACTTTATCTTGGGATTAATTGATAGGTATTCTGAAGTTCATCTTGAATAACTTTAGCAATGCCTGCATTTTCAGCAGCAAAGTCTTCATCAATGATTCTTGCTGAGAAAGACCAACCCATGGGAAGCTCAAGGCGTTCGCCGAGATTTTCCAAATCACTCAATTGTAAATCATGATCAACGATTTGGCTATATGACTGCATGATATAGCGGTTTCCGTCGGGGTCTGTTAATTCGTATACTTTTCTCCCAGCTCGGTAGTACCAAACATTATTACGGTCTACCTCTACAATACTATAAGCTAATGATTGTTGTTGTGATAATGGTCTCTGCATCGTCGTTAGATATTTCATCTCTAATTCTCCATAAAAGCGATTTTCTTTATCGCTTTCAGGTAGAGAGCCTCCGGAAAGATCAATTACAAAATACCGAGGTCCATTCATAATGGCTATGGTGACATTATACTCCTCTGCAATTAAATCTTTGTCGAGTACCTCCCACAATTCATTAGGACATAAGTTTACACTTTGGGTACCCCAAACCTCAGCGATGATTTCCCCTGAGTCAACTTGAGCCAATAATATTTCACAATAGCGCATATTGAATAGAGGTCCATCATTTGGAATGATTTCATTGGTTCCCACATCATTCAAAGTGATAAAGTCCTGATCTTGTTCCATACCTTGATCAGCCTCAATTTCAGACTCTATTCCGGCAGTATCAACAGGTAAATCGCTTTCAGTGCTTTGAGTGTCATCTTCGAAGCAGCCAAACCAAAGTGTAGAGAGCATTGATAAGTATATAGAAGGTCGCCTAAATATATAATACATTTCAATTTCCTTGTAGATTACAGTTAAAGAAAGTGTATTAAATATTCCTAATATAGTAAGTCATATTCAAATGATTTAGTGTTGAGTTTTGTATCAATCATTAGGTGCTTTTTGTGTTGATAAATTTTTTAACCATTGTTGTGACCAAGTGAGTCACCTCAGTCTAAATATACCTCAAATATATAGGTGTAACTAATTGAATTGTTTAAAGTGAATGACCTAAGATTCTGTTTTATAGCAGTTTCTTTTGATCATGCTTGCCAAAGTTTTTCCTGATCATACTTATTAAAAAAGTTCTAAGATATTGTTGAGAATTGTAGAGACACTTGTTCTGATACTGTATTTTAGTAAATTGTTTTTATGTCATCAAAAACAAAACTTAATGAAATCTTGCTTGTCGAAGATGATCAGCAGCTTGCTTCACTCCTTTGTGAGTACCTACAACTCAATGGATTTAATGTGCAGTGGGTGCATTCGGCAAGTTCAGTCATTGAGATCATCAGAAATGTGCCACCAACTCTTATTATCTTAGATTTAATGCTTCCAGGCATGAGTGGGGTTGAGTTGTGTAAGATTATTCGCCCTCTATATTCGGGACGGATTATGATGCTAACCGCTAGCCAATCGGAACTCGATCATATTATCAGCTTGGAGTCAGGAGCGGATGACTTTATTGTTAAACCAATTGATCCGAGAGTTTTATTAGCAAGACTTCGTACTTTACTTCGTCGATCTTCAATCGGTCTTCAAGACAGTAATGATGCTCAGCCAATACAGATCTCAAATCTCAGCCTTAACCCTTTAAAACGTCTTGTTTTTGTGCATGAAGCAGAGCTTAATTTGACGGCAATGGAGTTCGAAATCCTTATGCATCTCGTTTTGAATGCTGGTCATGTATTGAGTCGGGAAATTCTTTATCGTGATGTCATGGGGATAGAATATGATGGACTTGATCGTGGTTTAGACGTACATATTAGCCGAATCAGACGCAAGCTTGAGCGAGCAGGTTTCGATCCCCGTTTCTTGAGGTCAGTTCGTGGTATTGGCTATCTAATGGAGATGACATGATAAAGAGGTCGCTCACTCATCTGCTTCTCCGTAGTGTGATCGCTGCTTGGATTCTCGTATTTGCATCAATTTTCACTTATGCTTCGATGAATACTTTGGACAATGAGAAGGTACATGCACTCGGCTTACGGTTGGTTTATGATATCATTGATCACGAAATACCGATAAATCGAGGACAACGTCTTATACAAATCAAGAAAAACTATACCTTTGATCTTGAGTTGATCTCTAAACAGGATACTGAAAAAAAGCTTAATGAGGTGATCACCGCTGGTCGAAGTTATCCTTATAAAGTATCTAATCGCGAACACTGGCTATACATGGTTTTAAGCGATGAATCAGGTGTTTTAGCAGTAGGTCCGATTGATATACTTAGCCCTCAAGGATTTAAACCGATAGGTTTTTACATCTCTGTGATCATTGCCCCATTCTTGGCATTACTTTGGGTCTACAGAGTTGAGCGTAAGGTCAGTAAATTAGAGCAAGCGAGCCGAGCGATTGCCTCTGGTGAACTTAACACTCGATTAAATGATTTCGATGGTCCCTTGCGTGAGCTTGTAGAAAGCTTCAATGATATGGCAGAGAGAATCGAGCAACTTATTAGAAGTAAGGATGAGTTCATACAAGCCATTTCTCACGAACTAGGGACGCCACTTGCTCGTCTAAGGCTGCACTTAAGCTTATTGGAAGAGAGCGGTGAAAAAGATCGAGCTCGCCGGTATCAAGATATTAGACGTGAACTAGATGAACTTGAAGATCTTTTGGCAGAGCTTTTGTCTTATATCCAATCTCATGAGCGTGAGGTTATTCTAGAGTTATTTAACCCTGTAGATATATTAGAAGACTTATCAGAGTTAACAAGTCTCGAATATCCTACTAAAGCCCGTATTAAGGTCGACAATGAACTCACCTCAACAAAACAGCTGTATGCAGATCAAAGACTTTTTCAGAGGGCAATTGAAAATCTTTTACGAAATGCAAGTCGACATGCAATCCACCATGTCTTGGTTGAAATCTACCAAGATGAGCATTCGGTGATCACAAAGATACATGATGATGGTTCTGGTATCCCTGCAGATCAGCATCAGCGAGTATTGCTACCCTTTGTACGTTTAGAAACAGAGCCGCACAACAAGTCTAACGGAATCGGTCTTGGTTTATCGATCGTTGCCCAAATTATAAAACGTCACCAAGGCAGCATTGAATTAGGTACATCATCCTTAGGGGGACTATGTGTGACCCTTAGCTGGCCTCATCAAAAAAAGTAAGGCAAGATCAATATCGATTGATTCAGACTTAATAGATACATCACAACAGGATCACTTCTAATCTTCTTTTATCACCTGTATAAATGACTGTTGATTTAGCAAAAAGCAAAGAAAGAAAAATAAATAAAGAAGCAGACCTAAGGTGTCAGCAAAATATAGACAGTTTTACTTTCGGATCATCCAAGACACACCTCACCCGCACCTTAACCTAAAGTTAAAGCTCCAAAGTCAATAACTAA
>CAKZRU010000131.1 GCA_937146725.1 uncultured Myxococcales bacterium
TCACCCGCTTGCTCACCCGCTTGCTCACCCGCTTGCTCACCCGCTTGCTCACCCGCTTGCTCACCCGCTTGCTCACCCGCTTGCTCACCAGCTTGTTCACCCGCTTCAGTGACTATATTTTCGCTATCATCACAGGCTAAAACACTAAGACTTAGAGCAAAGCTTATGAGTAAGGAAAGCAAGGGAAATGCTTTGAATCCAAGGATCGGCTTGGCTAAATGTTTTTTTTTCATGAAAAACCTCTACTTTTGAGAATTGGATGTCAGTGGGGCTAAAATAAGGTTATCAATCAGTCGAACCTTTTCAACAAAGCAGGCAATCGCAATCAACACCGGCTGACTTGGGTCATGGGCTTGCTCCAAGCGTTCCAGTAACTGCAAACTATGTGGCTCACAAAAGCTTAGATAATCAATCGTTGCACAAGTGGGTAAAGCCTCTTTGATCCTTTGCTCCAAATATAAAAGGCTCGTCTGACCTTGCCTCCATAAGTTTTGCGCTTCTTGTAAAGCTGAATATATGCCCGATGCTTCTTGTCGTGCTTGTGGTGATAGGCGAGCATTACGACTGCTCATCGCTAGGCCGTTGGCTTCTCTAAAAGTGGCTAAGCCAATAATTTTGACAGGTAAATGCAGGTCTTGAGTCATCCGTCTAATAATGGCGAGCTGTTGATAGTCCTTTTCACCAAAAACCGCGACTTGACAGCCAACTAGGTTAAAAAGAGCGGTCACTACTGTGCAAACACCTTGGAAATGGCCGGGTCGACTTGCACCACACAGAGTGTCTCCCAAAGCACCGACATTGACCCACGTTTGTGCACCATGAGGATAAATCACCTCTACACTCGGTAAAAAGATCGCATCGGCACCCGCCTGACTTGCCAAGTAAATATCTTGTTCCTCATTTCTTGGATAGTGCTCAAAGTCGCTAGCGTCATTAAATTGACTAGGATTTACAAAGATACTCACAATTACATATTGTGCATGTCGCTTGGCCTCTTTGATCAATGACAAATGACCTTCATGTAAAAAGCCCATAGTGGGAACAAAGCCAATTAAAGGTCTTGCGTCTTTACAACTAAGGCTTTCGCGCCAAGACTTTAAGTCTTGAGCTTGATAAAGTAGCACTGCATTTGACTTGATATTCATCTATGTTGACCTACTTATTATCTCACTTATTATCTCATGGAAGAAATGCTTACTTTGAATGCTCTTTGGCTGGAAAGACTCTAGTTTTGACCTCGTTACCATATTCTTGCACAGCAGCCTTTATATCATTTGATAAATCTCTATATTTTTTGAGAAAGCTTGGGTGAAAACGCTCATCTAAGCCCAATAAATCATAGATCACTAAAACTTGGCCACTACAGCCTGCCCCCGCTCCAATTCCAATGGTGGGAATCGAAAGTTTTTGGGTCACTTCTTGAGCTAAGTCAGCAGGTACAGACTCTAAAACCAAGGCATAAGCCCCTGCCTCTTCCAAAGCTAAAGCATCTTCTATCAGTTGCTTAGCCGCTGCCTGACTTTTAGCCTGCATCTTATATCCACCTAATTGATGCACAGATTGAGGCGTTAATCCCAAGTGACCCATAACCGGAACGCCGGCTTGGGAAAGTCCTTCGACAATTTTAAGTACTCGCTGTCCACCTTCGAGCTTAACCGACTGAACACCACCCTCTTTCATCAAGCGAATCCCACTGCGCATCGCTTCTTCATAGGAGCTTTGGTAACTACCAAACGGTAAATCACCCACAATATGTGCTCGCTGACTGCCACGAGCGACAGACTTGCAATGATAAATCATTTCATCAAGAGTGACCGGTAAAGTATGTTCGTGTCCTTGAATCACCATGCCGAGTGAATCACCTACCAAAAGCATGTCGGCTCCACCTTCATCAAGCAAGCGAGCAAAAGTGGCATCATAGCAAGTCAGCATCACAATCGGATCTTGACGATGAGCCTGAGCTTGAATCTGTTTAATACTTTTTCTCTTCATGTTTTTTTCTTTATTGCTCCATTAAAGCTTAGGATTAATTTGATACTGAACGCTTGCTCGTAGTTCCTAAATAATTCGAGAAATGATACATGCTAGATCAGCGAAGTGATAGCATGTATTGAAGGAAGAGTGTTCTGAGGTGAGTCAAAAACAAAAAAAGGCTAAAAACAAGTTTAAGTCAAAAACTCGTCAATCTAAAAAACTTCAGCAAGGCTCTCAAAGCCAAGCCAAAAGCCAAGCTAAAGTCGAACTTCAAACCTTACCCGCAACAAAGAACGCGAAGATACCTCAAAAAAATCAAAGTCTTGATAACAAAAAAGAAAAAACTTGGCTACCCTTTGGTCATAAAGGACCCTGTTCTCAGTTAGCAGAATGCGGTGCCTGTCCCTTGCTTCCTTTGACGGCTAGCGAACAATATGAGTGGAAGCGTCAAAACTTATCTGATTATTTTGCTCATTACAGCTGTCTACAATCGGTGAACATTCATCTTGATGCTCATTTATTTAATCAAACCCAACCAGATGTTCACTATCGCTACAGTGCTAAACCTTCTGTGAGACCGGGGCTAAATGATCAAGCACCCTTTAAGATTGGTTTATACCAACCCAAAAGTCATAACTTGGTTGATTTAGAAGCTTGCTTGGCCCAAAGCCCATTGATCAACGCCCTATTTGATTCTTTGCGTGTTTTTTGTCCTGCCGTTGGTCTAAAAGCATATCAGCATTCTGAGGAACATGACTCAAGTTGTCGCTTACGTTATATAGTGATTCGACAGGGCGAACATGCATCAGCCACAAAAGCAAAGCAACCGGCCTTATATCTCACTTTGATTGTGCTCAATGCCGACCAAGATAAGCTGATGACTCTAGTTGGCTTGTTACGAAGCAAGCATCCGGAGTTAAGCGGTGTTGCTGTTCATGAAAACCATCTTTCGGGGAATGCCATTTTTGACTTTTCCAAGCCAAGTACCTTGTTATGGGGTGAACCGGCCTTGTATCATCACCTAAAGCTAACCAGTGATATAGACCCACTAAAAAAACCATTAAAGATTCAAGTCTCAGCAACTAGCTTTACGCAGGTTAACCCTGTTGTTGCCGAAAGAGCATATCGTAAGGTTGTCGAGCAACTGAATCCACAACCCAATGACTTGGTGATTGATCTTTATTGCGGTGTAGGTTCTATTGGCTTACTTTTGGCTCAGCAAGCTCGTCTAAATGGTGGTCCTTTAAAAAAGCTTTGGGGTTTAGAGGAAACACAATCATCAATCAACGATGCACTTACGAATGCCGAACATAATCATATACATGAAGCTGAGTTTATTTTAGGTCGAGCCGAAGACCAACTCGATTTACTTAAAGCACAACTCGACAATGAAATGATCCAAGAGAAACTCCCAAAAAAACTCCCAAACAAGGACTCGCAACTCCTTATAGCTTTGAATCCTTCTCGGCGTGGTTGTCATCCTAATGTTTTAGAAGCAATCACCCGATTAAAGCCAAATAAAATAGTTTATATGAGTTGCCATGCCCGAACCTTAAGTCGTGATTTATCTCTTTTGGCGAGTCTTGGTTATCAAACCCAAGAAACAACTCTTTTTGATATGTTTCCCGGCAGCTTTCACTATGAAACGGTCAGCTTACTTATCCCAAATCATTTAGGTAGTTAATTATGGAAAATGCTCTTAATTCTTGGCTGGTCGGGCAAGAAGTTCAACTCGAGGTTGAAAAGGCGATTTTGGGGGGTAAGTTTATGGGTAGCGCCTCCGACGGTCGAGTCGCTTGGCTTAAGTCAGCAAAGGCCTTAGCAATCGGCGACTTAGTTACTGCCAAAGTCTTGAAGCTTGCGAAACGAAGCTATGAACTTGAAGTCCTCAGTATCAACCAAGAAAGTTCAACGCATAGCCCTCCTTTTTGTCCTCATATTCAACAATGTGGAGGCTGTCCTTGGCAGGCTTTACCTATCGAGCAGCAGATCCAAAGTTTAAGCCGGGATATTGACCGTATGCTCAGCCGAGCCGTAGGTCATGAAGTTAAATGGCTCACTCCTTATCAAGAAGATGAGCAAGCTTGGCGCCATACTGCTCGTCTACATAGCGATGGTAAAGGTCGTCTAGGCTTTTATGGACCACAGGGCCTACTTGATTTGCCCCATTGTCCTGTCTTTGTACCGACCTTAAATCAAATCCTAGAAGCAACACGCCAGCTATTACCTTATCTTAGCGAAGCACCGGCCGAAATCCGAATCAGTGTTGCTCAGGATCAGTCATCAGGCACACTGGCCTTGGAACTACATGGCATTTGGTCCGAAGAAGCTCTACAAAACTTACAAAAAGCAATCGCAGAACTTTTACCATCAGCAAATGTCATTCATGGTGTGTCCTTGCTTGCCCATCGTCAAGATTTAGTGCTTAAAGCCATGCCGACTCGTCGCGCTCAGCATAAGTCTGCTAAACAAAACTCTGCTAGACACAAAAAGAGTCGAAAGCACAACTCTAAAAAGCGCCCAAAACGCTCAACTCCGTCCCTAGCAAGTACACTACAGCAATATCCGGAAGTTTACTTAACTTGGGGCAAGGCTTATAATCAACTCAGCACTGCTGCGCATCCGGCCTCTGCTTTTATGCAAGCACACCAAAGTGGTAACCAAGCCTTGGTGAAGCAGGTTATTAAAGGCGCTGAACAAGCTGAAAATATCTTGGAACTATATGCAGGTAGCGGTAATTTTACGCGTCCACTTGCTAAGGCCAAAGCCAATCGGCACATTCTCGCGCTTGAATATGACCGTTCGGCAGTAGCCGCCCTAAACCAATATGCTCAACAAGAACAACTTAACATTATGGCACAGGCACAAGATATTGCTCAACTGCCTCAAGATCACTTTGATCATATTATTCTTGATCCACCCCGAGCCGGTGCCACACCCATTATTGAGGCCTTGGCTGATTCAGATACAAAGTATATCACATATATTTCTTGTCATCCTGCAGCACTCGCTAGAGACTTGGAAAGCCTTTGTCACAAAGGTTGGACTCTTGAATATGCTAAGCTTTTCCACTTATTTCCACATAGTGGACATGCTGAGGTATATTGCCGATTATATAAACCCAATACATCAGAGGTCTAAGTTTAACTCGTCTCACTAGACTTGGGTTAAACGCTCCATAATTTAATACAGGACACAGCGAATGCTCATGGATTTATCACAGCTTCTAAAAAGATCTTTTTTATCGCACAGTCCCTCACTCCCCAGCAAAGTGGCCAGCGCTTATCACGAGGATTTTAAGCGTGCTGATAAACTGATGCTCAAACTCATGCTCATTCATTGGTTTGTTGCCACTTTGATTACTTCCTTAAGCTATGGCACTTTTATGCTAGGCTTTATCGGTGGCGGGCTGATTACTTTACTAGCATATATCCCTTACTGTTTATCACCAGGAAGCATTGCAAGTCGGGCGACTTTTGGGGCTGCCTTCATGGCTTTTTCAGCCTTGTTTATTCAGCAACAACTCGGCTTGATTGAAATGCACTTTCATGTCTTTGTCGCCTTAGCTTTGTTGGTGCGCTACAAGGATCCCATTGCCCTTTTAAGTGGTACTGTCGTAATTGCCGTGCATCATTTAAGCTTTAATTCTTGCCAAGTGAATGGCGTTGATTTTTTTGGAACACCTTTGATCGCCTTTGAAAACTTTGATGGCTCCTCTCTGCACACCGGTCTAAATATTGTCTTTGTACATGCAGCCTTCGTTGTTTTAGAGGCGATCTCGCTGACAGTGATTATCGCTGATTTTAGCGCCCAATTTTATGATGACAACATTGTTACCAGCGCTTTAATGGAAGTCTACAGAAAGCACCGTTTTCATTTTCGCTTGGCCGAATATAAGGGCCTCAATATTCTTCACGGCCTTGAGTACGAGGATGCAACTGAAGCAGAACTAGGCCAAGAAATCCTTGATCAAGAAAGTGTTGAAGGCGCCTTTAATCACTTGATGAGCTCACTGAATGAGGCGATCAGTTCCATCTCTGACATGCTCCAATCCATTAGTGCGGGTGAATATGCTGCTCGTATTAATACTCCACTTCACGGTGATTTAGGCACCCTACAACAACGCGCAAATGAAACGGCTAAAGCCCTTGAGGCAACGGCCAATAAGCTAGATCAAACCCAAAGCGTCTTAATTCACCGTGAAAAAATGGCTGCTTTGGGGCAACTTGTTGCCGGTGTTGCGCATGAAGTGAATACCCCCCTAGGCGCGATTAAAGCCTCTGCCGAGTCGATCAGCCTGTCAAGTGGTGATGAGTCTGAGCTTTTTAACTTATTGTCCGAGTTAAACCCAGAGCAACAAAATCACTTCTTTAAGTTACTTAATCTTGAGCCCGACACCGAAGTCCTTTTAATGCCTTCCCGAGAGCGCCGTAAATTGCGTAAGCAAGTCAGTGCTCAACTCAGTGAGGCCAATATTGCCAATGCATCGAGTTTAGCCGAAGATATTGTAAACTCTGGCTTACAGCTCGCTGTTGAAGAAATTTTACCTCTATTACAGCACGACAAGGGCGAAGCACTGTTTGATCTGCTTTATACTCATATTTCGCATCGTCGCCATATCTCTAACATTCTTTCGGCAGTGCAACGAGCTGCTAAAATCGTATCAGCACTCAAGCATTATGCACATGGTAAAAGTGATCAAGAACGCCGCTTGGTCAAGATTGATACCGAACTAGATACCGTGCTCACCTTAAATCACAATGCCATTAAGCGTGGCGTTGAAGTAGAGCGAGATTTTGATCCAGAAACGCCTTTGATCTATGTGGATGTTGATCAAGTCAATCAAGTTTGGCAAAATCTCATTACCAATGCGGTACAGGCAATGAAAAGCAAGGGCACACTTAAGATTGTTACAGCACCAAGCGAGGATGGCGCCTTAGTCAAAATCATCGACTCTGGCTGTGGGATTCCAGCCGAAAATCTAGAAAAAATCTTTGAGCCCTTCTTTACCACTAAGCCGGTTGGTGAAGGCACTGGATTAGGCTTGGATATCTGCCAAGCAATTATCAATGATCATGGAGGTCAAATTAGCGTTGAAAGTGAACCTGGTTGTACCTCCTTTAATATTTGGATACCGGCCCATAAAACTACGGAGACTGACGTATGAATCATGAACATAACACTGACAATTTAGCCATCCTCTGCGTTGATGATGAACAAGTGATTTTAACCAGCTTGACCGAGCAAATCCGCAGTCATTTTGGCAAGCGCTTTTCTTATGAAACCGCCTTGGATGGTGAAGAGGCTTTGGAAGTGCTTGACGAGCTTTGTGAAGAAGGCGTTCAAACCATTGTGATCGTATCAGATTGGCTTATGCCCGGTATGAAGGGTGATGAATTACTCGTACAAATTCATCAACGCTTTCCTAAAACGGTCAAGGTCATGCTGACCGGACAAGCCGATAGTGCTGCGGTTGAAAGAGCCAAGCAAGAAGCCAATCTGTATTCATATTTACAGAAACCTTGGTCTCGCGAGGAACTCTTACAAGTATTAGAGGATGGTCTTAAAAGCCTAAAGGAGAACGATTAAGATGAGTTCGCATGTAATGCCAAACCAGCCGGAAGAAAGAGGAGTAATTATCTGCGTAGATGATGAATCCATGATTCTGACCAGTCTACGCGAACAGCTGAGGCAACTCACCGATATGGGCTTTTCTATCGAAGTCAGCACAGATGGTGAAGATGCGCTTGAATTACTCAAAGATCTCATTGATGAGAAAGAAGAAGTTCCTCTTTTTATCTCCGATCAAATCATGCCCGGTCTTAAGGGTAATGAAGTTTTATGCGAGGTCCACCGCTTATCACCACATACCAAAACCATTCTCTTAACCGGCCAAGCTGATTTAGAAGCGGTACAAAGTGCGGTTAATCAAGCCAACCTCTATCGCTACATGAGCAAACCTTGGGAACAGGCTGACCTTTTACTGACCACTCGAGCAGCCGTTGAAAGCTATCTCAGCGAACAGCAGATACGTCAGCAACGTAAACTTTTAGAGCAAACCAATGAGGTCTTTAAATGCTTTGTCCCCGAGCCCTTTCTACGCCGCATTGCCTCAAATGGGCTTAGTTCAATTCAGGTTGGCTATAATGAATTGACGGACTTAACCGTATTATTTTCGGATATTCGTGGCTTTACTACGATTGCCGAAAGTATGCCTCCTGCCGAGCTTTTAACCATGCTGAATAGCTATTTTACCGCTTTAAGTGCACCCATACATCAGCATCATGGCTTTATTGATAAGTTTATTGGAGATGCCATCATGGCGATCTTTGAGGGACCTCAACATGCCCTAAATGCAATTAATGCAGCCATGGCTATGCAAAAGGCATTAACGCAATGGAATAGCCAAGCAAGTACACCCTTAAAATCTGGGATTGGCTTACATTCCGGTACGGCGGTGATTGGTACAGTCGGCACTCAATCTCGTATGGATTCAACTGTGTTAGGTGATAGTGTTAATCTTGCCGCTCGTCTGGAAGGTCTCACCAAAGACCATGGACACCCGATCATTGTTTCTGAAAGCACCCTGCAACTCGCTAAAGCAGCGGGTCATCATACTTGGCAGGCTGAACCTTTGGGAACGACAACAGTCAAAGGCCGTAATGAGCCGGTCAATTATTGTAAGATCTTTTAAATCATATTACTGAAAACCTATTTGAAAGGGTATGCCTTATGGGTACACAATCCACAGTATTAATCACCGGTGGAAATCGAGGAATTGGACTTGCCTTAACGCAGCAACTAAGTCAGCGAGGAGAGCGAGTCATTGTTGCCTGTCGACAAGGGTCAGATGAGCTAAATGCCTTGGTCAACGATGAAAGCCGATCAGTACAGTTGATTGAAAACCTTGATGTACGCTCCCCCCAAACTCTAGGACAGGCTCTTAAAGATTTGGGCGTGACTAAGCTGGACTTACTGATCAACAATGCCGGTTTATTAGTGAGAGATAGCCTAACTGACCTTGATTACACCACCATCCAAGCTCAGTTCGATATCAACACCTTGGGACCGCTTAAGGTCACCGAAGCCTGCTTACCTTTTTTGGCAGAAGGCAGCAAAGTCGCCAATGTGAGTAGCCGTATGGGCTCGGTCACAGATAACACCTCGGGTGGTATGTATGGCTATCGAATTTCTAAAGCGGCCCTAAACATGGCAAGTATGTCCTTAGCCAAAGATTTAGCCCCCCAAGGGATTGCAGTGATCATTTTGCATCCGGGCTATGTGCGCACAGGCATGACCGGACATAATGGCCTTATTGATACCGATGAATCCGCCCAAGGATTGATCAAGCTCATTGATGAGCTCAGCTTAGAAACAAGCGGTCAGTTTTGGCATACCAACGGTGAAGCTCTGCCTTGGTAAGCTAAGCTGACAAATTTAAAAAGCTGATCATTTTCGTATTAAATCAAATAAAGATAAAGCGGGTCTCTAAATAAGTTTGCAACTCGCTTTGTTTGCCTTGCTTGATATCCTGGCAAGGCAAAGGTTAAGGAGATGAGATATGCTCCAATCGGTTTATCTCTTTGCCTTAAAGCCTCAGCGATTCGTTCCATTTGCTTAGGGCATAAGTAAGCGATCAAAACGGCTCCTGCTTCGACTTGATCAAGCTCAGTAATAAAATCCTGTTGGATAAAATCTAAAGAAATCTTGGCTGAACTCGTTGCTTGCTCTTTCGTTGCTTGCTTGTTTTGAAGACTAAAGCTCAAAACTTGTCTTAAGTTTTGTATAATTTTGGCGGATACATAAGGCACCTGAGCAAGCTCATAGCCTTTGATAAGTATTTGAAGTTGTTCTACTTCTTCTACTTTAGCCAAATAGGATTTGAGCGTTTTAGCCAAGTAAAAACTCAGCCCCCCCCAACCGGAACCAAGTTCATAAATATACTGAGTTTTTGGTGCTGACTTTTGTGTTGCGCTTGATAAAGAATCTAATGCTATAACTTGATTGAAAGGCTGTTCTAACACTAGATCGGCAGCCAAGTGAGCAATGTCTTGCCGAGCGCGCAATCCCGACGTTGTGGGCCCGATTCCCAAGCGCCAAGTCGACCAAAGTAAGCTGAGTAGTACATAACTCAGCCCACAGACAACCAAGATTAGTGCCCATAAAGAAAAGTCACTCATGTTTATATTTCACAGACTCTCACTTGGGCTCTCACTTGGGCTCTCACTTGGGCTCTCACTTGGGCTCTCACTAAGGCTCTAACTTAGGCTCTAACTTAGGCTCTCACTTGAAATCTTACTTGGGCTTAAGCCTGTGCCTTAACCCACTTTTCGACACGCTCTTTTTGTTCCCCTTGTAAGCAAAGTACATCATCTTCTAGCCATACACGACAGCCCAAAGCTTTACCCATAGCCTTGGCTAAGCGAGTTCTACTCGTCTCATCACTATGTGCTAAAACCTGTAAAGTGGTCACAGTTTTTCCTCCGCGCCCTTTTTTGGAAACACCCAACTTTAAAACTCTTTTTGGACCAAGTGGACTGAGTACATCATCTTTTTTGGATATTTCTAACTTGGCCTTTTTATCTTGTTTGGGCTGAGTATCTGCAACAGATTCTGCCTCAAAACCGGCTAAGGCTAAAGCACCTCCTAAACCTCTCCCAAAACCTGATGTGCTTTGAGCGGTTTCAGAAAAATCTAACTTTTGCTTTTTTTTCTTGGCCATCTTTGAACTCCCTACATGAACTTTTATATTGAAAAACCTGTATAGCAAAAACTCTGAGTAAGAAAGCGAGTTAATTATAATCCAAGCTTATCAAGACTAATCTTTATCCTTTGATGATCTTTGGTATAATACAAATAAATTGAGCATCTAGGGATTTAAAAATGATGAAAAAAAGTGATTGTTGTTTGAGTTTTAGTCTTCTGAGTCTGTTACTTAGTCTAGTCGTTGGTTGTGCGGCTGACGATAGTGCATACTCTTCAGATTGTGTTGACTGCGTGGGCTTTCCATATCCCGAAGCCGGTACCGAATCTGGCTATGATATGGAGTTCCCACCTCCATCTAGTGCTGGTGGCACCCCGAATCTAGATGCATGTATATATTTAGCAACGGCAAACTCCGGACAACAAGCATGCCTAGATGACTTAGACAATGAGACAAGAAGTCGCTTCTACGATGATCTCGATGCTTGGTGTAATCAAGCAGAAGCTCTAAGTCAACAACTGAGCATATATGAAGCAACCGTATGCGAAGACCGTGATGAGGACTGTTGGTATCACTGTGACTCATGGACCTTACCCACTCAATGGCAGGACAGAGATGATCGCCGAGCCTTAGTATTAGGGGATGAGTCTGCAAGAGTGAATGATCCCAATGTTGTTTTTGATGATGAGATGTCTGCTGAAGATTTTGGTGAAGAGGGGAGTGGGGCTCCTGTTGGTCACACCAATGCTCCGCCTGAGGTCAGTGCTAGCCTGTGTGTAAACCAAGCACTTGCTGAAGATGATACACAGTACGCTTGTCGTCACCAGCTAGAGTCAAGTGTACTCAAGATCACCGCTTGTGAAGCAGATGCATTGGCAATGATCATACAGACAGGTGAGCAATTTGAGTTGGTCTTACAGAAGATTGAAGAATCATCCTTGTACGAATCTCGACGAGTTTCACTCGACTTTGAACCTCGTGATCTATTGTGTACCTTGGATAATAGTGGCGGATGGATTATTTTACTTTTTGGTGAACAGACCACTGATATGTTTACATACACGTCTAACAGGATTGAAAGTTTAAATGAGAGCCCCGATATTTCGGATTTATTAGGATCAGTGACCACTGATATGGCTGCTCTTGAATCATTTACAATCAATCAACAAGGCTTACAGACTTGGTCTTACAGCGTAACAAGTCCGATAGACACTGCCGGTAATCAGGGCTTATTTACGTTTCATCGCTTAAACAATGGTCCTGTTTCTAGCACGACTCCAAACAATCCCGTTATTGCACAACAATCTCTTTGTCTTGAGGGCTACACTGTTGATAACTTGAATCTAAGGTCAGCCTATTTAAACGATGATGCCTCTGTCACTCTAAGCGATGAAAATACCGATTTTGAGTATGAGTTATTTAGTCAATTTAAGCCCTTTCAAGCGCTTCATTCAAGCGAGCTATTTTTAGCACTAAGCCCACAAGATCTTGGAGAGCGCTTAGATCAAGAAAGTCAAAAACTCATCTTTAGTTTATGGGGTGATGCAACCGATCTCAGCGAAGCAAATATCAATGACTCCTTGCTCCCTTTCCCTCTTATTTTTGATGCTGAGGTTTGGGGATATGAAAGTGTTACACTTAGTCAACTTGTTGGATCTAAAGCCTTATTAAGACTGCGAGTTAAGCTTGAGGAAGCACAAGATGAAAATATTGACCCCAATGACATCAAATACGCATGGGGGGTATACGATATTCTGACTGATCATCTGCAAATCTTTGAGGCACTTCAGTTTGCACAAAGTCTTGGTGGAACTGAAGAAGAATTCGTGTTTTCAGATCCTAAACTACATCCCACTTGGTTAAGTTGGCAGCTGCAATATAATGGAGAAAAGTATTTGATTACCCAACAATTGAACACAACTAACAACTAAAAATATCTTTTTGAGGCCACTTGCAACTCTTTTAAGAGCATTAAGCAAAGCTTAAAGCGGTGACAATAAGTTAGACTGCTCCATTTCTAGGCTAAAGACTCCATAGCGACCAGAAGCGGCATAAATATAATCACCTTCGATAGTTAATTTAGGTGACCAACCCTGAATGGGTAAAAAGGCCTGTGGTTGAATTGCGCTTGGATCGTTGATATCTATCAAAAGAACACCACCGCCTACTCTAAAGATCGCCTTACTCTCGTGAACATCTATTAATTGGCTCCAGCCATCGCTCACTGACTCACCTAAAATCTCAAGGTCATTGAGCTTAAAGATAGAGATTCGGTCAAGATACGGATTATCGTTAGGACTAGTTGCCTCATCAACCTCAAAGCTTGGATAGTAGTCATAATAGCGATAGTGCATACTGTGTGAAACAACAAGTCGCTCTTCTCCATCACTTGCTTGATCAAGAGCAAGCTTTTGTAAGCGTCGACCTTCAAAGACGTGACGAGAAATGAAGTGTGCGCGGGTGGCTTCTTCATTGAGACGAGTTAGATTTAAGGTGCTGACAGTGTCCTCTGGGCCCCATACTAAATCTTGGCTTAACACCAATGAACCACGCTTAAGTAAGAGCTTACCGGGTAGGTTAATGGCGTTATTAAAACTAGGTTGAGCAAGGTTACGATCATTGATAGAGCGAGTAAAGTGACGTACATAGCTCATGCGATCTCCATCGACTTCAACCGGTACACTGTACGAGTAGAAAAGCTCATTTTCTTGTGAGATCAAGCCTTCAAAGTGCTCATGGCTAGGAGCATTTAGCTGGGCAACCAACTCCGGCTGATCCAAGTCTTGTAAATCGATCAAACTTAGGCGCAATGAACCCCAACGTCTTTCTCTCTCATAGGTGTAGCATTCACCACGACGAGACTCTTGCTGAGCCCAAGTATCTACATCAGCCATGTCGATCTCAATCGGTTCACACTCTGTATCAACCTGATAACCTTCGTCATTGTAACTATATACACAGCGCTGAACCTGACCGCTACACACAAAGTCCTCACCAAGCTCTCGATGACAAGAGATACGGCCTTGTAATCTTTGACAAGAAAAATCATCTGATCTTTCATTATAAGGCGTTTGGATATCCGTACAATATTGCATACTGTCATCAAGTAGATGTCTAAAGTCGTCTCTTACATCTTGGCGATATAAACTACAACTTTCAAACTCGCCCAAAACTTCTGACTGAGCTTCCAAGGTCTTGATCGCTAAACCACCGTCTACCGAATATACTTCTAGGTTTGGACGGCCCCACCAATAGGGCTCCATGTCAAAACAACCCCAATAGTCATATCCATAATTATAATAAGTCTCATAACCTTCAAGAATGGAGCTAAGGTCTAAAGTGCCTCGAGCTTGTGGGGCTAAAGGCTCACTTAAGTCAAATACAGACAGATTGACTTCACGATGCCATTCATCCCAGCGATTCATATTGTCATAAATAACCTTGTCTTCGATGGCATAGAAGATATCGCCCTCTTGCCGTAATGAAGCACGAGCGGGCACCGGAATTATTGCGATCGCTTGATCTAAATCAACATTAGCTCCCACCTCAAGAATCTCGAGATAAGCCGGAGCCATTTCGCGGTCCATGCCATACCAGCCATAATAAATATCATTTGAGCCTTTAAAGCGGACAGGATGACGAGCCGGACCTTCGCCAATGAAGAAAACTCGGCTAATTTCTGGCGCAAGATCGATTTGACCTAGTAAAGTGGGCTGATCGACATTTTCTCGGTCATACAAGCTTAGGCTTAACTCTGATAAGTTTCCTACCATGCCTGAGCTTGGCTCAAAGCTACGACGTACCGGACTGTTGTGCGACATCACTCCACGAGCGGTCACGCTTTGCTCCGAAAAAGTAAAGATTTGCACACCACTTTGCCAACGGCCATATCTGTTGTCATCATCGGTGTTTCTATCATAGCCCGAGAAAGGTAAAAGAACCAAACCTGTTTCAGTTACCCCATCAGGTCCATTGACCGAAACCGCATTTTCAATCACGGAAAAGGCTCGATCATCCCAACGTGCTTCCGACCAAGACCAACCGGTTAGGTCACCGTGCGCTCGAGCGATAAAGGGCTCTGATTCTTCAAGCGAAGTGCTATATAAACTGACCGCAATACTCTGTCCTACTTGGCCTTCGATTTGGTCATCCATACCAATCCCAATCAGACGACTTTGGTTAAAGGTGGGCTTAAAAAAGTCATTCCAGCCAGAAATAATATATTCGGTTCGCTCTTCAATTAGACCTTCAGAGTCAATAGAGAAGGCATGAAAAGGATCAACTCGGCGATAGGTCACAAAAAAGGCTCGGTCATTCATGAACAGACTGGCAAATAGGTTTTCATTTTCACCAAAAACCGCTCGATCCACACTCACCGGATTTTGAATATCATCAATATTCCAAGTGGCAACCACAGAACCTTGATTCCAATCATCACTGACAATACGCAAAATCCCATTATGGATATGCATATCATTTTTACGGCGCACATATCCTTCAACGGCTACCGCAGATCCTTCAACCACCTCACCGCTTGGATTAGAAATGTCTACGATACTCACATAAGTACCGTCCCAACGGTCATCGTTATGCCACCAGCCTTGCTGACGTGCGATTAAGAGTGTGCTTGGAGTTGCTTGAATATCGGCTACATATCCACCTAGATCAAGCTCACTCACCGGATTTAATGATACTTCAGCATCGGTGTTTACGCTAAAGCTACGAAGTATGGTTTGGGTGCCTTCACTGCTCCAATCATTGGCCACCACAAATAAGGCATCACCGCCCATGCCTCGAGTAAGACGACTGGTCTGAATATAACCCGGTACAGGCTGTAGGCTCACCAATTGTGGATTTTGACGATCTCTAATATCAACTAAAGCGGCTAAACCACCATTAAATTGATCCCCCACTAAGTCATCATGGACGCCCCAATAGCCCCACCAGTTATTCATGAGTACAACAGCATAGCCCTCAACAAAGTACATTTCTACCGGTGTACCCGATAGCGGTAAACGACTCAGAATCTGAGGCTCGCTTGGATCTTGGATATCGATTAACTGAAGGCCACGATAATGATTAAGATTAGCCATTAAGCCTTCGTTAATCACCCGATAAATATCACCTTCTTCTACACTACGCTCATCACCGGCATCATCCGCTTCAGCGGCAGCCTCTGGTTCGGCATTCATCTCAAGATCACCCGCATTTTCTCCACGCTGACCAGAGGCCGAAATGAATTCGCTTTGTCCATCTTCAAGACTTTGTGTACCATCGTTATAAGTTGGCTTAGTCACAGTAACCCAAGGAGTATCATCGACCGGTGATTCGCCAATGGCACTTGGCTGACTTGATTCAGGATTACAGGCCAAAGCCAAAGTAGCAAAGAGCACAAGATATGCACTAGACATACACCATGTGCGCTGTGATCGCTTCTGTTGAAGCACTTGTATCTGCTGATTTGTTTTCATGATTAGCTCCTTTTAAATGAGTCTAAATCGACTTGTTTAATAGTATGCTTCTAAGTCGTTGCATAAATGATGCCAAAACAAATTGAATACGGGATAAGTTCACACGAAGCTATACCGAAAAAAGAACACAAGCTACTGATTTATTAAACAAATTAAGGAAATTCATCTTCAACTGTATGCCATATTTAGGCGTAATTCAGTTTAATCGATCAGCCTTTTGAGCCGAGTATAAACACTAAGTGTAAACCCCGAGTGTAAACAGAGTAAGGATAGAGTGGCTGTAGAATGTGAACAGAGTTTTACAGAGTGTTATAAAGCGTCACACTTAATTATTAGAGCTTATGGCGGTTGCTCGCTTATTTTCACTGATTTCACGCATATATTGCTTTAAAATAGGAAGTCTTTCTTCATTGAGTCTGGCATATTTTTTTAAAACAATGCTCTCAAAAAGCTCTCGATCTGTAGCCACTTCTTCATAAATTAATGCGCTTGAGACTAAGATTTCTTTTTGAAAAACAGTAGAGGCTGTTCTTAACTGAATTAAATCAACCTCTCGATGAAATCGTGCACTCAAGATTTGCGCTTGCATAAACACAGCAACCGGATCATGTTCGGCTTCTGAATAAAATGCGATATCTAGATCGCTGTGAGCATGATCTTGCTTGAGTGCAGTCGACCCAAAAAGATAAATCCACTTAGGCTTGAAAGAGGAAAGAACCTCCAAAAGAGCCACACGAAGTTCCATAACCGTGTGCTGATCAAGGAAGTGGATGGCTTGGTTCATCATGAGTCCTTAGTGAATTGAGCAAATCATAATCAAGCTTAATGAAAATCATCAGTTTTTGCAAAGTGATGCACTCAAGTATCAATGAGATCCTTGAACCAATAGATTCAATTAGAACAATCAGCCTCTTAAACGATGAAAAGGTCCACTAATTTCATAGGTGATTCCATCGGCGCTTTGACCACTTGCACCGCGCTGAGAACTAAAATATAAACGTGTACCGCTTGGATCAAAGGCCGGTCCGGTGATTTCTGAATCATCCTGCCCCTCAACTTGTACAAGAGTTTTGAGCTCACCATTGGGTGCAATGGCGACAATTTGCATATTTCCACCATCTTCGGCGACCAAAACATCACCACAGCAAGACACCGTTAGATTATCAACACCACTCAAGTTGCCATTGCCATCATAGATGATTTCTAGTTGGCTAGTGTCTGTGTGGTAAGCCCATACTCGGTTATCACCCTTAGTGGAGAAATAGATCACGGACTCAAAATACCATATTCCTTCTCCCCCATTAAAAGGGCTGACCTCTGGCACTTGATAGCGGGTGGGCTGTTCACCTGTATATAAAGGATCGGGCACCGTTAGCCAAGTGACCTGCCCTTCGTCTGAAACCGAGGCAACTTCTAAAAGACCAGATGCTAAATGAGGATAGCCGTCGGCATTGAGCTGATCTGCTGTAAAGCGATACAAAGCGCCATCGGACTCATCTTCGGTAAGATATAAATGCCCATGCACTAAATCAACCGCAACCGCTTCATGCTGAAAAGTACCCAACGCCGGACGATGAATCGCTTCTTGATCTCCCCAAGGTGAACATTCATATACTTGCCCTCTTTCAACTTCTTCACAAGACAGCCAAGTGTGCCAAGGCGTTATACCACCAGCACAGTTTTTTTGAGTACGATCCAAAATACTATAGGCATCTACAATATCACCCTGAGCATTAAATCGAATCGCCCCTACGCCTCCTAAAATGCGTATTTCGGAGTTTGAAACATAAATCCATCCCCCATCTTCCGTGGAATAAGTCGCCCCTCCATCGGGTGCCGCATGCCAAAGATAATCACTTGAACCTACGGTTTCTCTACTACGAGCTACAATCCGTGAACTAAACCCTTCGGGTAATCTCAAGCCATGCTCATTAGCAGGCTGTAAGGGTCCGATTGAGGCAATCTCTGACGAAAGCATAGGTTTTTCGGGTAGATTTCGGCGAGGAAAGTCAGCTGGAACCATGGCTTCTACTTCCATATCCTCGGGGAGTATCTCCATATCTTCAGGAAGAAGCTCCATATCTTCAGGGAGAAGCTCCATATCATCAGCGATTCCCATATCGCTTGGTGACTCGGATATGCCACCTAAATCACTCATCATCTCTAACTCAGCAGGAGCAGACTGATCATTAAGCATATCATCACCAACTTGAGGTTCATTAGAAGCACAACCTGATAGTTGGGTTTGTACTAAGGCGGCAGCTAAGCCAACCAAGCCACCATGTATCGCCAACCTTCTTGATAGGCCCTGTGATTGCTCAAACCGATCATTTTTACCAGAACTCATGGGTTTACTCCAATATTATATAACAGCCGTTCTATAATAGAGAGTAGATGATGAACTGTAAAGTAGGCTTTTTAATAGTCTTCAACTTCATAGAACGAAAGGTCAAGGTCTCTGAAAAACCAAATACCTACGCTCTTAGGGAATTCCAAAATGATAGGCCATTGAAAAAAATTCAACATTTTAAAATTTCCTCACAAAAAACTTAAAGTCGTGACCTTCTATTTATGAGCCTTCCCAAAAACTAAAGAAAGTGACATATGAAACTCATAAGGTATAGAACAACTCTTTGCATCCTAATTTTTGCAACTCATGCTCAGGCAAACTCACATTTAGCAAAGCCACCGGTCAATCAACTTCCTACTCCAACAACAGATCAGAACCAAGATTCTCATCTCGATCTTCAAGAGATCTTTAATAATAAGCACATTCAAGAATCTGCCATCTTAAACTTCAATATAACTTTATACGAGGTAAACAATCATACAAGTTTCTTAGCTCAACCACTCTCATAAGTCTATATTACAATTCGGTTCTCTGTATCTTTTTAAACAATAGATACAAATACTCATCAAACATTCCTGAGGTTAAAAATGAACATAATTAATGATTCTGTTTCAAAAAAACTTTTTATTGACCTATACAAAAAGCTGCTTGATACATTCAAGGGTAAGCCTGACCTATTACAAAAGGTTATGCATAAACTTTTAGGCTATAAAAAAGCAATTTCTAAAAAAATAAATAAGATTGAGTTGCTAATAGTTGAATACGCTAACATTGTAAAGCAAAAACTAGAAAAAATCATAAGTCCAAAAGTGCGAAGAAAAAGACTTAGGGATGAACTGCAGACAATCACTATTAAAAAGGTCGCAGATGATATA
>CAKZRU010000132.1 GCA_937146725.1 uncultured Myxococcales bacterium
TTTCAGCTTTAATGCCTACAATGATCCTTTTTAGGATTGCTGGCCATTATTGACTGCTGATCAATGATTAAGGGTGGCTCTCTTGGCGACGCCATACTAAGATCATAAGCGCAAGCCAAAGCCAAGAGAAGGTGGGTAAGCCTCCTTGTTGACAGCTTGACTCTCTAGTCGGTGCGGTGGTGGGTACAATATCAACGCCACTCGCTACAACGCAAAAGCCTTCTACGCCACATACTTTGCCTTCTCCACAGGCTTCATCCGAGGTACAAGAGGGCATACATTGAAGCTCATTGCTTACACTATCAACCCCACAGACTTGACCGGTTGCACAAGTGCCATTCATACCGCATTGTCCTGCACTGGGTACATCGATAATACATACGCCTTGTGCACCACAAATTTCACCGACACTACATTCACTGTCATTAGTACATGGTGGCACGCAGGCAAAGCGACCACTGTCACCTTGAGCCGCACAAATATAACCGCTACGACAGTCATCGGCGGCATTACATTCCTCAAGACAGTATTCCTGACCACGAACTTGACCACAGATTCCGCCAATACCACATTGAGCACAGCCCATAGCGCCACAATACCCACCTGGGAAGGCACCGGTTAAGCAGGTATAAGGTGAAGCGCAGTCATCACTTTGGGTACAGGCTGCTCCCAAGCCAGCAGCACTTTCACAGTACCGTTGGCTACCACAGACTTGGCCTACACCACAGTCTTGATTACCTGAACAGGGGGGAATACATAGCGATTCGCCATTACGACCGGCTGGAGCGCAAAGATAACCCGAGCGACAATCGCTTGCTGAGTCGCAAGACGCCAAGCAATAATCCCGTCCGGCCACTTCACCACATACACTGCCAGCGACACAGCTTAAGCAGCCTTGTACGCCACAATATCCACCAGGAAAATCTAAACAGCTCATGCCCTCACCACAACGATCACCCATACATGCTTCACCAATCCCTGCGGCACAAGCCTGATCATTAGCATCAACTTGGCCATTGCAATCGTTATCTATGCCATCATCACACACTTCTGAACGAGGCAATACATCATCTTGACAACTTGACCATTGACCACGGCTACAGCTTCTCATGCCCTCGGTACATGCGCCAATCCCAACCAACTCAGCCGGTCCGGTGTAACAGGTTTCAGTTGTTCCATCTTCACATTGAATGCACTCCGAATAGTCCTGCCATTGGCAATCATTACCACAGACTCTTTGACGACTGCCATTATCACCACAACCTTCGCTTTCTTCAGCGCCTGGTTCACATACACCCGAGTCCATGCACATAGACCATTCTGCCCATTCACCACCTTCGTTACACACTCTTTCCTCTTGGCCACAAAGGCCACAAGGCCTAGTTTCAAGATCGCCTGCAATACAATTACCCATCACTTGGCTTTCGACGACATAAAGGTCATAAAAGTTAAAGTCGCCAGCTACGCTTGGTACAACCTCTAAAAAGTATGTTCCAGCGCTTAATGCCGAAGCTGGACGTAGAGACTTAGAATCACCGCTTGCTTCAATCACCGCTGTTGAAAGCAAGTTTAAATTCTGATCATAAAGTTTAAGGGTTAAATCTCCACCAATAAACCAACTCTCCAAACGAGCTAAAAGCTCAACCGGATAAGAATAGTTAAGCTGATACCAATCAGCATCGATCGAGATTCGATCTGAAATTAAACGCTCCTCGACAATCGTTCCATCACGATTGCTATCATCATCCTCAAATAGATCATCATTCATTCGACGCATGATGATGTTTGCGGTCGCTGGATTATCCTGCAAGCATAGCCTACCGCATTCAGCCTTTTCTACTTCAACTCGCGCATAGACTTCAAGTAAGGTACCTACCGCATCACCCATAGAGCCAAAACGACAATCATAGGTTCGCTCAAAGATACCCGAAGCCACCGTTTGAGCATCCACAATTTCTTCCACACTCCAAAAAACGTCATCGCCAAATAAATCATCTTCTTTAACAGACACAGTGATCAAATCACCTTCTGTAAAAGCAACGTCTTCGGCCAAGATTGAAATACTAACTTCACAAGGAATATTGCTGTCCTCATTAATAAACTGACTTTCCAAAGTCAAACTTACAGTCGCATCATCTTCGCTTTGACTCACAAGACGGGTACTTGGCCTGGCCCATGCAAAAACTGATAAGATGTTGATCAAAATGATCAGTATCAAGCCCTGTAAGTAAGGATTGAAACTCGGTATTAAACTCTCTTTGTGGCTTGGTTTACTCAAGTGCATACTCCCTTCGCTGTATATACTATTTCTTTACTATTACACTGATACTCTTTAGTTAATCTCAATTTAAATGATAGAGCAAGGCTTGAACCAAGACTGTAAATTAAAGCATTTCGCTTTGCCTTTTGCTTTTTATCGTTTGCCTTTTCTGTGTTTTTCTTGGTTGATCGCTATACATCATGTTTGAGTTCATTGTATGAACTTAATGTTTTTGAGTCACTTGGCGATTTCGACTCTGAGCTCAACTTGGGAAAAGAGATTATGTATTTAAGGATTCTAACCAATACTTTATTTATCAATCTTTTCAAAACCTTAAGCTCACCTTTGGTTCGAGCAAGTTTAATGTTGAGCGCTCTCAATACTTTAGCGCTGAGTTGGCCTTTTGGTCATTCACCAAAGTCCTTTCTATCAATACAGTATATAATGACTAGCATAAGGCTTGCTTGTCTTGATTTTTCGGCATTGCTCACTTGGAGCTTGGGTCTTTTAATCATCAAGCTACTTATTGAGACCTTGTATAATCTCCTTAGCTTTAAAGCGAGTAGTCAATACTTACTTGGACTTGGTATCACTGCTCTTAATGCATTTTACATGTTTCCAGATTGGGGCGGCGCTTCGCATAAACTGAGTCTAGCTCTTGGTGATCAAGCCTTACAAACTTGGCTACAAACTTTCATTGTTTTCACTCTTTGCGTAAGTCCTTTATTAGTGACTTTGGCTCTAGCAAAGCTGAGAACTCCGGTACAAAAACGACTTCTTATTTTAGGGACTTTGAGTATATGGGGGTTTAATGAGTCTGTTTTAGAAGGTGCTTATTTTGGAATACATTTTTATTTAAGTACACTTTGCTTTCAAAGCTTGTTCCTTTATTTTGAGCTGAATCAAACGGCGCAAAAGTCTATTTCTCAACAAGTTCAAGTCAATGAGTCTTTACAATTAGCAAGCAGACAAGAACTTAAACTTCAGAACTTAACATCTAAAAGTATTCATATTGCGTTCCTTTTAGTCTTATGCATGAGCTTTGGTCAATCAACAGCTCTTTTTGCCAGCCAGCATGATCTTCGACAAAGATATAATCGCGCTGAAACAGCTGTCGCTTTAAAGGCTTGGTCTTATTTCAATCCCACTCATACTCTGCGCCGTGTGCCAGATTCAAAGCAAACGTTAAATAGCCCTTGGCTCGATGGTCAACGCTTACAAAGCTTACAGAATACTTGGCGAGCACCGCTTGACTTGTTACCAAAGCAAATACAAGACACAAACATGAAAGCGATCGTGATTCTGCTTACGATTGACTCACTCAAGTCAGAGTGGTTCACCCAAAAAAGAACGCCGTCCGAGCTGAAACAACTAAAAGCCTTAAGCACTGACCCATCGACATGGTTTAGCCCCAACATATTCTCGGCCTCAACCTCAACTCGCTTTACTCTTGGTTCTTTCATCTTTGGTCGCTATCCTAGTCACTTGACTTGGTCAAGGGATCAGGCGACTCATCCAAGCCTTAGCCAAGAGCAACGTCCTAATCTATGGGCTCATTTAGCACAACAGCAAGTCAACACGGTTTATTTTGCTAGCGATCCGGCGATTATCAGAAAAAGTAATGGGCTAGGCCGAGATCTTAAAAAGATCATTAAAGTTCCGGCTCGTTCTGGCTTTAAAGTAGCCTTTAGCCAAAGTATCATCGATCGCTTAATCACCGAACTAGACCAAGCCGGACAAAAGCAAGAAGCAACGCTCTTATTCTCTCATTTGCTAGATGCCCATCATCCCTTTAATGGGGGTCGCAGGATATATAAGAATAAAATTAAATCCCATTTAGCCGAGTTAGCTCTCATTGATGAACAAATCACTCGTCTACTCAAAGTCATCCAAACGCACCCTGCTAAAGATCGGATTTGGCTGATTATTTCTTCTGATCATGGGCAAGGCTTTGGTCGACATCATGTACAAACACATAATGCTTCGCCCTATGAGCATCAAGCTCGTGTGCCAATATGGATTTATCATAATCAGTTAGCACAATTAAAAACGACACAATTAAAAACGAGCTCACCGCTTTCAGATAGTATTCAGACGAATTATATTAAAAACGCTTGGGAAAAAAGTCGAGCATGGAGCTCAATCGACTTGCATCCAACCTTATTAGATATATTTGCAGCGCCTAAAAACCCAAAGAGTCAAGGAGTAAGTTGGTGGCCTTACTTCGCTTTAACGCTAAAAAATAAATCATTCATAAACAAGGGTATAAACTCTAACGAACATAAAAACACACGACTTCAATCTTGGCTAAGTATTGAAAGCCAAGCACTCAGCCAACGCCCATTACTTTCGCTCAATTGGCATAGCCGTGCGCTTTATCATCCATTGGAACATCTCAAGTTTATCGAGGAGACCCACACCCAAACACTCATGCTATTTGATCTTAAAAAAGATCCCTTTGAACGCCAAAACTTATGTGATCAGCAAAGTTCAAAGTGTCAAGCCAAGCGCCAAGAATTAAACCGTTTGATCTACACTCAAGGCCGACAGCCTATTGAATATAACAAACGAGTTAAACATTGATCACCGAGCTAAAATGCCTCTTTTGGGTCAGCTTCTGTTTGCTTCATTAAGGCCCAAACGTCGATCGGCTTGAGCTCTTGGAAAGCGATACCAAAGCCGGCCAGCCCCTTGAGCCAAGCAACTCGACCACTGACCTCAACAACATGCTCAACAGCATTCAAGAAGATTCTTAATTCAACTTCTTCGTTCATCTTAAGGTTAATATTGCTTTCAATATAGGCACCACCTAGACTGATATCCTTAACCGTGACTTGAAAAGCACGATGATTTAACATGAGTTCTGCACCCAAATCTATCGTGACACGTTTAAATTGCCTTAAGTTTTCCACGAGCTACCTCATTAAGTAAATAAGTTTGTTAAGTGAATAAGTTTGTAATACTTTTATGTTGTTAAACGCCTTCACCTTAAACAGGTCTTGTAAAAGAAGCAAGCAATAGCCAAGTGGTTCAGAGTGAAGATGAATAATAAATCCCTTACAAGTTTCTTATATTTATCTCTAAGCCAACTGACGATGACTAGAGATTTTTTTGCAGATGTGTATAGTTCTTTAGGTATGCTAAGGTTAATATGCTTTATTAATCTTCAAGTATATCGCACTTAAATATTTTATCGGCATATCTCCTCTTTTAAGTTTTTTACTCTTAAGTTTTTTACTCTTAAGTTTTTTACTCTTAAGTTTTTTACTCTCAAGCACTAAGACACATGAATAAACGTTATCTCACTTACTCAACAAGCTGTCTTAAAGTTGCCTTATTCCTAGGCACGCTTACTCTATGTGCGATCCACAGTTTAAGGGGTGCCTTTGCTGCAGATCCACTATCCAAAGTTCACGCACATCTTGATACAAGTGATCAATGTGGACAGTGCCATGGCGATGATATCAATGTGGCGGAATCTCGTAAATGCCGTGATTGTCACCGAGATATAGACCGCCGAATCCGTAATGCACAAGGCTATCACGGTCGCATTCGGGGTGAAGTAAACTGTAATTTATGTCACCGAGAGCATCTGGGAAGAAGCTATCAAATTGTTCAGCTAGACAAAAAAAACTTTAATCACCGGCAAACCGGTTGGCCACTTGATGGAAAACATGCCCAAACCGACTGTCGCTCTTGTCATACAGAACAGCGCAAAAGTGGTCGAGATAGCTACTTAAATACCTCGCCTGAATGTGTATCTTGTCATGGTTTATTCCATGGAAAAGGTGCGGTTGCCCCCCTAGATGAATGTCAAGAATGCCACAATGCCTTTGGTTGGCAGCAAATGAACGCTCGTATCAAGTTTAACCACCAAAGTAAAACCCGCTATCCTCTGACCGGCGCCCACCAAAAAGCCGAGTGTACAAGTTGTCACACTGAGCGTAATGCCAAAGGACAGATTAAGCAGTTTGGGCCTATTCCCGTCAATGGCTGTGAAAGCTGTCACCAAGACCCACATCCTCGAGGCATATTCCCCGGTTTTTTTTGCGCTGACTGCCATGTGACTCAAAGCTTTAAAAAGACCCAGCAGTTTAATCACCGAAAAACAGGGTGGCCTCTCAAGGGGGCCCATGCCAAACAAGGATGCTTGGAGTGCCATTCTTGGCGTCAATGGAAGCCACCTTCAAATGAGTGTACTCAATGTCATGAAGATGTACATAAGGGTCAATTTAGTGGCTCATCATGCCAAGATTGCCACAGTGAGCACAGCTTTTCTAAGCTCAATTTTAATCATGATACCCAAAGTCAATTTCCTCTCATAGGAAAGCACCGACGTGTTCAATGTCAAAAGTGTCATCCTAATGGACAATATAAACCACGACCAATGGAATGCGAAGCCTGTCACCAAGATAAAAATCCTCATGGCGATACTTTTGGTGATGCTTCTTGTGCAAAATGCCATAGTCCTAAAGGCTGGTATGAAACTCACTTTGATCATTCTATTACCGGCTTTGCCCTTGAAGGTCGCCATCAAGATCAGCCTTGTTATCGCTGTCATCCTAATGGCACCGAATTAGAAGATGATACCAAGCCCGAATGTTCATTTTGTCATACGCAAACCATTCATCGCTCACAATTTCCTCAGCAAGATTGTGGAGAATGTCACAAAGGTTCATATTCTTGGGCCATTTCATTCTTTAACCATAGTCAAAGTCGCTTCGAACTCAGAGGTAAGCATCTTACAGTGGCCTGTGATGCTTGTCATAAGGATGGACATTTCAAGCCGATTGATACCGCTTGTGCTAACTGCCATCAGAACTTCCACCAAGGACAAATCGATCAAGCATGTGACCAATGCCATACCGCAACTCAATGGGATTTAGTGCCTTTTGATCATAATTTACAAAGCCAATATCCTTTAGAGGGCTTGCACCAACTTGTCGACTGCAAACAATGCCATTTAAACAATCAATATAAGGACTTAGATCAAGATTGCGCTTCTTGTCACCTCGATGTACACCAAGGTAAAAAAGGTCCTGATTGCGCACAGTGTCACGGTATGAATGGGTGGGATACAAACCAAGCCATCAATCATAATTTTGGAGCCTTTAAGCTTGGTGGCATACATGATCAACTTCCCTGTGAAAACTGTCACGGTCCTAAACGAGACAAACAGCTTTCCGGAACAGGTCCCGAGTGTATCTCCTGCCACAGGGATCCACACTTTGGAAGCTTAGGACCTCTCTGTCTTGACTGTCATACACAAAACTACTTTTTACCTAGCACTTTCTTACACAATACAACCGGTTTTCGTTTATCGGGGGCGCATCGCTTTGTGGCCTGTCGTGAATGTCATCCGGGTAGGGTTTATGGTGGTTTACCCCGAGACTGTTCCTTCTGCCATACCGATACCTTTCAGTCGACTTCTGCTGGTACCTGTGACCATCCAGCCAATTGCCCTGACGCGCTGGGCCGTTGCCAAGAGTGCCACACATCCACAAGCTTCCAAATTGCCCGACCCGGTGCTCAATGTGGAGTCAGCTGTGCCGCTGGAGGTCAAAGGTAATGGATCAAGGTTATTGTGTATTTAAGCATATCTCTTGCACGTTGTGCATATCCATTGGGCTCCTATTAAGCACTTGTTTTTTTGACTACTTTTACTGTTCTAATTCATATGCCCAAGATTATAATGATTCAATAACCCGACAACGCTCGGATGCTTTTGGCCTAAACTCACCTGCTCATGTAAACGTAAATAATCCGGACATAGAACCAATACACACTCCAAATCCCTCTCGTCATAAAACAAGTGCCGATGGACGCTTAAGCCTAAGAAATTATGTTTCTGGAGACAGCAGTCAAACCTATGAAAGTCCAACATTATTTCTCAGTTTTTTAGAAGCGGATTTGCACTTAAAAGACATTACTTCCTCGGGCCTTAGGCTCGATATTGACTCAACCTTTATCTTGGATGTTAGTCAAGCCAATGAACGTCGTTTTGGGGAGACTGAGCGTTTTGATCAGGTTCGACAATTAGCCTTGAGTCAAAACTTTGGTGCACTAAAGCTCTCTTTTGGTCGGCGTTTGATTACTGAATCCGGAAATGCTTGGGTAGATGGAATTGACCTAAAATATCACTTAAAAAAATCTTATACCGCCATTGGTATTTATGGTGGTTTAAGCCCCGATCGCTTTGATCGGAGCTTAACTTTGGACTATCAAGCGCTTGGCTTATATGTGGAATACCAAAAACGCCCCCTAAGCTTAAATCTAGCCTATAATGTGCTCCTTTTTGAAGGAAGTCTTGACCGACAATTTTTGTATCAGCGCACTCATTATCGAATCATTGAAGGCTTGTTTGCCTCTAATTATTTGATCTTAGATTTTGTAGATGAACCTCAAATCACCACCTTTTTGAGTACCTTAGATTATACGCCAATCAAGGCCTTAAATCTAAGTATCAACCTAAGTCAGTATTCTCTTGAACAATATCGAAACCAAACGATTTATCGAGATATCATAGAACCAAATCAAGCGCTTATTTTGGGCAATGAGGTCATTAATTTAAGTTACCAACGACTCAGGCTTTCCGGCGCTTGGTGGTTTAACCCTAAACTAAGATCTTATGTATCAACAGAGCTTAAGTCGCGTGCCCAAGATGGACGTCAAGCCTACATTTATACTGCAGGGATTAATCATACGGACTTACTCAACAGTAAAATAGATCTAGATCTACAATTACAAATCGCCCAAAACTTTAGAACCGATACGATTATTGTTGCCTTATCCGCACGCCGAGATCTGGGGTCTCAGTTTAGTCTCGATGCTCGTTTGAGCTCGTTTAGTGGTGAGCTATTGGATGATGGTACAGATCGCCAAGGTCTATTTAATGAGGCCCAAAGAATCTTTCTTTTTGGAGTGAGCGCTATTGGCCGAATCACTCGTGCTCATCAAGTCTTAGCTACTTATGATGGCGTATATGAGTCCGAAATTGCGGACTATAAAAGTGATGAAGCGATTACCATCCATACCCTTAGTTTTTTTTACAGCTACCTATATTAAAGCTATTATCTTTCAGCGCAAAGCATAGTTCTTAACTTAAAGATGTTGAAGATCCTTGACCAACTCATCTTTCACAGCTTAACTTTGCATCACTTACTCATTGTATTCTAGTTTTCAAACTCATTTAAGGCAGGCCAATATTATGAGCACAGATGACCTCAAGTCTCGACTCTCGTCTACTCCCGCATCAAATAATCCCTTTGCCAAGGATCAACAGGCCCCAACGCCTTCGCAAACCTTAAATCCGTTTGCGCCCAATCCGAGTGCTAATCCAGCGCCTTCTCTTAATCCTTTTGCTTCGGCCCAACCAAAGGCAGATGCCCAAGGCCCAGCAAGTTTGTCAATGAACCCTTTTGCGGCAAATCCTTCGATCAATCAGGTTGCTCCGGCCCCTTTACAAGCGCCTACGTCAAGTACAACGCCCAATCCGGCAGCAAACTCTTTGAATCCCTTTGCGGCCCAAGCAAGTGCACCCTCACCTTTAGCAGAATCGCAGTCAAATGCTTTCAACTTACAATCCAAAGGGGATGCTCAACCAGCCTCAATGAATCCCTTTGCTCAACCCACTCCTCAGCCCATGCCTGCCGAGCATGCAAGTCAAGCGCAGTCCTTGAATCCTTTTGAGGCAAGTGCAAATACTTCAGCAAGTGCTATGGAGGCGAGTTTTGATGCAAGCTCGGCCTTTGATGCAAGCTCGGCCTTTGATGCAAGCTCGGCCTTTGATGCAAGCTCGGCCTTTGATGCAAGCACGGCCTTTGATGCAAGCTCGGCCTTTGATGCAAGTTCGGCAGCCCCTCAAAACAATGAGGATATGATCAGTCAAAGTGAGGCTGCACAAATCCGTAATCTTGCCCCATTATCCTTTAATGCAAACGAAGCACCAGCAAATATCATTGAAATGCCTGCTGACTTAACCAAGGGATTGATCAAACAAAGTCTAGCGGTTTCTATGGTTTTAGGTGCGGGTGCAACAGCGCTGATTATTGGCCTTTTAATGGGTATTGTTTTTGATCAACGTCGAGCACACAACTATCGTGTAGATGCATGGAATAATATTGATGCAAGTCTAGCCAAGCCCTTGGAAGATGTAGAACGTATTAATGATAATATCCAAAAAGCACTCAAACAAAAGGTGATCAAATGGGATCTGATTGAAGGCCTACCTAAAAAATTAAGTGCTGTACCACCAACTTTGGTTGCAACTCGAGTACCTTTAGAGCAAAGCGCTGTTTTAGAGCTCAGTAAGCTTGTTCATGAAGTAAATCTACTCTTTGCAGATATCTCTGAGCATCGTCTTCTCACCCTTGCCTCAAGAGGTGAGCTTGATACAAAAGGAAAAAGACGTTCCTTTGAAGCCTATCAGTACTATGCGATTGATGCCTCAAAGTTCCTTAAGGGCTGTGAACGAAGAGGAAAACTAAACTGTAAGCTTCCTAAAGCGGGCAAAATCCCTCCTGGGCGAGTCGTTGCTGTACATAATATGAAACTTAACAAAGATGGTAACATTGAAGTCGTAGTTCGAAACGAAAAAGAGACTTTATTCGCTGATCCTTCGTATCTGATCGAAGTTCCCAAATCACATGTAACCGGCTTTGGGAGTACGCCTGCTCAAGCTTATGCCATTCGGTTAAAAGGCATCATGGAGCGACTTGCTCAAGTGATGAAAACGAAAGCCGGCTTTGAAGATACTCTCAAAAAGAAGCTATCAACTAGCAAGGTATTTGCTCTGTGAAAACCGTAAGAACGTTTATCTTAGTCTCGGTATCAAGCTTTATCATGCTGTGTGCAGGATATGGCTCTGCACGCTCTGAGCAAATTAAGATCGCTTTTTTTGACCTTCACTTGGAAGAGTCTGCAAAGCAAAATTGGCAGGCGAGTCACAGCAAAAACTCTACCCAAAAGAAAACTAAAGTTAATCGTTCCAAAAGTACTCAGCGTTCGCTACAAGACATCACCAAATACAGCAACCAAAAAATATATGAGGGCTTGCAAGCCCGCCTAGCTAAACAGCAAAGATACAAACTGATCTCTGAGCAATCCAGACAGAGCTTACTTGATCCGGCATGGAATATTGCGCCAAATAGTCTGGAAGAAGGTCTCGAAATTGGCCGCGAGTTGGGCGTTGATTGGGTGATCCAAGGCAAGCTCAAAAATATTGGTGAGCGTAGCTTTAAAATCAACTTTTCTTTAATCGCACTCAGCCCACAGCAATGGTTGCTTAATCCATCCGAAGCGGCATCAGAAAAACACAAGGATATTCTTTCTCGCTTAGTCGACTTTAACACGCTTGATGCCCCCTCTCTTGTTTTAGCGGAGCATATTGTGTGGGCTTCTCGACAAGAACAGCTCGAAGAGCAATTAGCTAAGGTTGGTTTGCGTCTTATACTCAAAGCAGATCAAGAGCTTGCCAAACGCCGAAATGAACACCGACAGCCACCTGTTGTAGAAGAAGAAAAGCCTGAAGAAGAAGAGCAAGAAGAGCCCAAAAAGCTCAGTCGTAAAGAACAGATTGCTAAAGACCTAAGTGATGCTGCTCGTAAAGAACTTGATGACATCCAAGCTCGCCTTGATGCCGAACATAAGCGTCGCCAAGACGAAAAACGAATCAAAAAGATCACCTTGGCCAAAGAAGCCTCTGCAGCTTGGGAAGAGATTGAAAAGGTGTCAGGAGGAGCTGGCTTAGCGACAATTAAAGTAGAATCAGCACCTCGATCAACCTTGTCATATAGGCAAAAACGAAGCAGCAGCCGATCTAAAAGATATACGCCAAGACCCATCATCAAAGCTGCTCTTAGTTCTTGGAAACAAGTTCAAGAAGCCACTCAAAACATGCTTGCCATCAGTGATAGTGAACATCGTAGCCTACTGTTAAACTTTATTAGAGACTATGGCCCTCTTGATGATTATCAAGCGCAAACCGCTGAAGCTCGCAATCGTTATACTTGGATCAATCGCACCAATATTGAATGGATTCCTGTTAGATCTGGTCGCTTTCAAGTGGGGTCATCATTACCCATCAAAGATGAAAGACCGATGCAGTGGATTGAGATTTCGGCCTTTGAAGTCTCAGTAAGTGAAGTCACCAATGCTCAGTATAAAAAATGCGTAGATGCCAAAGTCTGTACTCCACCGCATTGGGATGACAAAAGCTGTGAAATCTTTACTGATTTAAATCTTAAAAAAGATGCTTTGCCCGCCCAAATGAGACGTGGGGATATGCCGGTGGTTTGTGTTGATTGGAATCAAGCCCAAACTTTTGCACGTTGGGTAGGCGGTCGCTTACTGAGTGAAACCGAATGGGAGTTTATTGCACGAAGTAGTGAAAAATCCTTTGTTTATCCTTGGGGAAGATCTGAAGCCAACTGTAGTAAGGCTGTCATGCACATTGGTGCAAAAAGTGGCTGTGGTTTTGGTATTCCTTGGCCTGTATGCTCAAAACTGAGTGGCGCAAGTCATATTGGCCTGTGTGATTTAGCAGGCAATGTTTGGGAATGGGTTGCTGACCAATATCGGCCAAACCATGAAAAAGTCCCTGCTGATGGTAAACCCTTTCTTGGTGGCGGTCGAAAAGTTCTTAAAGGAGGCAGTTTTTCAAGTAATTACAAAGAGCTATATGCCTCAACCCGTGGACAACTTGAGCCTAGAGGTCGATCAAATTCAGTCGGTTTTAGAGTTGCCCGAGCCGAACAAGAGGCGCGCTAACCCTTGGCTTCATTCAAGTCCAAACACCAAAATCAATATCAGTGGCAGGAAGTTCAAGACCTAGTTCATAACTTTGCCAAGCAAGTTCGTGCCAAACATGAGCGTGAGCAAAAAGAAGCCATTCAAGAACCTCTATTTCATCAAGATACACCTGATCAAGAGACACCAAGCTCAATCCTATCTCCGGCTCAACATACATCTCAGAAATCGATTTCAACAATACCGCCTCTTCCTGATGATGAGCTAAAGATTGATTTACAACGCTTTCGTGAGGCTTGGGAAAAACAACAGGTGAAGCAACATGAGCCTGAAACTCCCGAATCTAATCATTCAGTTTCTCCACTTGCCCACTCCCAAACGCCTTCTTTAGTTCCTTGGGACTTTGAAAACAATCGTCCGCTTCCAAAAAGCGAAAACACGAGAAAACGACCTGAAATACAAGCGACTTCTCAAAGTTCTCAGCCTACAAAGCAAGGAGTTCAAACAGGAAATCCATGGGAAATGCTAAGAGATCATTTTATTGCCCTAAGAGAACGCCGTATCGCTCTTGAAAAACAAAAAAACTCTGAGTCTAAAACTTAAGGCACCAAGGATTTGGCTAAAGTCGCATTGACTCCTAATAAAACCAAAGCTCCTCTAAGGCGATGATCCGGTAAGGATAAAACAGTGGGCATTCCCCCCGATACTTGAAAAAGCTTTAGAAAGTTCACTCCACTGTTAAAGGGAGCTGCAAAAGTGATCCCATCTTCCGTACGAACAACTGCAATTTGACTTAACTTTTGACCACATAAAAGCAAGTGGGTCTTATCAAAACTAACATAAGCTGACCGAGTATCAATATAGCTGACTTGATCACTGAGTTGTTGGTAGTTTTGGGCCAAAGTCTCAGCCGTCTCTTCAAGTTGCTTTGCTTCGGCACCTAACAGACTAAGCTTCTGCTTTAACGCTTGATTTGTAGCATGACTCAATAAGTATCTAAGGACTAGTGCTTTAACCTCTGGATCTTTAAAATGAGCGCGCAAGGCTCTATCCATAAGTAGTCCTTGTTCAGACGGCACTTCCAAGCGTGTATCCACGCACCAAGCATCATGATCACTGCCTAAATAAGGTTCATGGCCTTGCAGAATCCACTTAGCCGCACTCACTAAGCCATCAAAGTCTCCATGACATAAAATTGTATCAACAGGACCAACACGCTCCACCAATGTTGGATCAATCATCTCTGGGCAAGCACCATGCTCTGCTTTGGTTGCTAGCACAAAGCGCTCTCGTCCTTTAAAATCTTCATGATACTCACTATCATGGTGATCAAGAAACAATGCCAGTCGATCACCAAGCTGATCGATCAACTTATGAGTAATAGAAGGATAGCGACCACTTGGTTTGGAATGAGCAAAGGCCAAATCTAAGACGACAACTCGGCCGTTGAGATACTTAGCATTAGGTAGGCTACGAGGGCTTGCAATCGCAACCTGAACCCCCTCAAAAAGTTCCTCAAATATATATTTCATAAAAACTTACTTTGTGATCTGCTTCTGTGTTGCTTCGTATCTTATTCAGTTCGTATCTTATTCTGTAAATTACTTTAAAGCTTACTTGCACCTTATTTGCAACTTACTGTGGTGGTACACAAGCGCGTCCACCGGGGACAGTCCCACACACATAGCTCAATGGACATTCATTATCACCCGTACAGCGTTGAGAGCACCACCGTTGACCATTATGCTGAATACAGGCTCGAGTGGTGCATTGAGCATCATTATCACAGTCCGCCCCAAAAAGACGTAAATCTTCGGGGTCTTCTGTACTCATATTCACAGTTTCAGGTGTTGGACCACAGACATGATCTCCTTCAGTATCAGGAATACAACTAAAACCGGGGGGACAGTCATTGGGTCGATAAGGATTACAAAAGGCCGAACAGACATAGCGGTATTCATTAATGCCTAAACACAGTCGTGACAAACAGTCTATACCCTCAAAACAAGGCGCACCAAACTCAGCACCCGTACGTTCTTCTACTTGCATTTGACAATCGATATCCCCCTGTCCTTGACGACAGTTGGGGTCACAAAAACCATCGCTCATCATAGAGCAGTCAAAGGTGGTTTCGGGGACTTCAACCGGAGGTGGATTTTCTGGGCCCGACACCTCAATACGATAAAGATTGGTGTCAAGATTTGCTGAATATGCACCACTCACTACATCACTAATAAATCTTGCATGAGGGCTTACTTGAGTAAACATAACCCCTTGCCCATCTCCACCGGATGCAATCCCAATTAATGCAACGCCCTCTCCCCCTAAATCAATCGAGGCTGCGCCTCCACCTTTAGTTGAGGAAATTAATGAGTATTCAAGCGAGGTCATCGTGGTAGGATTGTTTGCAGAAATTGCCAAAGGCCGACCTGCTCGGCTAGTATCCATCACAGAGTTCGCAAAATAGATAGTATCCACGGTTTGTAAAATATTTGCCGACTGCAAAGGAACAAAGTAGACCCCATCGGTTTTGGGTGTTGCCACAGAAAGAACCGCAATATCATAAGAAGGCGCACTGGCATAATAACCCGGCATACGATTACGAATCGCATTCACATGATTTCGTGCTTGCCCAATTTCGCCACTATTCCACAGAGGATGGATAATCACAGAGTCTAAGGTAAATCCAGGTGAGCTGGGATTAGCCGGACTCTCAATCAAAATCTTATAGTCAAAAGGATTTTGTTCAATGCAACGAGCTGCGGTGACTGCATAACGGTCATTAATAAAAGCCACACTACATCCTGTTGCTGTCCCATTATTCAAAAACAGGGCGCCTACAGCTTCACCATAAGCAATGCTTTGCTGCTCATTCACCCCAATGGGTACATCCATGCTTGGCTGAACTGTAGTGTCTGCAGCACAGGCCCAAGTCATCATAAAATATGCTAAAATTAAAAGTTTTTTTAAACCTTGGTTTAGCAAATCACATGTTGATACCCTTGGATTTGCTTTGGCTCTGTGCACTGTATCTTGGTTCACATACATGATTATATCTCCCAATATTTGCTTTGCTTGCTTATGTGTACCATAGCCTTTTTTATCAAAACCATAGAATACTTGTTCTTTACTTGATTTGATCGCTCAATCTGATCTTATCCTAAAAATCTATAAAGTCTATCCGATACAGATTTTCCAAAACCAAGCGCTCAGCCAATGATCTATGGTAAGACCTGCTTCAACATTCAAGCCGAAATAATGAGTTTCCATCATTCCTATGTCTAATTCTCATAAACACAAAGCGATTATGGCGTTGTCCTTTCCAATTATTGGAGGAATGATCTCGCAAAATGTCGTTAATATCGTTGATACTGCCATGGTTGGCCAAGTTGGCACCAGCGCATTAGCAAGTGTAGGTTTAGGTAGCTTTCTAAACTTTTTTTGTTCGGCCTTAGTCATGGGACTTGCTGTAGGTGTGCAAACACAAACCGCACGTTTAAGAGGAGCCGGTGAGCAACAATATGCGCTTCCACTCAATGGAGGCTTGAGTTTATCTACCTTGATTAGCCTACCTCTGTGTTTTTTATTGATTTGGCAAACTCCCAATTTAATGGCTTTGGTGACCGAGTCCAATACGATTGCCCAAGAAGGAAGTGTTTATTTACAAGCCCGTCTCATAGGCATGGTCGCTTTGGGCGCAAACTTTGCTTTTCGAAGTTATTGGAGCGCTGTAGAAAAAGCCCATTTTTATTTGTTCACTCTTATTGTTATGCACAGTAGCAATATTCTTCTGAATTGGGTGCTGATCTTTGGTCATTGGGGAATGCCGGCCATGGGTGTAGAAGGCGCCGGTTACGGAACGGCGATTTCAATGTGGATCGGTCTTGTCATTCATTTCTTCCTAGCTTTTAAGCATGCGCTTCCCTTTGGCTTTTTAAAGGGACTGCCCTCTAGAAAGGCTTGGAAAGAATTACTCACGATGAGCTTACCCTCAGGAATTGAGCGAATGTTTTTTGCCTTGGGTATGACCATTTTTATGACCTTGATCGGTTGGATTGGCGAAGCTGAACTCGCAGCCTCCAACATTATTCTAAACCTGTTTTTAGTGGCGATCTTACCTGCCATGGGTTTTGGCATTGCCAGTGCAACCTTTGTTGCTAAAGCCATCGGCGCCAAAAAATATGAAGAATTACCAATGTGGAAGATCGCAGTCAGTCAATGGGCCTTGGGCACTCTCATTTTTATAGGATTATGCTTTTACTTTTTTAATCATGAGATTATCTCGCTTTTTACCAATGATACGATGCCGAGTGAACTGGCGAGTTCTGCCCTTTATCTCATGGTGTTCTTTTTGCCCTGCGAGGCCTTTCATATGGTCACCTATCAATCTTTATTAGGCCTAGCTGATAATCGCTTTGTTATGTTTTTAACCCTTGGCTTACAGTGGTTGGTTGTTCTTCCCTTGATTTATGTACTAGCGGTATCTTGGTCTTGGGGCTTAATGTGGGCTTGGGGCATTCATTTTGGTGGACGAGTATTGCAATTGCTATTTTACAGTTTACGTTGGCGCTACAAACTCAATAGCCAAGCCTTTATCGCTTAGATCTTAATAAACCACCGACTCAAAAAGTATAAGAAATATGACTCACCTAGAATCTAAAACTGAAGCTTATGTTCAACGACTAAACTCTTTAGATTCTAAAGACCTTCATCCACTACAAGCTTTAATGAGTCGTGCCATTAATGAAGAAATTACACCTGGCTTAGCTGTTTGGATTGGCATTGATCCTCAAGAAGAAGGTTGTCGGGCCGAAAAAAGCTTTTATCTTGGAAGACATAGTTCGGACGCCTTGTCGCCAAAAGTATCGGCTACAAGTGTATTTGACTTAGCGTCCTTAACCAAGCCTCTCGCTTGTGCTGCTTGGTTTGCTCATCTTGTTTCTTCTGCCCAACTAGATCCATATGCTGACATTCAACAATATATCCCCTGCGAAGATCAAAGCTTGGGCAAGGCCAAGATTTGGCGCCTCAGTAATCACAGCTCAGGTTTACCAGCTCACCAAGAATACCATCGCGGACTGATCAGCCAACGCCTAAATAAGCAAGCGAATCCGGTGGCCTTTAAAAAAATCGTTCGAAGAATGATTTCTAGTACTGCCACAGTTTACATACCTGGCGAAAAAAGTATTTATAGCGATCTTGGTTATCTCTTACTCGAGTGGATTTGTGAAAAGGCAAGTGGTGAAACACTTGATGAATATTGGCAAAAGAAACATAAGCATAATGCTTTGCATTTTAGGCCTTTGCTGGCAGAAACAGCAACTCAAAATACCTTAAATACTTTCGAGTCTAATCACTATCTACCCACCGAACGCTGTCCTTGGCGCAAAAAGCTACTCCAAGGTGAAGTCCATGATGACAATGCATGGTTTATGGGTGGTATTTGTGGCCATGCTGGTTTATTTGGAACTGCTCGAGCGACCGGCTTAGAGGGTGCACAATGGTTAAAAGCCTATCAAGGAGAAGACTCTTATCTAAAAGCCAACTCATCAACGATTCAATGGATGCTTGACATGAAGCATAGAGCACCTAATCAAGGAAGCTTTGTGCTAGGATGGGATACGCCTTCCGCTGGCTATTCAAGCGCCGGCAATCGTTTTCAACGACCTACCATTGGTCATCTAGGTTTCACGGGAACTTCGTTGTGGATGGACCTAGATCAACGGGTGATCATCACCATTTTAAGTAACCGAGTTTATCCTCAGCGTAACCGGAGTGAGAGCATCAGTGGGATCAGATGGTTAAGACCCGCAATTCATAATGAGCTTTGGCGACTTCTTAAATAAAGATTTATACTTAAGGCTTAAACTATTGCTTGATCATTAAGAATTGACGTATTGATCAAGCGCAAGTAATTAGATCTTTAATCCTTATAAATAAGAAAGTCATATTTCATGTCTGTAGATGAGCATAACTCAAGCAATCCTAATGATCTTTCAGCATCAAGTTCCGCTTCTAGCGGTCCTTTAGCTTTGGTGAGACGCTTATATGATTGGACCTTGGCTTGGGCCGAGACACCATATGGCTTTTTGGCACTTTGCTTACTTTCTTTCATCGAAGCGATTTTCTTTCCGATCCCTCCCGATGTTTTACTGATTGCTTTAGTCTTGGGCGCACGTCAAAAATGGTTTAAGTTTGCTTTAGGCTGTATGGTTGCTTCGGTATTAGGTGGTCTGGTTGGTTATGCTGCTGGCGCTTACTCTTGGGAAGCATTAGCACCTGTATTTTACGATTATATCCCTGGTTTTACCGAGCATAAGTTTGAGAAAATCCGTAGTTGGTATGAGGCATATGACTTTTGGGTCGTCTTTACTGCTGGCTTTACGCCGATCCCTTTTAAGGTCATCACCGTCAGCGCAGGAGTATGCGCAATCAATTTACCGGTCTTTATCATTGCGAGTGCCCTATCGCGTGGTGCACGTTTTATGTTGGTTGCTTGGCTTCTTAATCGCTATGGAGAGCCCATCAGAGACTTTATTGAGCGTAAGTTTAACGTGCTCACTTTAGTATTTACAGCTTTGCTGATCGGTGGTTTTGCGCTGATCAAACTCTTGTAGCAAATCCCATGATCATCATATAGTACTTAAAAACTAAGCTTTGATGAGTCACTTAAATTTTCCATGTTTGGTTATGAAGTGGAGAAACTAAAAAATAAATGTGGCCATTTAGGCTCAATCAGCAACTGAAGATCGTAGAGAGATATGCTAAATCCATCCCCAAAACTTATTTATCTACAATTTAGTTTAAGTCTTTTTTTATTTTGGGCTTGTCAAAATGAAGTACCCCAAGTCAAAAGTAAAGCCGAGCCAAACATTAAGAATGTCCAAAAGTCTTCATTTGCTCAGCAAGAATGGCCTTTGGCTCTGCATGGTTTTAAAGAAGCATACTTAGCACTCGACACGAAGCCGCAGATCGAAGAAAAAGTTAAACTCCTGCAAAAATTTTCTAGCTATTGGCCAGTAATCAGTCCTTTACTACAACTTAAAAAAGCGGAAGTTTATCTGTCTATTGGTCAATGGGAAAAGGGTCATGCTCTTGCGAAGGCTCTTTGGGATGAAAAACCACATATTGAAGCGGCTGCTCGCTACTTTATTGCTCAGCATGCTCCCAAATGTCGAAGTCTTAGAGAGAGTTTAAATAGTACAAATCTAAATCAGCAAAGTGAAGCTTATTTGCTGGCTAAATTACGCTTAGCGCTTCATTGTGACAAGCAATCACAACAGACACAAGCCCAAAAAACTCTGGTAACTGCCTTTCCAAAGTATTTCTCTGCCCATCATGTTAAAAGTCTTTTCAAATCAGAGTCACCTGCATTTATTTTGGAACTTGCTAAAAGCTGGGAAAAAAAACAGGCGCCTGAACAAGCTCAAAAACTACTCAAAGGCTTCAGACAAAGCCATCGCTTAAGCGAAAAAGATGAGTGGACATTTAAATTCGAATATGAGCGTTTACAGATTGAGCGAATTCGTCGTGATTATCTTAAGTCGGTTAAAAAACTTAAACCTCTGACCCAAAGTAAGAGTCAAGGCGGACGCCAAGCACGCCTACTGCTTGCCAAAGCTTTATCAAAAGCAACACGACCAAGACAGGCTGTAAAAGCTTATCAGGAACTGATTAGAGAATGGCGCCATAGTAAAGAAGCAGACCAAGCCAGATTTAATCTCGCTTTTTTATACTATGAACAAGGAAAATATAGTCTAGCGATCAAAGGCTTTGCTGAATTAACCCGTCATGAAGGTGAGCAAAAGAACCTCAAGAAATATAAAGGTCGCGCCAAAAAAGATCGATTGAGTCAAAACTCTGAATGGTATTATGCTTGGTGCTTGTATCTAAAATCACCAACAAAAGCCGGACCATTTTTAGAAGCGCTGATCGGTGAAGGATTACCACTTTCTAGTGAAGGCCGACGAGCCGCTTATTGGGCCGCTAAAGCCTATTCGGAAAGCAAACCTGAGCGTGCTGCTCAACTTCGTAAAGATCTTTTAGCTGGCTCTTGGGGCGACTGGTATTCATTACTTTTAAGGGCACAAGATCCAAGCTTGGCTTCTGCTGATGCCCCTTGGCCTTTAATGCCTCCTTTAAGCAAGGCTCAATTCGCCACCCAAGCAAGTTTAGGCGCGGCAAATCAACTTTCATTGCAACCTAAGACTTTTTCACTCAATGCTTCCAATCAAGCTCAAATCGAAACTTTGGTGATGCAACGGCAAGTCGCAATCATACTCGAACAGAGTTTCTTGGTACACGCCTTAGACCAAAAACTAAATCAACTCATAAAAGATGAGCTAAAACAGGATCAAAGCTATAGTCCTTGGGCAATCGAAGCAGAACAATATAAAAATCTCCATCGAGCGATGATTGCACAAGATATCAGTCGCTTACGTACCTTGCCTAAAGTTGATGATCATCAATGGTGGCGTTCAGTTTACCCGCTCGCCTATCAAAACTTCGTTCAGCAGGCCAGTGAAGCATATAAAGTCTCACCTGAGCTCATTTTAAGCTTTATTTATAAAGAAAGCGCCTTTGCCCCTAGAGCAATCAGCCCTGCATATGCCATGGGTCTTATGCAACTTTTAGAAAAAACAGCAATCGCACTTCACCCCGATCAAGACCCACCTAACTTACTAGATCCAAAACAAAATATTAATTTAGGTACCGAGTATATCGCTGCTCTCTCGGCCAGATATCATGATCAAGTCCCTTTGGTAGCTGCTGCCTATAATGCTGGTCCACAAAACTTAAATACTTGGCTTAATAAGGGACAGCGTAAACTCGACTTATTTGTTGAAATGATTCCTTTTAAAGAAGCACGTGGCTATGTCAAAAAACTGAGTTCAATTTACTGCCACTACTTATTTTTATATGGACAGGTCTCGGTTAACCAATGTGCTAGTCAACTTCCATTAACCTTAAATACTCAGGTGAAACCAGGGGTGGATTTCTAATTTGATATTCGGCAAAGGGCATTTATACTCTCTGTTCAAGCGTCTTCCTTCAATTATTATTTGAGAGTGCTGTATGTCTAAGTCTGAACAACCATCACCCGAGCAAGTGATTCCCCATCGTCCACCTTTTCTGTTTCTTGAACAAATTAGCTATTGTGGTGAAATGGAAATCCATGGGCATTATCAATTTCGCCAAGATGATCCAATCTTTGTCGGACATTTCCCTGGGTATCCCGTTGTGCCTGGTGTTCTTATTTTAGAGGGTGGGGCTCAAACCTTGGCGTATTGGGCCTTACAACAAAAGCCTGATCACCTTGTTTTACTGACCGGTATCGAAAAAGCGAAATGGAGTGCACAAGTCTTTGCGGAACAAGCGATTTGCTATAAAGTTAATATCGTAAAAGCCAAACTTGGTTTGGTTGTTGCAGAACTAAGCGTCTTGGTTGCTGACCAAGAAGTCTGCCATGCCAAGATTAAAGGGTATTTAAAGGCTAAATAGGAACTCTAAAAAGGAATCTGGGTACAAACTATCTAAAACCAAGATTGACGATTCCTTTCAGCTTCGTCATAAATAGAAATCTTAACACGATAATCTCAGCTCTTTAATGAGCTCTTTAATAAGCAACGAGGCATATATGTCTTTGCAGCAAGCAAGTGATTCACTTAAATATACACAGCAAACTTCATACTCCCGATCTTTACTTAGTTTATGTGGAGTATTTGTGATCACTCTTTTGATCACTGGTTGTGGTATGCTACTTGATGATCCGGCCCTTTATCCTGATATGGAAGTAGCCGGCGAAGAAAGCAACGAATCTAATAACGAAGCCCCCCAAGAGTAAGTTAACATGCTGGTTTGTCCAAGATGCGAAAAGATGTATCCATCCAATGACCTAGAACGCTGTCCCAATGATGGCTCTTTACTCTATGTTTTAGGTTCAGAAGGACCCACTCAACGACCTTGGGATGTCAATGATACAATTGCCAATAAGTATCGTATTCTTCAAAAGCTCCCCAAGCGAGTTGGTACTGGACAAAGCTTTAAAGCAGAGCAAATTAAATTACAGCGCAGCGTTGAACTCAGATTACTTTCCAATGAAGGCATGATGAAGCCGGGTGAACAAGCTCGTTTCCAACGCGAAGTCAGTGTTTGGTCAAAAGTTCGCTCTCCCTATATTGTGCGCTTGTATGATTTTGGCTTTACCGAGCGAGATGAGCCCTATATCACCCTTGAACTCACCGAACAGGGCACCTTAAGAGACCTAATTAATCGACAAGGTTTTTTGGCTTATGAAGAAGGTTTGCGCTTAAGTTCACATATTCTACAAGCCCTAGCAACAGCTCATCAAGCACAGGTTTTACACCGTAATGTAAGTCCTGAGTCAGTCGTTCTACATACGCTTAGTGATGGACAATCCTATTACCGACTCACCGGTTTTGCGGTCGCTAAACTCATGGGGGATCAAGAAGATGACCCCACCGCGATTACGATGACCGGACAAGTGATTTGCGATCCTGCTTATATGGCGCCCGAAAGTATTATGATGGGGATTCTCGAGCCAAAAACCGACTTATATGCTCTTGGTGTGACCCTGTATGAAGCCTTTTCGGGCCAACGTCCCTTTCCTGGCGAAAGCTTATCTGAGCTTTTAGGCGCGCATGTGCACGGTACCTACACACCGATTGAATCACATCGCCCTGATATCCCACGCGTACTCAAATCCTTTATTGGGCGCCTATTACACCACGATCCCCAGCAACGCTTTGAGAGTGCTGAAATCGCCTTAGATGTGCTTAATGCAATCATCGAGGACTTTGAGCAACTCACTGCAAACCAAGCGGTGATTACGGGTGAGTATAAGCCCCTACAGCTTCAACAAGAAGGTATCATCGCCCGACTCAGCACTTGGCTCAAGGGACTTTTTAAGTCCAAAAGAAAGTAGGTTAAAGAGTCTAGCACATGTGTCGTGTGTCCTCTTTAAACTAAATGGTTGTTTATAACAAAATTAGCTAGGTAAGTGGTAAGTTCCTCTTATTACTGCGCAAAGAACTTACTTGATCCACAAGTTCAAAGCATAGTTGTTTGTTCCATTATTACTATTTGAACCAAAGTCTGATTGGCCAAAGCTTGTATTAAATGCTGCCGAGTTTGCTTCGGTAATACCAATTCCATGATCTGCACGACTACAGCCATTTCCTCCACCACCAAACATAATCACAGCACCATCACCTTGACTCCAATCACTCCAAAATGAAATGGAGTTTGGACGACCAATATTTGAACTACAGTGAGCCTGCTCAAAACCTTGGGTGCTGGCATACTGCCCACCAAAAGTACCATTACAGGTGCCTTGTACCGAGTTAACTCCCCAAATTGCACCATTTCTAAAGTTTCCATAGCGTGTGATATGACTTCTAAATGTTCTTCCGCCCATACAATTTACAGTAGTTTGGAAAAGAGCCGTATTGTTTAAGTCAGAACGAGTAACTTTAATGCCCGTACCGGGTGCCAGATAGAAGGCCTTAGAAAACATATCTGCATTCGAGTTTGTTCTTGTTGTTGCTCCAGCCTCATTCGTTTTATCAAACCACCATTCACCTGAGTTCTGCACCCAAACTGCACTATCATTATTTGAGAAACGAGCTACCAGTGTCCAACCACCATTGGTCATATCACAATAGACGTTATATCCACCGGTAAGAGTGTACACACCGTCTTCTCGAGAACCAGAATCATAGTGACCAAGACAGGAATCTCGAGCTTCTGTACGACAACTTGCATCACAGCCATCACCAGCAACTAAGTTACCATCGTCACAGCCCTCATTATCTTCTCTACGTCCATTACCACATTGCTCAACTAGACAGTTTGTATCACAGCCATCACCACTCACATTGTTATTATCATCACATTCTTCTGCACTATTCGCTCTTACGAAACCGTCTCCACATGTTGCAACAACGCAAGCATTGGTACATTCGTCAAGGTTGCTATTATTACCATCATCACAGGGCTCATTACCCTCAACTCTGCCACTGCCACACTGTTCAATTAAGCAGTTTGCATCACAGCCATCACCATTGACATTGTTGCCATCATCACACTCTTCGTTGCTATTACCACGTAAAAAGCCATCTCCGCAGAAAGCTACCTTACAGTCAGCAGTACAGCCATCTAAGCTACTTCGGTTACCATCATCGCAGAATTCGCCAAGGTTTAAGTCACCATTACCACAGAACTTTGGATCAACACGAACTTGTACATTGGCGTTACAGCTACCGATAACCTCGCTACCGTTACCTAATTGTGCACTCCCCTCATAGTGGAAGAACCATTTTTGCGTACTTGGTGACACAGTGATTGAACACATGTCATTGACATCGTTAAAGGAAGCTACGGTAAACATATCACCGGTTTCAATGTCATAGCGAACCACTGTTTGATTACCGCTACGACGGTAGGTCACATAGCGAATGCCTTCAATGCGCTCTGAGAAGCCCCATGAAGCCCAGTTCTCACA
>CAKZRU010000133.1 GCA_937146725.1 uncultured Myxococcales bacterium
ACCGCATCGATTTGCTTTCCAACCGGCGGAGTTCCTTTGTTTGGCGGGCGTTATTCACCTGATTGAATGAAGCAAGTCGATAACATAGTGGCCCTTTGATTTTTTGGTAATGGTAAGTTTAACAGCATAGGGATTTATAGTGTTAGATAATTAGTTTTAGGGCTTTAACCTTTGGTTAAGGTGCGGGAGAGGTATGTTTGAAACTTACCAAATGTACATGAAAGGAACGTTTTGTATATTCTGCTGCTACCTTGTTGGCCCAAAGCCCTTAATCGCCTTAAAATCGCTGAGTGTTTTAGGGTTTCTGGCTGCAATTTCATCAAGTTGTTGATTGTTCATTACCATATAGTTGACATAATTAAGCGCTTTTGCGGTCGTTTTTCGCCATTGTCGTAAACGCTGTGCCCGAGCATAAGCTTCACCACTTAAGGGAATACGTCCTTCCTTTTGAATATGCTTTTCCCACCTTTGCTCAAACTCGTTTTTGGGTGTGCTTTTGGGTGTCGTTTTGGGTGTGCTTACTTGCTGTGACATATGCTGTTTAATTTCCAAATAAATCAAGTACATACCCAACATATCTTTATGGTTAGCTAAATGCACAAACTCGCGTTCAATATATATGATCTGTCCTAGCGATTCCAAGGCTTGCAATGCTTGATCATTCACGCCATTAGGAGTGACCGGCAAGCTAATGATACGTGGAATCACGCCTTCTGCCAATACTCGACCTGCACCTAACATTTAACCCTCCTAAAAACCCAAAAATTTTTCCTCGCAAGCTCTCCAGTCTAAACTTGCTCCGCCCAAGGGCATGGCTTCGCTCAGTGCTACGCACTAAGAGCTCGCGCCCTTGGGCGGAGCAAGTCTAGCCTGAGCTGTACACTGTGGTTAATCGTCTTTCATGGTTAGCCCAAATCATAATACTTCGGCAACAGCTGAACAAATATTCAATTGAACAAGGATTTCAAGGGAGCGTCCTGCGGATGCGAAAGCCAAGGATGCCGTAGCGAACGTCGGGGCCGATGAAGTCGCGACTCGCCACCCGAAGGTACCTGGCAAAGCTCCGACAACTACCGCCACGATACACGCGCCTAGATGCCCCCCTATCACACCTTTGGTTGCACTTACCTACACTACCCCGCGCGTCTTCTGCGCTACTAGGCGCTCCCTTGTAGCTATCATGCCATTCATCAAGCGTCCACTCCCAAACATTTCCGCTCATGTCGTATAAGCCATAACCATTGGACTTTTTGGTTTTAACTTGATGAGTTGATTCGCCTGAATTGCCAGCATACCAAGCCACTTCTCCTGCGTCATTTGAACCAGCATACTTGTAATCTTGTCCACCTTTGGCAGCATATTCCCACTGTGCTTCGGTGGGCAGGTCACCACCTGCCCAAACCGCAAAGGTACGTGCCTGCCCCCAATCCACACAGTTAATCGGGTGATTGTCTTTGCCTGATTTATCCCATGTGCACCTTGAGCTACCTGTACTTGGCTCAGTACACACACCAGCCTCAACACATTTGCGATACTGTGCTACTGTGACCTCGGTTTCACTCATTAAAAAAGCTTTTACTCGCACTGTGTGAATGGGTTGCTCACTTGAATCCTCTCGTGACCCCATCTTAAAGCGACCTCTTGGAATTTTAATCCATTTAATTCCAGCCTTGCCTGACCCCACACTCACACTGCTAGCATCTTCGCCTCGGGCATTGGCCTCAAGCGCTTCTTGAGCGGTGTCAGCCAAAGGGTTGCCCAAGGGGTGCTTAGCATAGCGTTTAATAAAAAGCTTAATCGCCTTGTCAGCCGGCTTACCTTTCGCTTTTAAAATGGGTTTTAACTTGCTCCATTCTTGCTTGACCTTTGCCAAATGCTTGGCTTTGAGCTTTTCGTCTCGGGCTTGCTTGGCCTCATCATAAAAGACTTGGGCTGCTTCAGCTAAAGGGTTTCCACGCTCATGGTCTGCATAGGCCTCTAGAAAGGCCTTAAGCGCTTTTTCGGCCTTACGATCACCTCGCTTAACCACCCGCTTGGCCTTAGCCCATGAACGCTCAACCTTGGCTAAATGTGCTTCGCTTAAACTTTGCTCCCTTTTGGCTTGGGCCTCATTAAAAAACGCTTGAGCCTCGTCAGCCAAAGGATTACCCAAAGGATGATCACGATAGGCTTCGATAAACGCATCATAGGCTTTTTGCGCCTTATCATCACCTCGCTTCACTAAACGCTTGGCCTTTTGCCATGCTTTGTTCACCTGTCGCCGATGCGTTTTGGCTAAACTCGCCTTTTTCTCGGCAATTAAGCGCTCTCGAGCTAAATCTAAGGTGGACTCGGCTTCACTTTCTAAATGATTGCCATATTTGTGCGCTCGATAGCTTTCGATAAACAAACTAATCGCCTTAATGCCTCGCTTAGCGCTTTTTTGATTGATCTTTTGAACTTTAGCCCACTGTTTTTCTAGCGCTTTACGATGCTGTTCCCGAGCATTTTTCTCTTGTCTATCCTTCGCTTTTTTAAGCTCCGCTAACTCGGCAAGTTGCTTTAGCTGTGCTTCATATTCTGCATCACTATTGATTTCAGGATTTTCTGTTTCATCCTCTTGTTCATCCAGGGCGGCCAACTTGGCTGCCAAATCATCTTCGGCTTGACCGGACTCATTTGCTTTAGCACTGTCTTCACCATCAATTTCCGCTAACGCTCGGGCCAAGCTCGCACTGCGACCTACACGGGCATCAATGTTACTAAACAAGCTTAGCGCTGAGCGTTGCATGGGCTTTTCTAGCTCCACCAATGTTTTACCCTTTACCACATCAGAGCCTCGTAATTCCCCACTGGCACTATGATGTAATTTTAAACTGACCCGCAAGGCCTTGCCAAAGCGCACCACTTCACCCACTAACACCCAATGCGCCCCCAAATTACGTCCGGTCTCCACCGCACAGCTGCCTACGCAATCTTCAATGGTCTTGCCCGGTGGTAACATCACCAAAATATTATCCTTAGTCAATACTCCATAGTGTTCTTTGGGAAGCTTACCCGCCGCCTGACGAAGTAAGTCGGTTAAATACCCAAGCTCTGATTGATTCACTCCAGCTTTGTTTGCCAAGTCAAGCACCGCCACTCTCTCAATATCTTTTGCTTGTGCATAGGCTGTAGGGCTTAGGCTAAAACTCGTGAGAATAATGCTTATAAGGGTCAAGCTCGCTGTCATAAGCAAGTTTGATGCTGTGAATGAGTTGGGTGTAGGGGTGGATGCAGAAGTGATAAGCATGGCTTTCCTAATGGGTTGGGTTGGTTGGTTGGGTGTTGGGGGAATTTATACAGGTTTTAAAGGGTAGCAACAAAATATTTAGCTCGAAAAAGTCGGCATATTTAAACCAAAATCAGACTTTTTTCATATTTCTACGCAACAAAAATCAATTTTTGGCGAGAGAGTATATGCCCCTCACTTTCATCAAGGAGTATATACATGCCCGCTCATTTACGTTTTCAATCCCAGGCTTGGGCCACGCATCATGTGGTATCCCGTTGCATCCAAGGTTTTGCCTTTTTAAAGCCTACCCGAGAGATTAGAGCCACCACCAAAGGTGTGTTGGCCTATGCCCTTGAAAAGCATCAAGATACAATCCAGTTTCATCACTATGTGGTCTTAAGTAATCACTTTCACTTTTTGTTAAGTGCTCAATCAAGCCGAGATTTAGCTGAGTTTATGTGCTTTTTTAAGGGCAACCTAGCTCGAGAATTAGCACGCATACACAATTGGCATGGCACACTATGGCAAAAACGCTATTCAAGTGAAGAAATCCTTGATGAACACGCTCTTGAAGAAGTCTTTAAGTACATTACTCAAAACTCGGTCAAAGAAGGCCTAGTTGATCACCCCAAAAATTGGACCGGACTCCATGGATATCGCCAGCTTGTCATGGGTAAAAAAGTAAGTGGCCCTTGGGTAGACCGAACCGGCTATTATCACTCGATTCAGCGCCGAGAGGGTAAGCTCATTAGCGAGTTTACCACAGAGCACCAAATCAAGCTGACCCCTCCTGCGATGTGGGCTCACTTATCTAAGTCAGAGTATAAGCAAAAATGTGTCAAGCTCAGTGCCGAAGCCAATCGTGACGCTCTTTTAAAGCGTGGTCCTAAACCAGCGCTAGGAATGCGAATGGTACGAAATGAAAGCGTGAGAAAGGTGAGATTTACCAAACGTGGTACTCGGCCTTTATGCCGAACTAAATGTATAAAAACTCTCAAGGCTTATCAAAGACTCTACTTTGAGTTTAAGGCTAAGTTCCAAGAGGTCTCAGCGGATTTAAGACAAGCGATTCGTTTGGGCTTTGACACTGCTTCAATTTGCTTTCCAGCCGGAGGAGTTCCTTTGTTTGGTGGGCGTTATTCACCTGATTGAATGAAGCAAGTTGATGACGTAGTGGCTTTTTGATTTTTTGGTAATGGTAAGTTTAACAGCATAGGGATTTATAGCGTTGGATAGTTAGTTTTAGGACTTTAACCTTTGGTTAAGTTATGGGGGAGGTGTATCTAGAGTAAGCGAGTGATATCGCAAAGAAATGCTTTTTTAGTTGGTTGCTTCTTTGTTGTCTTTGTTGGTTGGTTGGGTTGCTTCTTTGTTGGCTTCTTTGTTGGTTAAAAAGGAAAAGTTAATATGGGATTAGATATACTAGCCGATTAGAAAGATCGTAAATTGATCAAGATTTTTGAGTTTAATCAGGATCTACATCATCACTAAACTTGGTTCAATCAGGCTAATATCTGTAGCCATATAGATGTACACCACCAATAGAAAAGCAAATTGAAGCAATGTCACAAATCAGCAGAATTACTTACCTTAAGTCAGCTGATGCCTCTTTGAAAGATGTCAACTCGCTTTGATACATTCACTGTCACCGATCACGAATTCCGACTCCTTTTTGGTGTCGATGAGAAGCCAATAAACAGACTCAATGCTGGCATCTTTTAAGTCTGCGGCTGTTTTGAGTCGGTGATTAAGATCTTCTTTAGCTCTTTTGAGTTCACAACGATAGCGCTTACGGGCCGATGGCTTGATCTGAAGTAAGGTGTTAACGACCCATTTGTATTGAGGGCCACTTCGCCGTTTTAAGTCTCTTGTCATGGCTCTTGGCTTGGCCTTAAAACGTTGTTTAAAGGTAGTCTTAGCGCGAAGCGACTTATCGTTTTTGGTGGCTTGAGTGGTCACCCCCAATGATAAACCAACGCTTAACGCAACACCAACTTCTCGGTTGGTACGACTTGACCCATTAGAGTTTGAGTCTTGCATCTCTCTGGATGTGAGCACTAGGCCACCAGCTCTTACCGGCTTAACGCTAACGATGACTGTTGATAGAGCGCCTAAAACGCCTGCTAATAAAGCGACTAATATCCAATTCAAAGGTAATGATAACTCTAGTTTCTTCATGATGACTCCTTGTGGTGAATCCTTTTTTATAAGATGGCTAGGTCCTATAAACAGTTTAATCAATCTTTATTCAAAGTGACCTATATTGTACATATTTATCAAATACAATCCTCTATTTATAAGTAGCAATTAAGCAAGGTGCTTAGTTAAAAACAAGGGATAGGAGTTTGATTCACCTTAAGTGCTTTTTGCTCTGCGCCAAAGGTATGTTTCAACCAAGGTTGATAAGAGGACAAGTAAGCAGAGTATGCCTATATAAAAGCTGAGGGGAATCTTACCAAGAGCTGTACTCAGTTGCTGATCTTTATGCTGAAGTAGCTTTTGTAGTTCATGTAAGCTCGGGATCAGTCGATGACTTGATTCTAAGTTGAATGTAGCGCTTGCTTTGGTTGGCTCGGTTAGCTCTATGCGCTGTGTTGTTTTGTTTTTAGTGAAACGTTGGCTCGCATAGGCCTGCTTAAAGTTGTGGGCATCAGCTTGCTCAAGTTTTTGATTCCAATACATGGCTAGCTCATGTTCAGCGAGTTCAGTGTTGGAAGCAATTTGCGCCAAAGTTAAATCAGGAGCAATTAAGTCTACCGTATGTAGTTGCTTGTTGGAGGTGAATTGGACAGTGTATAACTCTGGTTCTTGATTGCTTAAAGTGATGGCCTGACATTGATTCACTAAGGGATCCCATGAGGGAGTTTGGGATGGGTGATCACAGCTTGCGAGCACACTTGTGTGTTGTCCGGTAGGCAGCCAGTGTGCTTTGACTAAACCTAGATTCGAGCTTTGGGCAGTTGAACTTAAAGTACTTGAACCTCTGGGAGGCTTTTGGTCAGAAAAGGCGACCAGAGTATTGACCTTGCCTAGCAAAGGGTGGGCTTGTGGCTGTAGCTTAATTGACCACCATGGTTGATCGCCTTGATTTAAGTTGAGTAGTCTTTGCCATTGAGACTTAGCTAAGGTAAAGTCGTCGCTCATAAACTGCACGACTCGGCCTAAACCAAGCTTTTTTTCTGCAAAAATTGGAAAGCCATCAGCAAAAGCCAATGCCTTGGCGGACTGACGTAAACTCATGGGAGTAAAAGACTGTACAGGCTTTAAAAGGCCACCCACATTTTTATCCCAAAGTTTGGTACTTGTAAGCTTGATCAGTTTCTGTTGCTTATTCTGCTCTTTTGTTTCCCGTAGTGAACCTTGTAATTGTTCAATATCTAGGTCATTCCAATCAAGGACTTGAGCATTTACGGCCTGAGCAAAGCTTTGACATAGGCCTTTGCAGATTGATTGGCCGGCATGTTCAAAGTGAGCAATACTTAAATTGACATCACTAGCTTTAAGCCGTTGAGCCAAGTTTCCTAATAAACGCTCTGAGTCATCCCCCCATTCACCATCACTCACAATCACCCAATGTGCTTCCAAAGAGGGACGGCGATAACTCAAAGCAAGCTCAAGGGCCGGATGTAAAACTGTACCGCCACGGCTTAGATGTGGCACAGGAAATTGCGATAACTCATTACGACTTGTGGGGGCTAAGGTAAGCTCAGTCCCACCCCCAAAACTAATCAAAGTGACCTCGTCTTTGGGCGCTAATTGTGCAATTAAACTTGATAATTTTGCCGTGATATTGGCAAGCCCCGGACCACCGGCCAGCGTATCAGTACTGCCACTGCGATCAACAATAAAGACAAGTTGCGCTTCACGGTTTTGCGGAATCTTTTTCTTATGACTCAATGGGGTCAATGCTCTAAACAATTGGTTTTTTTCTAACTGACGATAGTGCTCTTTTTGGGCTTGGCTTAAGTTACCTGACCAAATCAGCAAGCCACCTTGTGATACCCAATCATACAGTTGCTCTATTGAATCCAAGCTTAAAAACTTAGGGTCGACCTTATGCAGAGCAATACCAAATAAGTCGTTGGGTAAAGCATCAAAAACTTGGGTATTTACGCCTTGAGCTAAAACTAAGCCAAGTTTAGAGAGTTGTTGATATAACTCGGTGCCCCAAGTCCAAAATGTTTTACGTTTAATTCTAGGTAAAACAATGGGAAGCTCATATTCATAGCTGTAATCCGCTTGAGTTTGGTTAAGCGCTTCCTGATGATATTCTAACTTAAGCTTAATCACTTTTTGTGAGCGATCTTTGACTCGAAGACTAATCAGCTTTCCTGGTGGGCTGAGTTGAAACTTGGTTTTAGCTTCATTTAGATATAGTTCACCCCATGAGTTTTTAAATTGATCGGAAGATTCAATCAGAACCTTCAGCAAGATTTCTTGTCGGGCTTCGTCCCTGTGTACTTGGTATTGACTCAAGCGTAGCGGACGCTTTGAATGATTATTTGAAGTCATTAAACCAGAAGCCATTAAATCAGAAGCCATTAAACTTGGCTTAATCCACTTTGCTCCCTCATAGCGGATAAAGCGTTCTTGGTGATCTTGGCTTTGATAGACTTTGGAAAGAGTTGCTAATATGGGCCACTTTTGCCTAAGGTCTTCAGTCCAAGAGCTTAATATTGTTTTAAACTCGGGGCGTATTGCTTGCTGTTTAAAGCGAGCCCAATCATGCTGAAAGCTTGTAAAGTCCGTATCAGTTTCGTTATTTCGAGAGTCTTCTGTGTGCCTTTGAGCCCACTGCTCATCTATAAACGATAATTGATTTAGTTGACTTAGCTTTGGCTTACTCTGATCTGGCGACTCGCTCTGATCTGATAAACTTTGAGGTAAGATCTGAGCAAAAGGTACAAGTTTAAAGGTATTTAGCTGATTTAGGCTGATTTCACTTAAAGAGTACTCCAAAATGCCAAGTATCATGATCCCTAAGGCAGCAACACTTAATATGATCTTAAAAAGGATAAGTCTTTGAAAATATAGATAGGCTAACAAGCTGATCGCCACTAAAAAAAGGCATAAATAAATGCTCTTTTTCTGAAACTCACTGAGAGCGTGCCAATGCCGTTGAAGCCGCTTATTCCAAGTGAGCTCAAGTCGCTCAAGATTGAGTAAATATGCTGCTTGTGTATCTTTGTCTTGTGTTTTGGGAGACTTGGAAGATTTGAGAGCAGCTGCTTGTTGGTTTAGCAGATCTTGATCAAGCAAGAGTCGATTCAGTGCTTTTTTTTGTCTCACCAATAATAACTCGTTTGGGCGATGTATGTGAGATCTTTTTGTTTGTCCACCTGAGCTATTTTCGACTGAATTAGGAAGGTTCAAATAATATACGCCCTCTTTTTCGGCTGTGACATTAATCCTATTTTGTATATCATTCTCTATATTTACAGGGGCTAATACACCATCATCTTGAATAAAGCTGAGTTTTAGTTCTTGGGGAGAACGAATAGGAAGATATGCAGATAAAACCTCACCTTCCGGCCACTCATAACATTTTGAGCGAGACTGAGCTTCAACATGGGCAAAGGTTTTTAAGATACTCGCTAACCAAAGCGGAGATTGGGTCAATAAATCATGTAAATCTACCCCAAAATTAATCAAGCGTTGACCCTCTGCACTTAATTCATGGCTTACTATGAGATGTGAGCTTTGCCATACTTGAGGACTAACAACATCATTATGATTTGTTTGAGTTTTTAAAGTATTCTTTTGAGCCTCTTTCTGGCTCAACCAAAGCAATCCCTTGCCTTGATTTAAGGGGGCATAACTGGTGAAGATGCTGGTTGAAATAGGAAGTTTTGGTAAGCTCAACGCCAATGCGCCTTGTGGACTGATCGCTTGCGGGCTAAAAAGACGTAGCCGAGTCGCTTTGGCTAAAGGAGCCCAAGTTTTTTTGAGTCCAAATAAGTCCAAACGGCTTTGATTAAGGGGAGAAACATGATCTTGAGCCATTTGAGGATTAAAATGACTATAATGATCACCATATAAGTGCCAAAGACTTGATGAACTAGCGTTGTTTACAGTGCTGTTTATTTGCTTAGTTTGACTTAAGTTTGCTGCATCTAGCTCATCAATTTGCCAAATCTGTTGATCACTTAAGTCTTTTACAGGATGAGAACTCTGTTGCTGCGCTTGGTCATGAGTGATAAAGCCAAGATTCTTAAAAAAGGTTCTCAACTGCTCATATTCTTTTGGTTTATACTGTTGATGTTTAGAGCTGCGCTCTAAACCCGTAGATGCATAATCATTTATGCCTAGCTGTCGACTACTCATAGGAATACAAAGCGGATAATCAATATATATAGGGTGGTTACCCTTTGAGCGAATACGAATTGCCCGACTTGCCAGACTATGCACTAAGCCATTGACTAGATCATTGGCTGAATGAGAGTTGCTTGTGGGTTGCTTCCATAGACCACGTTTTTTTAAAGATGCAGCAAGAGTTTTTAAGTCTTGAGAGCTTCTCCATTGATAGTGTCCGGTATTATTTTTTTGTTGCAATTCTCCAATCTTGATCCATTGAGAAGTGTATTTAGCATGATGTTGAGTTGGTGCTAGCAACTCGGCGCTTGTATGAATCTTTAAGACTTCAAGATCAAACTTTTGGGGTAAACTTCGGCTGATTCCATCAGTAATTCCACCATCAGTAATTCTACCAGTATTAATCTGTGCATTAATCTCTAAATATTCTTCTGTGTCTTTACTAGCTTCTTTACTAGACCCTTTACTAGCCGCACCTTTCCAAGTCGCATTTGCATTTATATTGATAGGTTTAGATCGCTGATGACTAAATACTTGTGGATTCAGCTTCTCAAATACATCACTCAAGGAGTCTAATAATCGTTGTGGTCCCAATAAGCGTGGAGCTCGGATTTTGTAGTGATCAGAGCCAAGATCAGAGCCAATTTCAGAACCAAGTGATAAACCTGTTTTGTTGGTATGCTCTAATGTTGGACGTAAGTCTTTAGCTTTAACCCAATGACCTTGAATATGATCTTGAGTGCTTGTCTGAATGCCGGTTGATGACTCATTAACATCACGATGAATCACCTTTAGGTTTTTGTGTGGGTCTTGGGCAGAAACAACATAAATGGGTTTAGGCCAATTAGAGCTGATTGTAGCAGGGCCATCAGTCACTACAAGACTGCCCTTGGGGCTTGGAGTAGGCCAAAATAAACTGCTTATGATGAGTAAGCATAAAAAGATGATGAGTGAACGAATAACATAGAGAAGAGGATTAACAACTCTAGAGCCACCCTCTTGCTTTTCTAAGTCTAAATCATTGGTAAATATGGCACCAAGATAAACTTTTTGAGCTTGGTATTCCTTTTGTAAATGGGCTTTGAGTACAAAAAATAAAGCACTGAATGCAATTGTGATAAAGGCAAAAAGCATAATCAAACTTATTGGGCTCAAGCTAAACTGACTACCCTTATTGGCGTCTTTCAGTTATGAATGTAAAACAATCTTGAAGAAAGTATCATAGAACGGACTAAACTGCTTCATAAACCTAGTCGATAGATCTCAAATATAAAACATGATCTGGAGTGATGACTAATGTATCAAAAGCCTAAGGAACAGTTAGCCAAAAGAGGCATTGAACTTAAAGAGTATTACAGTGATGAAGAAATCAGCTTTGAGCTTTTAGGGAGCAGGATATCTTTGCCACAACGGTATCAGTTACTTGCTTTATTGATCTTATTATTCACCCTTATTAAACCTAGTTTATTACTTTTTTTAAGCGGGATAAGCTTGGCTTTTTGGTCTTCACGTCGATTTAAACTGAGTGTTTCTTCGCTTAAGGGGGTTGAACTGCAACTGATTGTCTTATTGCCCTATAAGCGCATTCGGCTTCCTTTGATTGATACCCAAATCAAACAATTCACAGTGAATGACCGTCTACTTAATTTACCACAAGATCTGACAACAGATCCTGCTACAAGCTCTAAAAAGATGAGTTTTGTCTCCTTAGTTTTAACTCATCCTAAGCTTTTTGGAGAGCCCTTAACGCTACTCAACTTAGATCAGGAGTCTGGACAACTCTTTAGTCGAATGTTTGCCTCTTGGTTAAAGTTAGCGCACCAAAAACGGAATCTAAACTCAAAGCAACCTTTAAGCTTATTTAAGCATGAACCTGGAGAATGGGTGATTGCATTAATAGACTTGTTTCCTCAATATCTTGCGCCCAAAAGTCATTCCACTCATAGCTCTACTCGCTTGACTTGGTGGTCAGTGTCTAATGCTAAACTGCTATTATCAGTGTGCACGATCATTGGAAGTTGCCTCTTAATTCTTTTTCATGCACCGCTTGGTCTTGGCCTAATCACTTTAACGATCATGATTTTGATGTTTAGTCGTGAAAGTATTTACATCGAAAAGGAGTCGATTACTTGGCAAAAAAAGCTTTTAGGTATTCCATTCAAAGAGCTTATGCTGAGCAAAAAAATCTACACAACACTTGAAGAAGACTTACATGCACCTAGTGGTAGACACCTTCTTGTGTGTGATCCGGTCAGCCCCTTTAACATGTTAGTTGTGGGTCAAGCTTGGGATGCAGCTTGGATTCATAAAGAATTATGTAAAGGGATAAAGTCACAAAACTAAATGACAGAAGATAAGCAACAGGTCAGAAAGGCTTCTAGGCTTAATGATTACCTAGTTTGTCCTCTTTTGCCATATTTGCAGATACAGCTTTACGCTTTAAAGTAAGTTTATAAGCGTGTGCTTACATTCGTTAGAGTAGTCTTAGAATGGAATAGGGTCATCACCGGAGCCACCAGTGCTTCCACTATTATCTTCTGATTTGTTTGCCGATCCCCAGCCACTATTGTTCCAAGCGCTAGAATTACTTTGGCCTTGATCGGCCGCCGATGTTGCTCCCCAAGAACCATCACTCTTGTTATTAGAGCTATTTGTGCTCCAATCCGAACTAGATGGAGCTTGTTGTCCAGGATTAGAACCACCAAAGCTGTTACCGCCGTTACCAAAGCTGTTACCGCCATTGCCAAAGCTGTTACCGCCATTGCCAAAGCTATTGCCGCCATTGCCGAAGCTGTTACCGCCATTGCCGAAGCTATTGCCACCATTGCCAAAGCTGTTACCGCCATTGCCGAAGCTATTGCCGCCATTGCCGAGGCTATTACCGCCATTGCCGAGGCTATTACCGCCATTGCCAAAGCCACCACCATTATTACCAAAGCCACCACCTTGATTTTGGTTATAGTTGGATTGATTGCCTTGGTTGGCGTTATACTCACCTTGACCACGTGATTCCTTAGAATCTAGAGAACGCCAAGCCAAGGCTTTAATTTCCCAAATTCGCCGACTACTACCTTGGCCCATTCCAGAATTACCATCACCAACTTCATAGCTTTTTAGCGAACCTTCAACATAAACGAGGCTACCTTTACGTAATTGCTGGGCAGCACGATCAGCTGAAACGCCCCAGACTTTTACGGTATGCCATTCAGTAGATGTTTGCCAATTTCCACTGCTATCTTTGTAATTTTCGTTCGTTGCAAGTCGAAGCTTGGTGTATGCTTGTCCGCTTTGAGTTGTTGATCGCTCTGGGTCAGCCCCAAGATTACCGATTAAGGTGACTCGATTAATAGAAGCCATATGATGATCTCCTTTTTAGTCTGTGGTTGAGTGGTGTATTTTGTGTTGAGGCTAAAGCTCATTGCTTAAACTCTTAACATGATCTCTCATTGATAACACCATGTGAAACGCTTTAGTGACAAAAAATACAAATAGTTTTTTAAATCTCTCTACTACTCTCTACTATATGTGTTCATTATAAACTTCAAATCCTCTAGCTATTCGCTGTAGAAGCGGTATAAGAGTTAAAGTCAACAATCAAATGATTAAGAAATAGCATTTGTACACCTCATCAACAAAAAGCAATCAGTTGAAAGCCATGAGTCAGTCCAAAAAAGAGGTTATCGCCAGAAAGCCTCGACAAAAAAAACAAAAACATCACAAAAAACGCTCGGCCATTATCAGTCATTACCAGTTTCCTGAGCATGCGATGGACTATGATGCTCTATCAACCGTTCAAAAATTACAGCGCTTTGGTTATTTAGCCTATTTTGTGGGTGGATGTGTCAGAGATATCTTACTTGGTAAAGTTCCTAAAGACTTTGATATTGTAACTTCAGCACGCCCTCAAGAAGTGAGGCAAATATTCAGAAATGCGCGCTTAATTGGCCGACGTTTCAAACTCGCTCACCTGCATTTTAAAAACGAAAAAATCTTAGAGGTTGCCACCTTTAGGCAACCACCTTCTCAAGAGTCCATTGAAGATGGGCTAATTGTAGAAGATAATGAGTTTGGTACACCGGAAACCGATGCCTATCGTCGGGATTTTACAGTAAATGCACTGTTTTATGATCCGCTTAGTAGAGAAATTATCGACTTTACCGGTGGTCTTGCTGATATAGAAGCACGATGTATTAGAAGCATTGGTGATCCCAATGTTCGATTTAGAGAAGACCCAATCAGAATGCTCAGAGCCATAAAGTTTGCGGCTCGTTTGAATCTAAACTTTGATCCAAAAGTTCAACAAGCCATGGTTTCGGAACGGCATTCCCTTGCCTTGGCCGCTCGTCCAAGACTACAGCAAGAACTGATTCGCTATTTGCAAGGTGGGGCTACTCAGCACTCTTTTCAACTACTTGAGGAATACAAGTTTTTAGGCCTTTTACTTCCTGAACTCGTTTCTTGGATTGATGACTCCCAAACACGAAAAGCACAGTTTGCTGAGCTTCTAAGGTGTCATGATCAATCTATTTCCAAGCTTTGGAAAGATGCCTCCAAAGAAGAAAATATATTGAGTTTGCTGTTTTGGCCATGGGTTCAAGCTCTTTTATTGGGTGAACCTGACGCGAGTTTAGTCCTAAATGACTCTGCAAATGATCAAACAAGTTTAGCACATCTTGATGATGCTCATTCTGATGACTTTCAGTCCAAAGTGAAACCATCTGTTAAACTCGATAAGGCTCGTACTCTTAAACTCATGATTCTAAGACTCTTAGCGCCCTCCGCAACTCGCTTGGGAATGTCGATCAAAACGATGCACAGTCTTGGCCGTATATTGTCCATGCTCATCTTGCATGAGCAAAATAGACGGCATGTCTTACAAGGTGGAGAAAGTACAGCAAGAGGTATATTAAAGGGCGGAAACACTTACGAAAGTCTTTTGATTTTAAAGACTAGACTTGCCATGAGCTTGGATTCATTCAAAGAATGGGATGACATCGAAGCTTTATGGCAAGTGCAACAAAATCGAATCCAAGCGAGTTCTGAACAAACCCCGACTCGTCAAAAAAGAACTTTAATCCCGTCTAAGCCGGTGATTAAGCCTACTGAACGTCGTCGTCGTAAGACCTCAAATCGAAAACGTAAATAGAACACGGCCTATATGACTCGGCACTCTCTTGCTCTAAAGTCATATTCTCGTTTAAGCCATTTGCTTCTCACTTCACCAAGCTTTTTGTGCTTGCTTTTTTTATGGGGCGTAAATGACCATTACTTTAAGTATGCTTATCCAAGTTTTTGGACCGGTAAGCTTTCGGATATTACGAGTTTAGCTTGTACTCCGGTTTTGATGTGGATATGCCAAGTTTACTTACTGTGTTTTGTCGCTAAATTACTAAATAAACCCGAGTTTGAGAACTCTCTAATCACTTCGCTTTCTCGCTGGGCTTATATATTGATGACCCTAAATGCATTAGCAATGGCTTTTTTGATGATCGCCATTAACATCGATCCATATTGGGCGAGTTTATATAAAGTTGGTCTTGCATGGGTACAATGGCCCTTTTGGGTGATGTGGTATGAAATTCAATGGGGTTTTTCACCTCCCTTTCCTCAAATCCAACTTACCATGGATCCCAGCGATGCTTGGACAGCCCCAGCTGCTTTTCTTTCATTATTCCTACTTCATAATAAACTCAAAGCTGTGCCCATGAAACTTAAGGTTCTGTAATAAGTTCTTTATTTGAGTGTGATGAAGGTTTGACCTTGAGTAAGAATCAAGTTAGAAACAAATAACATTGATAAGCAATGATCTGTTTACATGTCTTAACTCATTTTAGTTAGAGGGCTACAATGGCGGAGCAAACTTTACTACTGATCGATCCCAATCAACAAAATCTAAACTCTATGGAGGTTCAACTCCGTAAATATGGATATGAGGTAGCCATTGCCACCACTGTAGATCGAGCGATACAGTTAATTGCAATCTCGCCACCCGATTTAATCGTAAGTGAGTTAAACTTAGGTGTGGAAAGCGCCATTGACCTGTGTCAACGACTCAAGTCTGAAGTTGCCACCCAAGCCACGCCTTTTATGATGATTACTGATCATGAATCCAAGCGTGTAGATTGCTTAACGGCAGGTGCTGATGATGTTTTGGTACGTCCGGTGTATATGGCCGAACTTAAAGATCGCGCTGAGCTTCTTTTACAAAAGCGTAAGCGTAAAGGCATGGAGCAAGGTGCGGGTAACCGCTTTTTTGGTCGTCTAGAAGAAATGGGCTTACTGGACCTTTTACAAGTCATCGAAGTCAGTAAAAGAAGCGGTTGTCTATCCATTGAACACCGTGGACAATCCGGGTCACTCTGGTTCCAAGAAGGTGTTCTTCATGATGCTGAATTAAGCCATATGAAAGGACGAGAAGCCCTTAATCGCTTGTTGACCTGGGAATATGGACAATATGAGTTTGACTTTAAGGCAGCGCCTCGTCCTAATCGTATTCAATCGAGTCTTGCAGATTTACGCTCGGTAGGTCTAAAGCATGTCGACCAATGGAATAAAATGTGTGAGCAACTGCCACCTCTCGAGACCGTTTTTCGGGCAGATCCGGCAGTCGTTGAAGATCGAGCCGAACCCTTATCAAAGCTATTAAAAGCGCTTTTGGAACGTTTTGATGGCCGAAAAACAGCCATCGAGGTCATCAACCTTTCACCCGAAGATGACTTGGACGTTTTACAGTCTTTAACCGAGCTGTACTTTGAAGGTTTAATCTACGAAGTAAGAGAGATCCTACAAGAAGATTCAGCGCCGGAACCTGTATTTTTGGATCCGCAAGGGAGTTCAGAAGCTCCCTCAGAGGATCAGTTTTTTGAGATTGAGGACAAAGGTCAAGCAGACGAGGCTGACTTTGATATTCCACCCGTTATTGATGAAGATCTACTTCCTCCACCGGTTGCTGACATTAACGAAGATGAGATTCCCGAAGAAGGGCAAGACTTACTTGCTGAACTTTATTCAGCGCCCACCAATGGCGAAGATTTAGACTTTACTCCTCCTCCTGTACCAACAGATCTACCGGAGGATACAGATCAAGCAGATGAAACCTATTCTACCTTGTTTGGTCTTGATGGTGCCTTTGATTATGATGAAGAAGAAGAAGATTTCTTTAATGGTGGCTTAGATGAAACGGCTGACCCATTTGGGGGCGAGTCATTAGAAAAGCAACCGATGAGCTCTTCGGCCAAAATGTTTTGGGGCTTATTGATTGCTACCATCATTGCTGGGGTTGCCTTTGCGATGCAAGATCGAGTGAAACCGATTGAACTCATTGATTCAGCTGCGGCTCATGCGAATTGGCACCGCTTTGAACTGAACGAACTCCCAGAGGTTTACACCACCAATCCAATTTCAGAATCATGGGAAATTGAAGTTAAAAACAGTGCTTCATTCATGTCCGATATTGCCCAAGAAGTTGGGATTGCACCAACTGTGGGTGTGGTTTCAAGTAAAACCAATGCCAAAGGCCGTAAGCTTAAAAAGCAAGACAAAAAACGTGTTGCTAAACTTCTTAAAGAGGCACAAGATCTTAAAAACAAAGGTGGTGATTCTAATTGGCGCAAGGCCGCTCAGCTAGCTGATCAAGCATTAGCTTTACAACCTAGCAATCTGTACGGTTTATTACTATCGGCAAGTGTTCATATGGAGCTTGGTCAAGATCGTGATGCGCTTTCTCGCCTACAAAAACTCATGCAATTAGACCCTAATTACGGGAATACCAAGGTGGGTGGACCATTGTATGAGAGTGGTGTCATTTATCCTCTCATTGGTAATGCCTTGCAAAGCTTAGGCAAAAAGAGTGAAGCACTTAAGTTTTATGAGGATTATTTGCGCAAGTTCTCTAGTGGTAAACAAGCCCAAGAGATTCGCAATGTAGTTCAAACTTTGAAAAGAAATCGTAAGCGCTAAGACTGGAGCTGAGCTTGATCATTCTTTCGATCGAAAGTAGCTGTGATGAAACGGCTGCAGCCATTGTTAAAGAGGGACGTATTGTACTCTCGGACATTGTTCATTCTCAGGTGAAACTCCATGCAAAATGGGGGGGAGTTGTTCCCGAAATTGCAAGTAGAAATCACTTGATAGAGGTCATTCCGGTGATTGATCAGGCTTTGAAACAAGCCGAGGTCACTTGGGCGGATATTGATGCGATTGCTGTTACCCAAGGCCCAGGTTTGGTGGGCGCTTTGTTGGTGGGCTTGCAAGTGGCCAAATCCTTAGCTTATGTTCATCAAAAGCCTTTGATTCCTGTACATCATTTGCGAGGGCACTTAAGTGCTGTAGCATTACATGCACCCAACGAAGCACAGCCAAAGGTACCGGAATATCCCTTTTTAGCTTTAGTCGTGAGCGGTGGGCATACAGCGATTTATCGAGTCGATTCAAGCCATGACATCAAGATTATTTCCAATACACAGGATGATGCCGCCGGAGAAGCTTTTGATAAAGTCTCAAGAATGCTGGGCCTAGGCTATCCGGGAGGACCGGTGATTGAAAAAGAGGCGGTGGGTGGACAAGATGATGCACATCGCTTTACTTTGCCCAACATCAAAGCTGCCCCCCTAGATTTTTCATTTTCAGGCCTAAAAACTGCGGTTTTAACTAAAATTAAAAAACACGGGAAATTACCAACAGGCCAAGACCAAAAAGATTTATTAGCAAGCTTTCAAGCGGCCGCTGTTCATCAGCTTGTAACCCGCTGTACTGAGGCAATGAAGCAAGAGCAAGTTTTGCGCTTGGTGGTCTCAGGTGGTGTCGCTTGTAATCAACGCTTACGAGAGCAATTACAAACAGCTGTTGAGGCTTTAGAAGGACAGGTCTTTATTCCGCCTAAAAAGTGGTGTACCGATAATGCAGCTATGATTGCGGCAGCCGCATATGCCCAGGCAAATCTTTATGTAAAGCGTGGAGCGCATGCCGATGATGACTTGTTAAATGCAATGAGTTCATGGGCGGTTGACTATTTTGTCGAGCCGTTAGGGATATAGGGATGGCTAGGGGTTTAGAGGTGGCTAGGGGTTTAGAGGTGGCTAGGGGTTTAGAGGTGGCTAGGGGTTTAGAGGTGGCTAGGGATTTAAAGGAATAGATAATGATGAACTCAAACAGGAAGGCAACAAGGTGCTTTAATAGGAAGTTGCTGCCCAAAGGATTACAATATGCTTAAGCGGACAACTCGGCCGGCACAATTACCCAACCCTTATCAAGTTCTTAAAGAACATGGATTACGGGCTAAAAAGGCTTTGGGACAAAACTTCTTGGTCGACCCCAACATCCCACCTAAGATTGCTCAATCGGGTGGACTTAAAACCGGTGATGTCATTTTTGAAATTGGAGCAGGGTGCGGAACTCTAACCCATTGTCTTGGAGACTTGGCTCAGCGTGTCATCGCCTTGGAGTACGATGAAGACCTAGCACCAATCGCTCAAGCCGAATTGGCTTATGCTGAGCATGTAGACATTCGCCAAGGCGATATTCGCAAGTTAGATTGGCCGGCATTGTCTGAGGAAGTAGGACAGGAATTAATCGTTTATGGAAACCTGCCTTATTATTTATCAAGCGATATTCTACTCGCTTTGCTTAAATATCCACAAACATGGCGTAGGGCATGTTTTTTAGTGCAACTTGAGTTTGCGCAACGTGTTTGCGCTGCACCAGGATTAAGAGCGGCTGGATCTATTTCAGCGTTGACTCATTTACTCACTTATCCAAGTTTATTGTTTGAGGTAAGTCCCCAAGCCTTTTCTCCTCCGCCCAAGGTGACCTCAGCGGTTATGGTCTTGGAACGTCGTGATGAGTGGGCCGCTGATGTGGGAGACCTGAAAACTTTTAGACGTGTGGTCAAAGCCCTGTTTGCCCAGCGTCGTAAAATGGCTCGAGCCTCTCTTAAGCAAATTCATGAAACCCCAGAGCAATTATTGACTGACTTAGGGCTCGACCCTAAAGCTCGTGGAGAAAGATTTACTTTGGATGAAATCGCCTTAATCTCCAAGGCTCTCTCCAAGTCGCCCTCAAAGGCTTAAGTCTTTAATAAAGTATCCAAATGCAGCGAGTGATTAATCGATGTTTAGGGATTTTGAGTTTAGCGCTCGCTTTAGTTTGCTTATACTTAGCGCTATCATTATTAGCTGAGAAACTACTGAGCCATGAACTCAAAGAAAAGTTGGCAAAAGCAAATATTCAAAGTGATACTGCTTTGATCAAATGGTCCGGTAAAGGCTTGTGCGCCTACCAACTTAGAATGCGCTTGCCACAGCAGCAAGTACAAGCTGAAATCCAAACTTTGTGTACTGAATTAAACTTACGTACTCAATGGCCTTTTGTTGGACTCGGTCAAATTTCGATAAACCATGCTCAAGTTTGGATTAAGGCGATACACTCGTCGAGACATCATCAAGAAGTCACTCGGCCCAAAAGCTTTGAGCAAGATGTTCTAGCCAGCTCATTTGCCAATCAGTCTAAGCATTGGTCAACAATAGAGGCGGTTCTTCGACAAGTTCAGTCTATTGCTCAAACAACCCAAGGTTTATGGCACAATATTCAGCAGGCTCTCACTAAACTTAAAAACTATGAGTTGAGCTTAAATCATATTGTTTTACGCATCGATCTTAACAACCCTAAACGCGCTACTGCTCATTCTAGCTATCGGCAAGCTAAGCATCAAAGTCCTTTGGTGATTGGTCTTGATGCCAAGCTAAATCATCTTGGTGGTGAAATCTCTTTCCATAGCGCACTGACTCAACAGCAAAGCAAAGTACGCATTCGTCCTTATTCATTAGAGCTTCAGTCTGACTTAGCCTTAAACCTAGAAGCCTTGGCAAACCAAAGTCCAAATAACATGCTTAGCCATGTCAAAGACTTTACGGTGAATAAAGGAGGGAGAATCCTTTTTAAAAAGCAGGAATTAGTTTTAGGTGGGGACATCAGTTTTATACCGCAGGCCACCTTCATACCTTCGGTAACTAAGCCAATTAGGATGCAAATTAAGGGGCTATTAAGCTCTGCGACTCAAAATAGGAGTCATCGCAAGCAAAGTCAGCAAAAAGTGGACACACTTAATTTTACAGCTCGTTTTTTAACAGCTGATTCTGCATCCTCTCATTCTGCATCCTCTAACTATATTCAAGCAGTTGGAAACTTAACGGATCAAACTTTAAGCGAGTTTTCTGTAAACTGGAATGACTTGAACTTAGATTCTTCATTTGCTCATCAAATACCATCCTTGTTTCAGTTGAAAGCGTTATCAAGTGGTAAAATCAAGTTCTTACCAAAACTGATTGATGTTGAAACTCAGCTAAGAAGCCTGAGCTTAGCCACAAGTGTATTACCCACCTTAAATTGGCCCTTTGCATCGATTAAAACTCATCTTAAGTCATCTTACTCCTCAGAACATAAGCCATCTAGGGACTTTGAAAACCTAGGCTTTGACCAGTTTCATATCGCACTCCAAGGTCATCAAGGGCACTTGGTTCATGCAGATTTAGATCTTCAATCTAGTGAGCGCTTTTTGACTCAGCTCATAGATCTAGGTCCAAAAGTTGTTCTTAATTCGGACTTTAACTTAGATCTTAACCTAAAAGTCGAAAAAACATCATGCCAAAACCTATATGATTTGCTACCCCCGGCTTTGCTTGGGCCTATTGGTCAAACTGAATTAAGTGGCTTTGCTAAACCCAATATTCAACTTAAATATCATTCAAAAGTAAATCCTCATAAGCAAGATCACAACAAAGAACATACAGCTAAAAAGATCTCTGCACCACTCAAGCTTAAGATCAAAAACTTATTGAGACGTTGTCGTTTTGAAAAAATGGATCTAAGTGCTTTAGAAAAGAAGTCTGTTTACCAACACAATAGACGATATCGTATTCAAGGTGTGGAATGGCTAGATGAAGACTTTAGCTATATGATCGATCCAAAGTTTATTGAAGGGAAAAAGATTAAAGTCGGTCCTGAAACTAAAGATTTTGTACCGATCTCTGAGCTACCAAGCTATATTGGTGGTGCGATGTATCTTACCGAAGAAACAGGTTTTTGGCGTGGGGGCGCCTTTAGTTTAGCGCTACTGAATCGGGCGTTAAATACCAATTTACGTGAAGGACGTTTTGTTTATGGGGGTTCAACCATTACCCAACAGTTAGTTAAAAACCTCTTTCTCGATCGTGACAAAACCATGACACGCAAAATCAGAGAGGCCTTAATTTCGGCACGAATCATCGACCACGTGAGCAAGCGCAGAGTTTTAGAGCTGTATTTGAATATGATTGAGTTTGGCCCGCAAGTTTTTGGGATCCAAGCAGCGGCACAGTATTATTTTCAAAAAGATGCACGAAACCTAAGTCCGGAAGAAGCGATCTTTTTGGCGATGCTGAAGGTTTCACCAAAGCGAGGACAAGCGTGGAAAAAGCGAGGATATTCACCCAAGTTTACTTGGTGGAAAAAACGTATGGTTGAGGTGTTTGAGCGCTTGGTTAAAGAAGGCCTAATCTCAGAGGAACGTGCTCAAAATGCCGCGCCTTTTATATTGAAATGGAATGATGGATTATATCAAGGCTATGAACGATTATATGAAGCAAGGCCTTAGCTCAACAATCCCTTAACCCCAAATAAAACTGAAACAACACCTCTAACTTGAGGGTAAGTATTATGCCGATTCATCTCCAAACGATATTTTTTTTAGTCACAAGCCTGATTTCTTATGGGCTAAGTTCGTATACTTTAGGTCGATTATTAAGCCTTTTTGAGCGTTTAGAGCTTGCTCTATTTATCGATATTTTTAGGCTGATTGCTCATCCATTAGGCTTTGCCTTGAGTGCGCTTATGCTTTTGGTCTATTTTTTTGTGGCCAAGGTTGTTTCCGTTCGTTGGGCTCGACCTCTGGGCTGGCTTAGTGGCGTATGGATGGGGTATTTAACGCTGATTCTTTTTTACGCAGGCCCTTTACACCTCATCGAACTGTTACTCAGTGCCTTAGACCTAAACTCAAAGCCATTAAGCCAGAGTTTAAGCATATTGAGCTTAGCAAGTGTACACATCGGCTTGTTGTATGGAGTGTGGAACGCTTCGAGGACCCCCTTACTTAAAAACATAGAGATTGATGATGAGCATATTGGCCAAGATTTAGACGGTTTTAAGATTTTGCAACTCAGTGATGTTCACATAGGCCCTACTTTAGGTCGCCGATTTGTTCGCAAACTCCACCAAATCTGCCAAGATGTGCAAGCCGATCTAATTGTGATGACCGGAGATCTTGTTGATGGCGAAGTTCGTTTTTTGGGAGATGAGGTGAAAGAATTCTTAAGCCTTACTCAATACGCAAAGCACGGCTTATTACTCATTACCGGTAATCATGAATATATTTCGGGAGGACAAAGCTGGGTCAACTTTATCACAAGTGAAGGTGGCCGAGTTTTAGAAAATGAACATGTAAATATTCATGTCGGCAGTGCTTGTCTTTCGGTGATTGGCGTTGAGGATTGGGATGCCCATAAGTTTAGCTCGCATCGTCGAGCCTCACTTGAACAGGCGATGAAAGATTTACCCGCAAACAGCTATACCCTTTTGTTAGCACATCAGCCCAAAGCTGCGCCAGAAGCTGCAGAAGCTGGGATTCATTTACAGCTTTCAGGTCACACTCATGCCGGTCAAATCTTTCCCTTTAATTTTTTAATTTACTTGGATCAACCCTACAATGTTGGCCTATATCATCTTAAGCAAATGAAGCTTTATGTTAACCCCGGAACCGGCTATTGGGGACCTCCTTTAAGAATTGGAACAAGAGCCGAAGCAAGCTTGTTGACCCTCAAGTCAAAGCTATAATACAGTTTAGCCCTGCCAAGTCTTGGCGTAAAAAACGACTACCGATTCTTGACTAAATGCTTATGATTAACCTTTGGCTAAATGTTTTTTCATTAAAGGAATGTAAACAAGCATTGAAATAAACACACCCACAAACCATGCTTGACTGTAGATTTGATTAAAGATCTCAGGAACGGACTCAATCGCCTTGATCTGAAATAAAAAGCCCGGAACATTGGGTAAAACCGCTAAAACTAAACTTAAAACAGCAATTGGGTTCCAACCATTGTTAAAGCTATATTCCCCGTCGGCTTTGAACAATTCATCGACGTTAAGCTCGGTTTTACGCACAAAAAAGTAGTCAGCAATCAAAATACCGGCAATGGGTCCAAGCAAGGCTGAATATCCAATGAGCCAAGTAAAAACATAAGCACCACCGCTCAGTAGCTTCCATGGAAAAATGGCGACTCCTAAGCCTGCAGTAATAAAGCCACCCATCTTAAAAGAGATTTTTTCTGGGTTAAGATTCGCAAAACCATTAGCAGGCGCTACGACATTAGCGGCAAGATTGGTTGTTAAGGTAGCCACTGCTAAGACAAAGAGGGCAATTACTACAGCGCTCCCACCCATTTGTCCCATCAACTCAACCGGGTCAGCAATGGGTTTGCCATAAATCACTACGGTTGCCGAGGTAACAGCGACTCCAATAAAAGCAAATAAAGCCATGGTGGGCGGAAGTCCAAGAGCTTGACCCTTGAGTTGATCCTCTTGGCTTGCGGCATAACGGGTAAAATCAGGAATATTTAGGGCAAGAGTGGCCCAAAAGCCAACCATTGCGGTTAATTGTGGAATGAAAACCGACCAAAATTGTCCTTCTTTGGGGCCTCCCTCAGTAAATTGAGAAGGTGTGGAAAGCATTTGACCAAAACCATCAGCTTGCACATAAGCCCAGCCTAACAACAATAGTCCCATGGCAATCAAGAAGGGCGCTGCATAGGTTTCTAACCAACGAATGGAGTCAGTACCTTTAGCGATAAACCATACATGCACCGCCCAAAAAGCGATAAAACACATAAATTGAGCAAAGTTAATGCCTAACCACGCAATGGGCTCACTGACCACAGCATTATCGGTGGCAACATTGAGCAAAGTGTAAATAGCATTACCGCCAATCCAAGTTTGAATCCCAAACCAGCCACAGGCGACTAAGCCTCGAAGCAAGGAAGGAATATTGGCGCCAACCGTGCCAAAGGACGAACGTAAAAGTACCGGAAAAGGTACCCCATGTTTGGTTCCTGCATGACCGATAAGCACCATGGGTACTAGGATGATGAGATTTCCCAAAAATACAGTCATCACCGCCTGCCACCAATTCATACCAGCACTTACCATACCACCGGCAAGCATATAGGTCGGCACACAAACCACCATGCCCACCCATAAAGCAGCAATATTAAGCCAACTCCAATTTCGTCCCACCTCGGTGGTTGGTGCTAAATCAGAGTTATAAAGTCTTGGTGACGCACCCTCAATCATGCGTCCCGGTTCAGAAGATGACATATCATTCTCGCAATCAGCCAAGCTAGACTCGGCGAAGTCAATTCAAGTAATAAGCTATCAAACCATAGGTTAAAATTCGGTAATATAAAAGAATTAAGCAGGTTAGATTTTCTCTTACCTCATCAAAAATGAGGCTTAAGAGGATTACGAGATTTAACCGATTTAAAGTTTTCAAGCACTTTACAAGCAAGACCTTTGCTATTTTCCAAAGCCTAGGTAGTCTAATGATGAACATTAGCTCAATTCATTCGATATCATTCACTTGAGCTAATCGGTTGTCAGTTTACCTGTCTACTTGGCTTTTCAGAAAGATAGATTGTGACTATGCTTCAAGTACTAAAACCCTCCTATTTAAGTATATCCCTACTACTATTTACCTCGATTGTTTTTATAGGCTGTGAAGATGATCCTAAACCACCTACTGCAGTCATCACCGCTCCTGAAGAAGCAGTCACGGTTGGTGCATGGTTCACCCTAAGTGGATCTGAAAGTATCAATCCAACCGGAGATGCAGAGGATTTAAGTTTTGAATGGCGCTTGCTTTCTACTCCACTTGGAAGTGAAAGTATGCTCATTGACGCAGAAACAATGACACCTGACCTTATTCCTGATGTTCCAGGTACCTATGAGTTTGCTTTAAAGGTAAAAACGAGTGCCGTCGGTAGTGCCGAGGTTTATGCGACTGTTGAAGCAGGTCCTTGTGGTGCTCAAAAGCCTGTGATCGAGGAAGTGAAGCAACATCCGGCTGAACCGGGGGTTAATTCTTTGGTACAACTCTATGCAGTCGCTCAGGACCCCGATTTTACTGCAGCCTGTATCACTACAGAAGTTGATGATGAAATGACCAGTGTTATGGTGGGTAATGCTCCATTTGCAGTTCCCCTAAGTGCCTATGACCTTAGTTATCAGTGGCGAATGATTTCTAGACCGGCCACAAGTATTGCAGAACTACAGCTCAGTGATTCGGTGACTCCCTTATTTACGCCTGATGTTTCAGGTGACTACCACTTTGAAGTCCTTGTCACCGACACACAAGAGGCCGTATCTGAAAGCTTTATTCATGTTGTTTCGGCAACCGCTTGTGGGGAAGGACGCCCCAATTTAAGTATTAACTTACCAGAGACCGGAAGTAGTGGATTGGCGGTTGAAGTGATCTCTATGGTCAGTGATGCTGATGAAGATTGCGGGAT
>CAKZRU010000134.1 GCA_937146725.1 uncultured Myxococcales bacterium
GACGCTTTGCCTTGGCTCGTTTAACAGTGAATCCTAAGGCCCTCTCGGCTTCTTTGGAATCTACTCAAAAGAGTCAGCCTTTGTTGTTACCGGGTATGGTGGTCTTTACCTCGTCTTTAGGCTCTTTAAAACCTACGGAGTTAAGTTTAGTCATTCCGGATTCTGCCCCCTTATTTGCTGGGGATCAATCCTTGGTTTATGTGGTTAAAACAAACTCAAATCAAGAACATATTTATGAAGCTCGACCGGTTATTTTGGGTAAAAAAAGAGGTGCCTACTATCCTGTTATTTCCGGTCTTAGTCGTGGAGAGCAGGTCGTCAGTAGGGGAGCATTTGTACTCGACTCCGAATCACAAATTAGGGGCTTATTCAGCCTAAGTACATTAGCAAAGAAACTCACTGCCCAAAAACAGATCAATCATTCAGATACTGAAGCTCTCTCAATAAGGTCAAGATTACAGCAGACCGAACTCAATCAAGCCCAGCAAGATCTTGTTAATCTTCATTTAGAGTACTATCTCGCTTTACAAGAAGCTTTGGCGGCAGATCAGGCTGATTTAGCCCAAGAAAAAGCTCAAAGTTGGCTTAGGGAATTAAACTCTCTAATCAAAAAGATGAATACGTCAGTTCCCCCGCCTATCCCAACCGACTTGCTTTTAGATTCTAAACCAACTGATCATCCTGATCATCAGCTGCAAGAAATGCAGATGCTAATTCTTCATGATTTAGAGCCCTTCATTACGCAGCAGTCTATCTCTGAATATCGTAATACTTTTAAGCACTTAAGCAATACAACCAAAGCCTTACTGCTCACCTTTGGTAATCCAGCTTCTTATACGATTTATGAGGCATTCTGCCCGATGGCTTTTGATAATACCGGAGGGGCATGGCTACAAAAAAGCAAGACCATTGATAATGCCTACTTTGGGTCCCAAATGCGACGCTGTGGCACGATTCAACAAGAGTTTGCCACTCAAGAACTTCTTCTTAAGCAGTAAGGTACCAATATGAGTCAGCCCAATGATCGCCCAACAAAAAAAAATGACTTAGATAACTTAGATGACTTAAGTGACTTAGATGCGAATGGTTTGTATAGACCAATTTCCTTTTGGTCAGTTTTGATCAGCTATATATTACGTCAACGCTTTATCGTACTCAGTTTTGTAGCCCTTACCTTACTGTTGTCAGTATTGGTTCAGCCCTTTGATCACTTGCTCACTCAAGACTCTACAACACACCCTTTAAGGCATCCTATTTCGGTAGCAGCAATTCCCAACTTAGGTGAGAATCAGCAGATCTTACTCACTGAATGGCCGGGACGCTCACCCAAGGAAATCGAAGATCAAATCACTTATCCACTGACAACCCAATTACTTGGTTTATCGGGCGTAAAAACGCTGAGAAGCTCTTCTCTTTTTGGCTTCTCAAGCATTTATGTCATCTTTGAAGAAGATAAAAGTGAAGAATGGGCCCGAACTCGCTTGCTAGAAACTTTAGCCTCCTTACCTGCCGCAAGCTTACCCCAAGGGGTTAAGCCTCAACTTGGGCCAGATGCAACCGCCTTGGGACAGGTCTTTTGGTATGTTTTAGAGGGGATTGATGCGCAGGGAGAAGTCACTAATGCTTGGGATTTAGAAGAACTCAGAACGATTCAAGATTGGCAAGTGCGTTTTGCTCTTGAAAAAGTCGAAGGTGTCGCAGAAGTCGCAAGTATTGGTGGGTATGTTAAAGAATATGTGATCGAAGCTGACCCACAAAAACTAGCTCAATATCAATTAACTTTATCAGATCTAGTGAGTGCGGCTAAAGCAAGTAACTTAGATGTGGGGGCACGTTCCTTTGAAATTAATCAAGTCGAGCATCTTATTAGGGGCGTTGGACAGGTCAAAAGTATTGAAGATTTAAACAAAGCCATCATTCCTGCAAGTCTGGATAAGCGCTTAAGCTTAGGTGAGGTCGCCCATATTTTTGCGGCACCCGCCTTGCGTAGAGGTGCCCTTGATATTGGAGGTGCAGAAAGCGTAGGTGGCATCGTGGTGACCCGTAGTCATGCCAACCCACTCACTGTGATCAAAAACCTAAAAAAGGCGATTAAAGATCTTAATTTGGCCTTGCCCCACAAGCGCCTGAGTTCTGGTACTCAAGTTCAAGTTCAACTCAGAAGCATTTATGATCGCTCTCAACTCATCAATGAAACCTTAGCCACACTTTCTTCCGCCTTAAGTCAACAGCTCTTAATTACCTTAATTGTGGTTTTAGCTTTTTTGGGTAGTCTTTCTAGTGCTTTTTTAATCTCCTTGATTTTACCCTTAGCGCTTGCGCTCACTTTTTTGCTGATGTGGCTCTTTAATATTCAGGCAAATATGATGTCCTTAGCCGGAATAGCGATTGCGATTGGGACTATGGTAGATATGGGAATTATTTTAGTGGAGAGAATCCATCGGGCATATCACAATAAGCGCTTGGCGACTTGGAATTCGATCAATAAAATTAAGTTTGCTGTCGGTGAGGTGGCTCCGGCGATTACCACAAGTGCCTTTACCACCTTGCTTTCCTTTCTTCCGGTTTTTGCCTTGGGGGCTGCTGAGGGTAAATTATTTCATCCCTTGGCACAGACAAAAAGCTTTGCCCTTTTAAGCGCATTAATCTTGGCACTTACCGTTCTGCCTGTTCTCATCAGCTTTGTATGGCACACAAATAACTCAAGCAGCTTACCCATCAAATCAAGCCATCTACTGGATCGTTTCTCAAGTTGTGTAGAGTTTCCGATATGGCTAATGAAGCTCTTTCAACTCTGTATCTTTCTTGTCTTAATCTACTTTTTATCCTGCTCTTGGACACCACTAGGCCATGAAGCCGGTAGCTTTCAAGCTTGGGTAAATCTTTTTGTCATTATCATGGCCTTTTTATTGCCTCTGTTTTTCTTTATCCGAAGCTATTCTACGGTCTTATCTTGGGCCTTACATCGACCACTCTTAGCCTTAAGTCTTCCGCTGATTACAGTGTTTTTTGGTGCCTTATGCTGGTTGGGAGTAGAGCAGAAAACCTCAGTAACTCTCCATAAGCTATTCCCGGGCTTGGGCAGTGAGTTTATGCCCGCCTTTGATGAGGGGGAGTTTATTTATATGCCTACGCTTATGCCACATGCGTCTTTTGGAGAGGCTTTAAGGGTTTTACGACGGCTTGATGCCGATTTAGAAGCCATTCCCGAAGTCAAGCAAGCGGTTGGCAAGCTTGGGCGTGCAGAAAGCGCCTTAGACCCTGCTCCGGTTTCCATGTTTGAGGTATTGATCTGCTACATTTCAGAATATGAAATCACGCCCAAAGGCGAAAGAAAGAGACTGTGGCGAGATCATATTAAAAGTCCAGCCGATATTTGGTCTGAAATCATTAAAGTCGCTCAACGTCCAGGCTTAACCAGTGCGCCCCTTCTTATGCCCATTCAAACGCGTCAAGTCATGCTCCAAAGTGGGATGCGTGCACCTATGGGATTAAAGCTACAAGGAGAGTCGCTTGAACGCTTAGAGCAGGCAGGTGCTTATCTAGAAAAACTTATCAAGCAGGTTAAAGGGATTCAGCCCGAAAGTGTTTTTGCTGAAAAAATTGTAGGGAAACCATACTTAGAGTTTCATGTAAAACGAGATGCATTGCTTCAGTATGGATTGACAGTGACTCAAGCACAGCAAGCACTGAGTCAAGCCTTAGCAGGAGAGCAAGCCGGAACTATGCTTTTGGGTCGTCAACGCTTTGAGATAAGAGTCAGAGGTAGCCGACAATATAGAGAGTCAATCGCTGCGCTCAAAGAGTTACCGGTCGCAATCAACAAAAGGGGTGATACCATTCCCTTATCCTTGCTAAGTGACCTCAAATATATTCATGGCCCCCAAGTGATTAAGGCAGAAGATGGCCAACTGACCACCTATCTGACCTTTGGCTTAAGAGCTCAAGAAAAGCGTAGTGCTTCTCAAGTCATGGAAGCTGTACTCGATAAGATTGCTTATCTACGTCAGCAAAGTCAGCAAGCTCTGGCTCAATCCCAACAAGACAATCAAGTTTCAACCAATCAAGTATCAACCGAGAAGGCACTGATAAGCTCTGCCCCTTTAACCGGAATTCTTATATCACCGGAAGGTCAGTATAAAAGCCAAGAGCGAAGCAATGCTTCACTTAAGCTGCTGGTTCCCGTTGCTTTCTTACTTATTTTAATCGTTTTAGGGATTCAATTTAGGCACAAATCGACGATTGCTATGATCTATGCTGGAGTTTTAGTCGCTTTATCAGGAGCCTTTACGCTTTTATGGTTATATCAACAGCCATGGTTTTTGAATGTGAGTATATTTGGGTTTGATTTAAGAAACCTCTTTCAAATTGAGCAGGTCAATCTATCGGTTGCGGTTTGGGTAGGTATGATTGCCTTGTTGGGGATTGCAACCGATGATGGAGTGGTCATGGCATCCGCCTTAGAACAGCGCTTAAGTCATGAAGCTGTTACTGAGGTCACTCAACTTAAGACCCTAGTGATCCAAGAGGCTAGCGCTCGGCTTATTCCCTGTTTGATGACCACAGCAACCACCTTGATTGCCTTATTACCGGTCATTATGAGTACAGGTCGAGGGTCGGATTTAATGCGACCTATGGCCTTGCCCTCATTTGGAGGCATGTGCTTAGAGCTTTTGACTCTGTTTGTGGTTCCTCTGCTATTTTTTAGCCGAGAAAAACGAAAGCTCGCTTAGTTTGGTTGCTGGTTTAGTTGTAAGTAAAAGAAGTAGACTCACTAAAAAACCTTTGTCCAATCCGTTTCAATCACTTTAAAAGAAGCTTCATTCTTTTTAAAAGTATCTGATCTCACCAAACAAAAGACATAAGGACAACGTATGCTCCAAACACAACCACCACGTTTAGGCCTAAAAGAAAATCTTGGACAGTTTTTACTCTTAGTGCTCGTTAATGCCTTTGTGGGTGGTATGGTTGGTATGGAGCGCAGTATCTTGCCTCAGATTGCTGAGCAAGATTTCCAACTGACAGCCCACAGTGCGATTCTTTCTTTTATTGCACTTTTTGGAATCAGTAAGGCGATGACTAACTATGTGGCCGGTCGCTGGGCTGACCAATATGGGCGTAAAAAAACCCTATTGCTTGGTTGGTTCATCTCCATACCTATCCCTTTTTTACTGATGTGGGCAAACTCTTGGTCACTGATTCTACTCGCCAATATTTTGTTAGGGATTAGTCAAGGACTGACATGGTCGAGTACAGTCATCATGAAAATTGATCTTGCCGGACCTAAAAATAGAGGGTTTGCCTTGGGGATCAATGAATGTGCTGGGTATTTTTCTGTGGCTTTATCCGCCTTAGGAACAAGTTATATTGCAGCCGAATATGCCTTAAGGCCACAGCCTTTTTATCTTGGGATTGCTTTGATCCTGTTTGGAGGTCTACTTTCGCTTTTTTTGGTGAAAGAAACCAAGCAGTTTGCCGAACTCGAACAAAAGCAAACACCGGCTTCAAGCGATGAACCACAATTCAGTTCAAAAGAGCTTATACTGCACACTAGTTTTAAAGATAAAAATCTATCTTCGATTTGCCAAGCAGGCCTGTTTAATAATCTGAATGATGGCATGGCATGGGGCTTATTTCCTCTTCTTTTTGCCCAAGCTAATCAGACGTTGGAATCGATTGGTATACTGACTGCAATTTATCCAGCAGTATGGGGCATCGGTCAGTTATTTATGGGTGGTTTATCCGACAAGTTTGGAAGAAAGGGATTAATTGTATGGGGCATGTGGCTACAGGCTTTAGGAATTCTTGGTATTGCCCTTAGCTCAACCTTTAAGGGCTTTGCCACAGGCTCAACCTGTCTTGGTTTAGGGACTGCGATGGTTTATCCTACTTTATTGGCCGTCATCGGGGATGTCGCTCAGCCCTCATGGAGAGCATCGGCCATAGGTATTTATCGTCTATGGCGGGATTTAGGCTATGCCTTTGGGGCTTTGGTTGCCGGCCTTGTTGCCGATTATTTTGGCTTGGTCAACGCTAGCTTACTGATCGCTTTCCTCACCGCTATGTCAGGAGTAATTGTATATTTAAGACTAAGTGAAAGTACGCAAACAAGCTCAAACTAAGGACATCTGACTAAGATATTGATTGAGATTTAAATGAAACGACTCAAAGTCCGCGATCTTTGAGTTCATCTGTACTGATTCAAACCACTAGTTCTCATTCTCCGCTTCTAAGTCTGCATTAAGTTCAGCCATAGATTGGTAATGCAAAGCATTTAGCCCATATTCTTGCTCTGCTCGTCTTTCAAGAACAAAGCGCTTCCTATGCTTGATGCTTACTTTTTGGTGCACGCGTTTACGCCAAAGTCTAAAACTTCCGGGCTTAAGGGTTGCACGCATTCTAGCAATCACCTCATTTTCCTTAAGACCGGTACGCTCAAAGATCTCCTCAAAGGTAATTCGATCAGCCCAAGCTGCCCAAATTACCCAATTATCCAAATCAGTTTCTAGCTCAGGTTCAGGCTTTTTGATGCGTGTTTGTGGAAAGTTTGTATTTTTAGGCATAGTAGATCAATAGGCTCCATAAGAATAAGACTTGCTTAAAGCTTACATGATGCTTTGGCGCATACTTTGGTCTCACTTCGCTCTCAACAAAGTTCAAGTCATCAGCCCTGTGCATAACGCTTTTAGAATTGGAAATTATGCTTGAGCTCAAATCATAAGCAGGGTATATCACTTTTTATAACATTTGTTATAAATATCAATTTTGGATCAAAAAAGTCTATTAATATCAGTTCTAATCAGTATATTTACCTCTGAAAGCTGTTAATTGACTTGAAAGTCTTATGACAGATTAATCATATGCAAAACGTTCAAAAATTTTTCGAAGAGAGGTAAACATGCAAAAATCTCGTCGAGATTTTATATCTGCACTTGGACAATCGGCATTAGTTGCTCATACATGGCCATGGTTAAATGTTGGAAAGTTGGCTCGTTTAGGAATTGGCGCAAGTGCTTTTAGTGCCTGTGGCGAAGCTGATCAAGCTGACTTGGAATTTGTAGCTAATCTGGGCTTAGAGCCTAGTGAGCTTATGCCCTTTTTAGGAGGTATCCAAGAAAAGGATTGGTGGCTAAAGGGCAATTATGCACCGATCACCGAAGAAATCGATGTTGAAGATCTTGAAGTCATTGGTCAGCTTCCGCCAGAACTTAACGGAACCTTGCTAAGAAATGGCTCTAATCCCAAGCATGAAGACCCGCTTTTTTGGTTTTTTGGGGATGGGATGATCCATGGGATTCACTTTGAAAAAGGCAAGGCCAAGCGTTATCATAATCGCTGGGCCAATACACCAGCCTCTAGGGATGAAGCACATGGTTTAGGTGCACATCGCGCAAACACTAGTTTAGTTTATCATCACCAAAAGCTTTTGGCACTTTATGAAGTAAGTCCGCCCTTTGAGCTTTCTCCTAATACCTTAGAGTCGATGGACTTTTATGATTTTGGTGGTGCCCTAGAAAGCCCAATGTGCGCTCACCCCAAAATTGATCCGATCACCGGTGAACTCTGGTTTATTGGTGTACAACAGGTACCGGCACAGTTAACCGTTTCCATGGTGGATGCTGAGGGCACTCTTCAAAAGCAAGAAAGCATGCCTTTATCGGGTATGTACTTCATGCATGATTTTCAGCTGACCGAAAATTATGTGGTGCTTTTTGAGTTTCCGCTGATGATTAATCTAGATATTCTGTCGGGTGGTGATCCCTTTAAGTGGTCACCTGAACTTGGCGCTAGAATCGGCTTGATGCCTCGTACGGGTAGCCTCAGTGAAACTCAATGGTTTGATGTTGAGCCAGGCGCAACCTTCCATAGCTTTAATGCCTACGAAGAAGGTGATGAAGTCGTGATTGAAAGCTGTCGCATTCTTCCTAAAGAGGGCGATGACTTTTTTACCCGTGGAGATTTGCCCCAAGCTTGGCAGTGGCGCATTAACTTGATGAATCAGCAAGTTCAAGAAGCACAAATCCATGAACTCCCTTGTGAGTTCCCCATGATTGATCGCCGACTACAAGGTCAAAAACACCGTTTTAATTATGGTCTAATGCTCTCTCCTGCCAGTCCTGACTACCCCATGCATCCCAAAGGTATTTACAAGCATGATCGAGAGCTAGGTCAGGTTGATCATTGGAGCTTGGGTGAAGCGGTACAGCCTGATGAGGCCCTCTTTATTCCTGCTAGTCCCAATGCGGGTGAGGATGAAGGTTGGCTCATCTCTGTAGTGTACAACCGTCAAAGTGCTAAAAGCGAAGTTTTGGTCTTTAATGCCCAAAAACTAGCCAAAGGCCCTATTGCCAGAGTTTTACTTCCCACAAGAGTGCCTTTTGGCTTTCATGGGCTTTGGTTAAATCGAGCTTAAGCTTTAAATTTTAGCTTTTATCGACAGAGTTTTCATCAAGAGTTTTCATCAAGACCTATGAAAACGAATCGCCTTGCTCATAAACTCGGCAGTACCTTGACCGCCCACCTTATCAATATTTTTAGCATAGCGTGGATCTTGCTCATATAGCTCTGCGAGCTGTCTAAGCATTGTATCATTACAAGGATAAAAGTTTTGATCTAGGTGCTGTTGCCATTCCTTCACCCAATCAGCGACTTGTACAGAGTTCAAAGGCATTGTTTGGCAGGCATAAAAGCCCTGATAAATCCGCTGTGCATCGGCTTTAATTCTTGCCCAATCATCAGCTGTATATTTTTGAGTACGCTGGGTCGCAATTGTGTAGCTTTGAGTGCGTCCCCACTTGCTGTGGGTCTCATCTATGTATTGATCTTTCATCTTTTATGTCGCTTTTAATTTATCCTCTTTGTGGATCAGCTTTTAAAAGTAGCATATTTTGTGAAATATTAGCATAGAATAACATCTGACTCGTCCTAAGTTTATCCTTTATAAACCGATCGCCTACTAATAAGAAAGAGTTTGGCATACTTATGCTTTCTATGTTCAATTTGAATCGTATTTTATGCTCATTCCTGTCGCTGGTCTATCTATTTTTATTAAGTGCTTGTGATGAACCATTGCCCAAAACAGAGACGACTGTTGCTTGTGAAGTTAATAGTGATTGTCCCCCTCAACAACGCTGTAATCAAGGAAGCTGTGTTTCTTATGAAAGTGAGGTTTTGGTTGAAGACTGCGATGGTGGCATTTGTGAATGTCGTTCGGATGAGAGCTGTCCTGTATCTAGTTTTTGTGACTCACTTACCCGACGTTGCACACTGATTGAATGCCAAGTTAACAGTGATTGTGAGCTTGGACTCACCTGTGTTGATCGGCGTTGTATTGTAGATCTGGAAGCTGATCAAGATC
>CAKZRU010000135.1 GCA_937146725.1 uncultured Myxococcales bacterium
ACATTGTCAATCTGCCTAGCTTTGCCTAAGCGCTTTAGATCCTTGGCAATACGAGCATGTACTGTGCGTTCGGCATGGTCTTGGTACTGTTTAAGTGCTTTATGGTAGTCTGTGGTGTATGTGGCTTTTAAGGCATTGATAAACTGGTGGCTGTCAAATTGCTGAGGGAGTGACTTTAGAATCTGGTCAAAGTGATTTAATAGTTGTTGATAGGCCATTTGGATGAGCTCCTTGAATGAGAATTAGAGTCGTTAATGGCTTAAATATTAATTTCTTAAATCTTGGCTACAGCTTGTACCGGATCCCAATATTAATCATGTTCATACTAGAGTTCCCGAAGCATCTAGGCCATTAACTTAGCAAGTTCATATTTATTTCAACTCAAAGAAATCTAACAACCCCAAGAAAGTCATATTCATGCGTCAAAAACTCATTAAAGTGATCACTCGGCTTTATTCCACAGAGCAAGACAAGCTGAGCAAGCTGAAAGAGCAGGGGCAGCGCCTTCGAGCAAAGCCCGATTGGTTATGGCATGAGCTTTTAGTCTCTTTTGCAACTTGGGGTAATTCTAGAGGCTGGCATGGTCTGATTGGCAATCAAGAAAACTACCAACAGATCACTTATGAAGCTCTCGACTTATTGACTGATGAAGATAGAAAACAACGCTTAATTAATGTGTGTAGAGCGGCTAAAATTAGGATGCCCGATAGAAAAGCTAAATATCTTAATCATAACTTTGAAAAGATACGTGCCAAAGGTGGAGTCGTCACTTTGGGACAAGAGATTATGGCAAGACAAAATGAAACGGAAATCTGCAAGCAACTTAAGGTTTTCATGGGGATTGGTGATAAATATGCACGAAATATTATGATGGATTTAGCAGATCCTAGATTTAGTCATAAGATTGCGATTGATCATCGAATTAAAAAAGTCTTAAGGCTACTTGCGATTCAAGGGTCTTACCTAGAACAAGAACAATATTTGCTAGATCTGATTTCAGACATCAATATGGAAGGCTTGGATGGCTGGTCACTTGATCGTTTGATGTATTGGTATACTGATGAGATTTTAGAGGCTTTAAGCATATGATGATCCGAAAATCCCGAGCATATGGCAAGCCATCAGCAGGTATTGCTTATTTTGGTTTGTTAGCGATTTTTAACGGCTGTTTATTGGCCTGTGATGATCAAGGTGAAGACTTAAATACTTTCGACTTATCGGTTGATATGAGCGTTCGTAACGATGCGGATATGGAACAACCTTCTTTAGATCTGACAATATCGGCTGATCAAGGAGAGCAATCCGGAAATATGCAAGCCGGAGATATGGCCGGAACTGAATTGGCTGTAAATCAAATATGTGAGGTATATACAACCAGTTTAGAAGCATATACTTTGTCTGAGCATCGCTTACCCGAAGCTTCCGGTTTGGCCTTTAGTCAGATTTCGGCACATAGTTTGTGGAGTCATAATGATTCGGGTGATCAAACTCGGGTCTTTGCTCTGTCTGATCAAGGTCAAGTTCTTGGGGAAATGGTGATTGATGATCAGAGCCAAGATCTAGAAGATATTGATGTTGCTCGCTGTCCTCATCTTGATCGCTCCTGTCTTTGGTTAGGTGATGTGGGTGATAATCAGGCACATCGTGATTACTTATCACTCTATATTTTTCCGGAACCACCTACTGGCTTGACGTTTGATCCAATTAATAAGCACTTATTAACCACCGGTGGTGATGTTCTTAAGATTTCCTTTCGTCTTGAAGACGGGCCTGCTGATATAGAAGCTTTAAGTGTTCACCATGAAGGACAAAGTGTATGGCTGTTTGAAAAGATACAGGGGCAAGCTTCGCGAGTTTGGCAACTTCAGCTGTCAGCGAGTGAACTAGAACAAGCTTATCAGTCTAGTGAATATCGCTTACAGGCCAGACTTGTCACCGAATTTCAAGCACCTGGTATTCCGGTGGAACATGGTCAAAAGATCACCGCTACTGACTTGAGTCCACAAGGTGATCATTTATTAGTACGAGTCTATACAGGAATTTATGAATATGATTTTACTCGGCCATATGCCTTTGATGAACTGCCAACAACCGAACCGAATTTAGTGCTACTTGGGCCCTTAAGTGAGCCTCAAGGGGAAGCACTTAGCTATGGTTGGCAAGGCCGAGGGATTTGGAGTATTTCCGAGTCTCAGCAAGCAGTACAAGATTTACACTATTTAGGCTGTGAATCGGATTAACTAAGGGTGAGATACGCAAACTTTGCTGTTCTTTGGTGAACGATCACTCAATAGTCTTAAAAGCTAAAGCTGAATGATGCGTTTGCGCCACCTTGAGTGGGGGTAATGCTTGGCATAAAGTTTTGGGCTTGTGGTTTGACAGAGCTTTTCACTGAACTTTGAGGCCACTCTGAACGAATCAATAAGGTGATGATGCTCGCGCCAATCGCCGCCGTACCCATGCTTAAAAGAGTTCCCGCAGCAATTTTAGTATTATAGATTTCAGGGCAGGTTTTACGAGTTCGGCCATCATTACAAATGATTTCACCATGTACAGATAATAACCATGCACCCACACCGGTCATCACGGCACCGGTAGCCAATGCTGCTCCACTCCAATTAGACGCTAAAAGAGGTGGACGAGGCGGAACGGTATTGCTCAAAGCCGGTTGTACGCTAGGCTTAGGCTCAATTTTAGGTACAGGTTTTAAGTCGGGTTTTGGCTCTGGCTTAGCTTCGACTTTAGGTGCAAGCTTCTTGAGTGTCACATTTAGGGAAATGGTTTCTTCTTGGGCAGGAGTACTAAAGGTTTGGGTAAAGTCCTCGTACCCTTCTAGTGAAAAGGTAATTTCATGTGATCCAGGCTTAACCTTAGCTTTAAAGGGTGTGCGTACCTTGATCTTTACCTTATCAAGAACAACTTGTGCGCCTTTAGGCTTGGTTTTAATGATAATTGGGAAGCTCGTTGGCGCCTTAGGTTTAAGGGTAAAACTTTCCGAAATAGGCGCTGCAGGTAATGGCTTTGGTGGGGTAAGTGTCTTTTTTTCTGACACATAGCCCTTGAGCTTAACTTCTAGCTGATAGCTCTCTGCTTTGAGCTCTTTGATACTTAATGGACTTCGCCCCTTGCTTACTCCATTCACAAAAACTTCGGCATTAGGTGGGCTAGTGACCACAGCTAAGGTAAATGAAGTAGGTCCCTTAGGCTTACCGGATCGACTTAGCATGGTGTCAATATCGGCTGAGCTTAAGAGTCCGGTAAACTTTTTGGCTAAATCCTCATCGGAGCAAAACTCACAGCTTTCGCTAAACTCAAGAGGGGCGACATCCGGATTTTCAGAGTCGATCATAAAGAGTTTAAGCGCAAATATATCAAACTCATTAACCAAGCTTGGAATAATCACAAAGCGAGCTTCTGCACCTTGCGCAACCTTCATGGCTGTGCTTTTGCATTGGCTTCCTTGGCAATTGGCCGCCTTAAGGCCTTTAGCAACCTTAGCAACATTCGCCAGGCTCATTTTGGCAGATAAGGCCTTGGATAAAGAGATATTTACAGTTTTTTCGGTGGATGCTTTCACTTCTTTTGAGTTTTTTAAAGGCACCATCACTGCACTTGGTCTGGCCCAAACTTGGGTGCTGACCAGCAAGATAGAAAGCAAGCTAAAATAAAAACTCCGCTTAAAAAGAGCTCTTTTCATACTATTTTTTGGTTGTTTTTGGCTTAGTAAGCCACTGATTAATCCCGTCAGCCTCATTATCTTCTATCCTTATTGAAGTCCATAAATGGAAATTACTATGTTGATGATAACGAAAGTCTTCTGATCCTCAAGGATAGTTTTGGTTTTCATCTCATAAAAAGACAATAACCACTGTGAAGTGAGTGTTATGCACCCGCTTCACTGACTTGACTTAACAAGTTTTTATAAACTCAGCTTTAGATCATTTCGGCATTTTACGCCGTCTAGTTACCTAAAGCCGAATGTTAGAGCCTGCTCTTAAGGAAGAAGAACAGCATCGATGGCGTGGATTACACCGTTTGTAGCAGTCACATCAGCAGCAACAACGCTTGCTACTGAGTTTGCGCTGGTGAAAGTAACACCTTCAGCAGTCACACCTACGGTGAGTTCACCGTTAGCAGTAGTTACAACTTGACCATCTTCTAGAGTCTCGCTCATCACAGCAGTACCAACAACAACATGTAAGTTAAGGATATCAGCAAGCTGACTTCCGCCCATTTCAGCGTCAGCCAATAGCATGTCAAGTGTACCCTCAGGTAGAGCTGCAAAAGCATCATCGGTAGGTGCTAAAACAGTGAAAGGGCCTTCACCGGTAAGTACATCAACAAAACCGGCTGCTTCAACAGCGGCGACTAAAGTCGAAAAGTTACCAGCATCGATTGCTGTTTCAACGATGTTCTTTTCGGTAGGTGTTTCGTCCATAGCCGGTAGAAGCACTGTGTCGATGACATGAATTACACCGTTGCTTGCTTCAATATCAGCAGCAATCACAGTTGCGGTTGTATTACCATTGGTGAAAGTAACAACACCCTCTGCAGAAATTCCTACAGTAAGATCACCATTTGCAGTTGCGACAACTTGGCCATCGCTTAGATCACCGCTCATGACAGCTGTACCAACTACAGCGTGAAGTTGTAGAATACCAGCAAGTTGAGTTCCGCCATTATTGGCATCTTCAACCAAAGCTTCTACTGTACCCTCTGGTAAAGCCGCAAAGGCATCATCGTTAGGGGCAAGTACGGTGAAAGGACCTTCTCCGCTCAGTAGATCTACCAAACCGGCTGCTTCAACAGCTGCAACGAGAGTCGTAAATGAACCGTTAGCAACAGCGACTTCAACGATTGTGCCTGGAGTCATTTCCTCACCGGCAACTTCGCCAGCCTCAGTGCCAGCCTCAGTGCCAGCCTCAGTACCAGCCTCAGCGCCAGCCTCAGTACCTGCTTCCTCACCAGCCGCCTCACCGGCAGTTTCACCAGCAGTTTCACCAGCAGTTTCACCAGCAGTCTCACCGGCAGTCTCGCCTGCCATTGTTTCATTGCTTGTGGTGTCTTCATCATCACAGGCTGTAAAGAGTAGGCTTAAACTAAGCCCTAGAATTGTTAAAAGATGCAATTTCATAATTTGCTCCTATTTGTTGGGTTGAATCATGTATATAAGTAGTTACACATGTACAATGACTGTCTAAGGTATGTTTAGGTTTCGGAGACTCAAAAATATTTTTTTACTTTTAGAGTCGTTTTAAACTTTGGCTAAAACCCTTTAATTCTTAAATAACTTTAAGAGTAGCACAGAAGCAAGACTAGCGATGATGGCCAAAGTATATAAAGTCCACCCCCAACCAAAGTGGCTTAAGCCCAAACTCGCTAACCCCGAAAAGATGACTCCGCCGATATAATAAGCAGACACATATAAGCCACTCATTAGCCCTCGTTCATTTGGATGAATTTGAGTTATGTAGGCTGCTAAAATTGGGTGGGTCATAAAAAGACCCAAACATAATCCTAAGACCATGATGTATAAAGGTGCATAACTCAAGGTTAGGGTTCCCCACAGCAAAGAACCAGAAATTATGAGCATACCCAAAGCGGGAAACCGACCTTGATAACCAAAAGTGCGATCAAGCGTTTGGGCATTCAAAGCCACCAAAGCACCACATAAGTATCCCCAATACCGATTGGCAATGCTAGAGCTATCATGGCCTAAGCCAAGTTCATTAGCTCTGATCGGTAATAAATTAAGGGCTGCCGCAAACACGCCAAACATTAACGCGCTGGTCACTAGCGTAAGTTGTACTTGTCTTTGTTTTATAATGGCGGTGAGCTGATCGAGATTAATTTGACCTCGGTTAAAGGGTACATGGTGCTTTGAGATGACCTGAATAAAAGGAATATGAATCAATAACAAAAGCGCCCAAACCATCCACAAAGTCTCAAGGGCATACCATTGACTAAAGTATCCAGTCACCAAGCGACCGGCTAAGCCACCAATGACAGTTGCACATAAATAAAAACTGATCAGTTTTTTGCCTAATAAGCCCCCTACACTGCTTAAGCGGGACATCACCGAAGTCATAACAATGGGTAAGACTAAACCTTGCAAAAACCGAAGCCCTAAAATCAGTTTTGGACTCTGTACAAAAGCTAAGCCCAGCGTGATCACAGCTAACCCCACTAAACTCCCCATAATGAGTTTTTTGGTATATTTTTGCCCAAGTAAATAGCCATAGCTTAAGGGCGCTAAACTCATAGGAAGCAGGGTAATATAAACAAGGGCACTTGCCCATTCTGTGCTAAGATTATATTGGCTTACCCATTGGTTCAAAATCACTTGCGGTCCGTATAAAACACAATAACAAAGCACCACAGCACTTAGTAATACACCCAGCTCAAGTGTAGATATATGAGTGTGTGGCTGAGCCTTTACCGGACGTGATGTTGAAAGATGTTGTGACATATGCACTCAGGAGATTAAGACGTGAATAAAGCTTTAGAGACAATTGATTCTGTGGGCTTTCAAAAAACCTTCTCTTTAGAATGAGTAGCTAGATCATAAAACCGATCCAAATGATATGAGTAATACTGAAAGGCTGTCGTATACACTATGCGTTTAGATACGTGTTCGCTTAAGAAAATAATATGGATAACTCAGGGGTTAAAGAGCGAATACGATTTATGCTTGGATCGGATGTAAAGTTTAGCCAAGACTTGAGTAGGTGCTTACCCAAATAGTGAGCGACATCTTTAGTAGTGGCCATGATGAGAAGCAGTTCATAGCTTTTGAGTGCAAACTGCATCATCCACCGTAATAGTGGAACAGTTTGGCCCTTAGGAACCATTTATTAGATCAGCTTATTTAAGCGATTGTAAACCTCTGATCTTGAAAGCTTACACTTGGTGAGTTCAAAGTAGGTTTGAGTCAGCTGGGAAATATTTCGTTTTTTTGGTCAAGGCTAGAAAAAACCAAGGCCCAAATGAATTGTATAATCTTTATTTTACGAGATCTTTGAACGACTTTCATCTCCCAAGCCAGTTTTTCGATCTCTGATTCGTTAATAATTCTTGTGAGTTCCGCTGATATGATGTCAGTCTTTATGTTGGCCATTTTTTAGTTTCTTTTCGCTTAAGCGAACACGTATGAACTTTGTTTGCTAAAAATAATATGTTATATTGAGGTTATTTAAATAAATCATTCAATATAGATTAAAACGTCAATGATTAATATGAGTATCAAACAAAAAATACAATACTTGAGTCTGTTTATCCTAATAAGTGGCTGTGCTTCCTTAACTGTCATAGAAGCTGAAGATGAGAGTAATATTAGTTCAATGGAACTTGGTGAATTAGAGGGAGACCGCTCACTACCCACTTCAACTGATTGTGAATATACGATCTGTGGTGATGAATGCTTAAATCTTCAGGAAAATGTGCAGAATTGTGGAATGTGCGGAAATGCATGTGAAGCCTTAAATGCTGTTGCAGTTTGTGTTTTAGGTGACTGTCAAATTGGCTCTTGTGAACAAGGATATATCGATGCTGATCGTGAGTTTGATAATGGCTGTGAAGAGTCGGAAAACATGACAATTGAGCCGCCAGAATGTGTGGCTAATGGCCAATGTATGAGTTCATGTAACACCATTGGTCAACAAGTTTGTAATGAGCAAGGTAATCTAGAATGTGTGCCTCCAACGGAAAGCTGTAATCTTGAAGATGATGATTGTGACGGAGATGTTGATGAGCAGGCCTCATGCAAGGTTGGGATTCATCGAGGCTATGGAAATCAAAGACATGTCTATTCTAGTGACTTAGATTTTGTGCAGAGCCGGTCTGAAATCATAGAAAATACAAACTACTTTAAACTCTACCAAGATAACCTACCGGGACTTGAGCCCGTTTATTCTTGTGAAGTGAGTGGTAGCCATACTTTTTTATCGACCGACTCTAACTGTGGTGGTCAAGGTAATAAGGTAAGACGCTTGGGCTATTGGAACACAAATGACTGCTGTCAAACTTCACCCTTATATTTTTTATACCATCCTAGTGTCAAAGACCATCTCTACACAACAAACCCGGATGAGATTCCACAAGCCTTGTCTGTCGGCTTTGAAAACAGAGGGATTATTGCTTATGTATGGAATGCTCAATAGAATACTGAATTGTGCATTGGTTTAATGATGCTACATGAGCACAAAGCTATTACCTGCATGCTGGACGGATTCGGCGTCTGGAAGTTCAGTTTCATTGAGTGCCTGACGCAAATTGCGCTCAATGGTTAAGCTCATTGCTGTTAAGGGTAGAGCCGGCCAAATATCTTCAAAGGGATTTTCCAAGACTCGGCCGACTTCATTGACCATTTGAAAGCACATACATACCAAGATATTCACTGGTACAACCCACCAAGACAGATGATGAAATAAAGCGATTGGAAGCAAGCAGGCATAGATTTTGGTTAATTGCTCGGCCAAAAAACCATAAGCCGGAGGAAAGGGCGTCTTTTTGATTCTTTCTGTGCCGCCTTGAATATCAAGTAAATGACGTAAGCTGGCATCCATATCACTTAAGTAAAACTCGCTTATTTCCTTTTGCTCTCTTAATTCAACCAAGCGCTTGAGCTGTAGATTAAGCAAAGCATGATTTGGATTAGTGGAGCTTTTAAGCAGATCTAATTCAAGTTGATTCACAGAGCGTAAAATATGAGCATCTTGAGCCAACCCCTCTCCCCTTAAGCCACAGCGTAAAACATGAACATAGGTGATGTGTCTGTGAACAATCTCTTGAGCTGCATGAGCAGGTAGATAAGCCACCGCTTGGGTACATAAATGCCTAGAGGTATTAATCATTCGTCCCCAGAGTTTTCGACCTTCCCACCATCTTTGATAAGCCGAGTTGGTTCTAAAGCTAACAAAAATACCTAGGGCTCCACCAATTACAGCCAAGGGAAAAGAAGGAAACTGGACCTTCGGATCGATTAATTCATAATGGTATATGCTCGCAACAATCAAAGCACTGAGTAAAAAAAACTGCACAGCACTACGTTGCCAATTCCACATAATATGCCAAAGGCTTGCTTGATATGGATGATCTTTTGAGTTTAAAAACATGCTTTTATCCACTTTATCTATGTTTATTTTAATGAAGGATATGCCATAGTAGTTGAGTCACTTATAAGTAGCAATTTCTTTAAAAATATAGATTTGGAGCCCATATGGACAGAGTCGCCACCTTACCGAGCTTATTAACTGTGGGCAGTGTACCCAAGCATATTCGTCGCTTAGCGATTCCTATGGTGATTGGGGTTTTTGCCATGATCTCCGTAAACCTAATCGATACTTATTTTGTGGGTTTATTAGGAACTAAAGAACTAGCTGCAATGAGCTTTACCTTTCCAATTATCGGTCTCATCATTAACTTATGCATGGGCCTAGGCATTGGGGTCACCGCTACCGTCTCTCGCCTAACCGGTGCCGAAAAGATTGATGAAGCTCAGAAGATATCCGCCCAAGCTTTGATTTTAGCTCTCATCTTAGCAGCGAGTTTAGCGATTCTTGGCTATCTAGGTCAGGGACATATTTTTAGCTTAATGGGTGCCAAAGCCGAGTTATTACCTTATTTATATGACTACATGAGATGGTGGTTTATAGGCTTACCTTTTTTGGTGATGGTGATTATTGCTAATGGTGTATTGAGGGCACAGGGAGACAGTAAAACACCCATGCGAGTCATGATCTTTGCCGCCATCATCAATGCCATTTTAGATCCCCTGCTCATTTTTGGTTTAGGAGGCTTACCACGGTTGGAGTTAGAGGGAGCGGCGATTGCAACTCTAATCGCTCGCTTATCAACCTTTAGCTTTACGATTTGGCTGTTGTTTAAGCGCGGGAGTATTCAGCTTAAACACTTGGTTCCTCAAGGGCTATGGTCAACAGCCCAAACAGTAGGTACAATCGGTATACCTGCGGCCATGACGAATGCCTTGACTCCCTTTTCAGCCGGACTCATCACTGCTTTGATCGCTTTACATGGGTCAGAAACAGTGGCCGGCTATGGTTTAGCGGTTCGCTTTGAAGGCTTATTTTTGTTGGTGCCCATGGTTTTAGGAGGTGCATTAAGTCCTTTTGTGGGTCAAAATTGGGGGGCAAGACTTAACCATCGCGTGGTCGAGTCTTTGGTTTGGGTTCGAAAAGTAAGTATTTATTGGGGCATCTTTGTTGCAGTGCTTTTAAATCTATTAGTTCCCTTTTTAGCCGCAGCAATTTCAGAAGACCCTAAGGTACAAAACTCTTTGAGTATGTATTTAAGACTCATTTCAGTGGGCTATGCTTTACAAGGGGTAATTTATGCTGCAAATGCCACATTTAATGCGATTAGTCGTCCACTAAAAGCCACTTTAGTATCCACCTTAAATAGCTTATTTTTGGCGATTCCCTTTGCATATCTTGGCGATCGTTTTTATGGCTATACAGGGATTATCGGTGGCTTACTCTTAGCAAGAATGTTGACCGGACTGATGGCGAATCGTTGGGTATGGTCAATCTTTGAAGCGAATGACCAAAGAATTGCGCTTAATTCAGTGGAAACCAAAGCCAAGCTTTATCAGCTAGAAGCCGCCTTGCCTAAGCTAGCGCTAGACTTTGAAAAAATGATTATGCGACTTGGCCATTTACCCGACTTAGCAATGGCTGAGGGTAGCGAAGGCAGTTTGAGTTACTTTTTAAAAGAGCATGAGGTGGCTCATTTATATAACGATGGCACCTTTGATATTTGTCTTCCTCCACAACTGAGAGATGCGGTTGTGCTTGAAAATTGGGGAAATCATCATCGGCGAGAGCATGATGGGTGTTGGATTAGTTATCATCTTAAAAGTGCAGCTGATATTGAAGACTTAATTCGGCTTTTATCATTGGCTCAAGCCTATATTACCTGCCTAGATACACCTGCAAGCGTAGAAGAAGCCAAAAGTGAAACCGGTCGTGTTTGTGAGGTGACTAGAACTATGGAAAATAAGGCTGAACTCACTCAGATCACTTTGCCCGGTAAAATCTTTATGGGCTTGGTAGAGTCGGTCGCTTCCGCAAGATCTTCAGGAGTTGTACCAAGCCATGCTTAAGTATTTAACAAGATTGTTTTTTATGAAACAAAAGTCAGAGCTACGATCGTACCAAGTGAGAATTATACTTGTGGAACTACTTAGCTTGTGTATCTTTTTTCCTTGTACCTATGCACAAGAAGTGGGTTTAGACGATGGCGCAAAATTAC
>CAKZRU010000136.1 GCA_937146725.1 uncultured Myxococcales bacterium
CCTATTTTTTTGATTAGCTTATCAACAAATTGACTTCGAGCATCATTAGATAAGGATCGAATCTGTTCTGGTACAATAGCCTTTATTGCAATAGTAAACCATTTGCTACTATTTAAATCGACCAATCGTTCAACCAGCCTTAAAACTCGCTCAATCGGAGAATTTTGGACAAAGTCAGTGAGTGCATTGATATAACGATTAGCTCTTTTCGCATTTTTTGGAAGATTTCCTAAGCACTCAACAAGTTCATCAAGTGCATCTAACTCTATCAGTGTCTCTAAGCTACTCGTGATCGCATCACTTTTTGCATTGGAGTCACTCAAGACTCGGGTCGCTTGTTTAATCGTTTCCTGATTTAGTTCTGAGTCTGGCTCAATAAAGCTTTGTACTGATCTAGCCGCTTGCAAAAGCGAGTGCTCTCTAACTTCATTAACATAGCGCTTTAGGTCTGGGGCTAAGCCCGACAATAAAACGATCGGCTCCTCCCACAGAGGATCATTTACATACTCTTTAAGTTTGAGTTCCCCTAGTTCATATTGGATCAACAAGGCTTCAGCACAGAAATACTCCATATACATTTCGTGCATGAAACTGACTTCTCGCTCTTTAATAAAGAGTAGATGACTGTCAGCGAACTCGGCCAAAAAGGGGTTCACTTCAAAAGTGATCTGTTCAGCTTGTCCTGCTTCAATGAGCCAACGTTTAGCGAGTTGCTTTGAAAATGAGACCTGTCCTACACTTCTAGCTCGATAAGCAAGACCTGAAAGCAAGGTCATCACCTCTTCGAGATTAAAGGACTTTTGACGACGCTCTCGTTTTAGAATCTCAGAAATAAATAACTTAAGTAGGCGTCCTCGATTGGTTGGTAGTCGACCTTGGTTAGACTCGGCAACATTAACAAGCATTTTTAGATAAAGCGGATTCCGCCCCCATTTAAACAGGTTAGGATAACGCTTAAACTGAGTGAGCAGCGATTCATATTGAGTGGGTGCTTGTTTTTGTACAAACTCTATAATCTGCTCATCTTGAAGTCGCTGTAACTTAAAACTGGGACAGGCTAATTGCTTGTTATAGCTGGCTGGACGGCAGGTAACCACAACATGCAGGGGATCAGCAAGCCCTATCAGTTGATCGATATCTGCTGTCAGTATGCTTAAATAATCCCGCTCGACCTCATTCAATCCATCGAGTAATAGTAAGTAAGGCTGATCTTGTAGATCGCTAAGATGAACCACTGAGTCTAGTTGCTCTTTAAGTAAGTTGAGCAAGCCATGACCTCTTCGAGCTCGTTTGAGTTGAATATATACTGGGTGTAAATGCTGGGCCTGTGGATCATCAAGAAGACGTCGAGCATATTTCCCTGCAACATACTGAAGACTTGTACTTTTTCCAGCGCCGGGCTCTCCCAAAAAAACCGCTGCAGGATTATTTTGAATCAAATCAACAATTGCACCCATTTGGGCTTTTTTACCTGTATTTACTGTGAAATCATCATCATCATCTTCACTATCAGGAATGATCTCAACCGCCATTGGTTCGATTAAATATACTTCATCATCAATTTGCTCTGTGGCATTGATCGCCACATAAGTTTTAATCCAACGCTCGTAAGAAGCACAAAGATGATTGAGATGCTTGATTTCACTAGAAGAAAGTTCATAAGGCACTGCCTGATGGGAACTCAGTGCGGATTCGAATGTCTCTTGGTGTAGTTGAGTGGCCCTTAAGAGGAAGATACAGAAACTCTCAAGCAATTGAGTACGATCTCTGCTGGTTAACACAGGTGCTTCATGGGCTTCGATGTTGCGCCACATGTAACAGATGGCAATGAACTGCCCTAAGGGGAACCGGTCATTTAAGTCTTGGAGTTCTTGCTCATGTTTACGGAGTTTAATTTTAGTATCTCGAGAAGCCTGAGCTCCTTGCTTAAAGATTTTAGACTTCGCTTTGCGATAGCCCTCCGTAATTTTATTAATCTCTTTGGTGTCTTCTTCGCTCAAGTTAAAAAGTTTGGCGAGCATTTTAGAAAAAGGGGTCTTGGGACTATCGGGGTATCCCGCTTTTTCACAGAGCCATCTCACAGCTGGCTCAATCACATCACAAAGTGACTGTGCCTCAGTCGAAACGAGGGCTTGCAGAGTTTGCTGTCCTGCATTAGCAAGTAGTGGATTTTGAGGTGGAAACTTGAGAATATTTATGAGTAATTCACCAAGTTCGGCTAAAGCATTTTCTTTAATTGTTTCGTGTATATCAAAGATAATTTGCTCTCTGGCTTGATCAATAATCCACGATACTGTTGAAGAGCGATCACTCACA
>CAKZRU010000137.1 GCA_937146725.1 uncultured Myxococcales bacterium
GCTCGTGTCAGATATGGAGCTCGCGTCAGATATGGAGCTTATGCCCGACATGGAGCTTATGCCCGACATGGAGCTTATGCCCGACATGGAGCTCGTGCCCGACATGGAGCTCGTGCCCGACATGGAGCTTATGCCTGATATGGAGCTCATGCCCGACATGGAGCTTATGCCCGACATGGAGCTCGTGCCCGACATGGAGCTTATGCCTGACATGGAGATCATGCCCATTGATCAACTCGACTTAAATGCACCCTGCATTCGCTCTCAAGATTCACAAATACTACCCTTGGAAGAACAATGTGAAGAAGGCTTAAGCTGTCAAATTGATCCTGCTTGGGCCATACCGGAAAGTCTGGCCGAGGGAGAGAGTTTAGAGCTTGGTCGTGGACGCTGTCTGAACTCAGCTGAAGAAATAATTGCTCAACAAGTACAAACCGGTAAGGCTTGCGACACAGAAGAAAGACGCTTTACTTGTGACTCGTCAAGTATCTGCTTTGATCCGGCCGAAATCAGTGCAGAAACAGACTTAAACCAGTACGCAAACAATCAAGATGGTGCTTGCTATATCGCTCACCCGATTTTGACTGCTGATGAATCTCGTGAGATACATTTAAGTTCAGGGCAGGCAACCCTTTATCAGCTCATTGCCAGCACTGATTCAGAACTGCAGATTAGTACAAGTGGAATATGCGATCAGAATACAAAGCTCAAGATTGTTATCGCACAAAGAGATCGTATAGAGAATACTTGGACTGTACTTGGAGTTGACGAGGGAGATCAACAGAATGGCCTATGTCCAAGTCTGTCCTTGGAGCTAAGTGGAAATACTTTAACTTATGTATTGATGATGCGAGACACTTATCAAATCTCACCGGATGATCAAGCACAGCCCTACACCTTAAACATACAAATCATTGCCCCTGATACAGACCAAGATGGCGTTCCTGATGAGTTTGATTGTGAACCCAATGACCCAATGATCCCCGGTCCGGTAGAAATCCCCAATAATGGTCTTGATGATGATTGTGAACCACTTACACCAGATACTCTTGTCCCTCACAACCAAGACTGTATGCGTAATCAGCCGATTAGCTGCGGAGATCAGATGTGTATCAATGGTGTGCTGATGGATGGTGATTGTTATTTTGACAGTATTACAGAATTTGAGTTTGCGGTTGAGGGCTTTAGTGATTGCTATCTGAATGGAGCCATTGACACAGATTGTGCCCAGACAATCAACTGTATCAGAGGACTCGGTGGGGCTGAATGTGATGGAGTATTCAGCTGTCCTTCTGACGAGAACCAAACGCGTCAAGCCTGTGAAATCTATGGTTATTGTGCACTTGGTGAAACTCCAGGAGTTGGGCAATGTGACTTAGAGTTTGATTACTTTAATACGGAATTTGTCGGCCAAAATGAACGGTGTGATGTTAATGAAATCCAACCCATATGTGAGGTCTTTACTTGCTTTGATGCTGCGGTCAGAGGACTACAAGGTTTTGATGAGCCTAACAGTGAACAGAGCAGAGCTATTCGAGATGGAGATGGTTTATGTATTGAGGTTGTGGCTGAGTTTGAAGAAACTGGATCGGCAGAGATTAACTTGCCGGCAAATGGTATGATTGCACATAGCTTATACTTTTTAGCGCCTACAAATCTTAGTATTACCCTTAATCCAAATGACTCTGAAGCATGCCCATTAAGTCCTGAAATCAAGGTCTTTAGTACCGGTTTTGATGACTTTGGACTACCAGCTTACTCCTTTATGGCTGCGGCTGGTACAGAAAGTGCCGGACCCACCAACTGCGCCCAGCTAAGTTTAGAAGCGGTGACGGAAGAAGTGACTATTTTGATTAATGAAGCCGATCCTGACCTAGCGCTTAATGCGACCTTAACTTGGTCGGTTGAACCATAGGGGTTTACTATAATATCAAGAGTTAAATATGGATGAGCAAGCTTTGTAGTGCACTCACATGTGAAACCTCTTGTAATGAGTCATAATGCTCAAACTCTGTATGCGGTGTATACCCCCAGTGTACCGCAATGGGTATACAACCAGCGGCCATGGCGGCCTCTACATCCACCAAAGAATCACCGACTAAAACGCAGGACTCAGCTTTCACATCTAGAGTTTTAAAAAGCTCAAACAACATGTCGGGGCTTGGTTTACGTTCAAGGCCACGATCTCCACCGACCACGGCAGCAAAATACTGACTCATTTCTAAAGCCTCTAAGGCCTGCACACATAAATCTTGGGGGCGATTAGTACAGACTGCCAATTGATAACCAGCCTTTTTTAGAGTCTGTAACAAGCTGATAATGCCTGGATATGGTGCTGTATGATGTAAAGGGGTTTGCATACACACCACTCTAAATAGTTCCAATGCCCTTTGGTATTCTGCTTCATCAAGTTGCCCTAACGCATACTCAATTTGTGGCTTAACTCCGGCAAACATCAAAGAACGAATTTTTTCTGCATTTGGCGGAGTCAGTTGAGGATCCCATGCCTTGCTCAAGCTTTGAAAACTCACCGCATAATCATAAGCCGAATCAACCAAAGTCCCATCAAAGTCAAAAATAATTGTGCTCAGCTTTTTAGACTCCATTTCTACTCGCTTGGGTACACTTTTGTTTACTCGCTTGGTGTTTTCTTCAGAGCTTTCTTGTAGCACAGTACTTGATAAACGCATGTTCTGATGGGCAATCCCTGCATCATCATAAACTTCACCAAAGGGTTCATACCCTAAGGCTGTATAAAAGTTGAGAACCTGTACTTGTGCAGATAGTTCAATCGATAGATTTGTGTCAGTGGTCAAAGCACTTAGCTCTTGATGACAACGGTGCATCAACTGCTTACCTAAACTTTGACCTCGCTTTTCTTTACTGACTAACACTCGCCCAATCTGCCAAGTATTTTGATGGCAATATGCCCGCAAATAACCAATTAGTCTTTTAGATGAGGTTAAACTATCCCATAAACATAGATGGTATGCATCTTGATCAAACTCATCTGCATCTAAATAAAAACAACCTTGTTCAATGATAAAGACTTCTTGTCTGGCTGCCATACATTTATGCAACTCACTCACCTTGAACTCATTAAAATGAAGCCATTGCCAATGATATTCAGATGGACTTTGTGGTTCTTTTAACGCGATTGCTTTTGACTGTTTAACTTCAGTCATTGTGTTTTCCTTTTTTATTATTTCTTATGTTATGAGGCTTTGGTTTCTGAGCTTTTTTGGGACCTTTTTGTGTAGGTCTTGCTCTCCGAGTAGCCCTTTGAGCTTGTTTTTGCTTTACCGTATTCACAGCTTCACGCTCATCTTGATTAAAGGCTCGCATTTGACCTTGTTCTAAACCATTAAGAGTAATTTCTAGGTGTTGATTTAAGCGGATAGAGTGTCGTACTAGGCGTAAAGTCGGATGACCAACCGCGGCCGTCATTCTGCGCACTTGACGGTTCATTCCTTCGGTTAAGGAGAGGTGCAACCAGGCAGTTTCTACTGTTTTCCTTACTCTTATTGGCGGATTACGTGAGGGTAAGTCGGGCTCTTGCTCTAAAAGTGTCACCTGAGCTGGACGAGTTAACTGACCTTTAATCACCACACCAGTTCTCAGTTTTTCCAAGGCATCTGCATTAGGTACTTTTTCGACTTGCACTAAATAACTTCGCCAATGTTCAAAGCGTGGATCACATAATTTATGCTGTAAAAGTCCATCGTCACTTAGCAGAAGTAGTCCCTCACTATCCCGATCCAAACGTCCCATGGGATAGATGTCTTTAACATCAATATAGCTTGCTAGGGTATCAGCACTTGAGCCTTGTGCGGGTTTAAACTGACTCAGCACATCGTAAGGCTTCCAAAATACATAATATTTGGAGCAAAAACTGGACCGATTATTCTTTTTAGAGCGAGACTTAGTCACTGTTGAGGTGTTAGTAAGCTTTGTTGAGGTGTTAGTAGGCTTTTTAGACATTAGTTTCTATAAATCGCTCGCTTAAGTGAAGTTGCTTATCGCTTATTCATTAGCCTGACCTGGGCTAGGTGTTTGGGTGACAAAAGGGCCATTGAGATCGGGACTTCGTTGATATGATTGTCCTTCTGGTGAGTCGCCTTCTTCCCAATCAACACCATCAATCATCAAGCCTTGATCATCAAAAAGATAAAATGCTTCATCACCCTTAAGTTTAAAGCCAACTGTTTCATCACTGATCTCAAGCCACAGATACTCTCCGCCATTAATCATCCCACTTAAATTAGCTTTGAAGGGCACCATTACATCATCGGTGATAAATATATCACTTAGCTCAATGGCCTCAGTACCTGTATTGACAATTTCAACTCCATCGGGTGAACCGGCAGCCAAGACTTCATTAATCACAAGTGGTATATCAAGTTGGCAGTCTTGCGCACATTCTTCTCCAATATCACAAAAGCCATCTCCACAAACAATGCAGTCTTCGTCACATGACTCACTCAACTCACATACACCATCACCACACACTGGTGCTGTCCCTTGACTGTTAGGTGCTGAAGGTGTTTCTGCATAAAGTACTTCCCAATCTCCTGTACCATCGGGAAAGCGACCATAGGTAGTACCCGCAAGAGACATTTCAGGACCATATTCAATAGAGTCGATTAATTCACCTTGAGGGTTTGATAAGTAAACGCCTTCTTCATTTCCTAGTGCAAAGCCGGTTGCATCGGTCGCAACAAGGAGTAGTAAAAAGCCTTGAGCAGGTATTTGAGATTCAACGCCCTCTGGTAAAATAAAGCGGTTAGGTTCATCGAGTCGATCAGAAAGCATACAACCTTGTAAATCTATTTCTTGATCACTGAGGTTAATGAGTTCAACCCAATCAAATGGATCTCCTTTACTATTAATCTCATTAAGCTTGATAAACGAGTAATCCACAGCTTGCATTCCTCCCTCATCCCCCCCCTGTTCTATACCTGCAAGTGCGCCAGCTTGAATGCCTGCCATCTCGCCTGCTTCGGTACCAGCTTCATCTCCAGCTGGAATAATCACTTCTTCACCCGCCACGCTCATGGTCATATCTGCTTCATCCACAGTGTTACCTGTTTGATCACAAGCAACAAAAAAACAAAACAAAACAAACAATATTAAGTACTTACCCATAACAAACCTCACTAAATAAACTTTTTACTCATCGCTTTGAATAGTTTTATTAAAGAACCGAACTTCACCTTACAACACTTTGATAAGGAGAACACTCATGAAATCTTTAAATCAAACCCAGAATAAAAGTTTTGCCCAAAAATTAATTGTTAACCTTAGTTTAGTTGCTCTTATTTTTACTTCACTTAGCCTCACTGAAATCTCTAAATCAGAAGCCCGTCCTAGTCGTAGTTCTACAACAAGTGTTAAAAGAACGAGTTCACGACGTGTAGTAAAAAGACGTTCTGTTAAACGTAAAAGTACACGACGTGTAAAAAAGTCTAGAGTAAGTCGAAATCAAAGCCGTCGACAAAGAATGCATGCCAACAGAGGATATAGACACTCAAGCTACCGTGGTTCTCGCTCACGTCATCGTACCGTTGTTAGACATAGACCATACTATCCTAATCGTTCTGTAAGTTCTTCTCATTCTGGCTTTATGAATAGTACCTTAGTAGAGTTTGGTGGGCAGATTTTCTCACCGATCCAAGGTCAAATGTCATCGGGCATGCATTTTGGTGTAGGACGTCGCTTAGGTCCGGTCGCTGGTTTAGTGGAAGCACAATTAGCTCAAAATGAATTAGGCACAGAACTTAAAGATCTTAATGCTCAACTTCGTATTTATCTACCTATCAACTCAAACATGGAAATCTTCCCGATGTTCGCTTTGGGTCAATCTTATAACAACCTAAGCGAAAGCGGTTCTCATCTTGACTTGGGCATTGGTGTACAACTGAACTTAAGTCGAAACTTTGCGATTGGTGGCCGATATAGCGCTCGCATGATCGCAGAAGAACAAGAGGGGATGCCAACTAACGGACACAATTTACTTGGTCAAATTAGCTTTAGATTTTAAATCACACATCTAACCAAAGTAATTCATCCCTCGATGAGTCATGACCTTAAGGCACACAGTTAGGGTCAGGATCTAGAGGGCAGGCATCGGCACCATCCAAAGTTCCATCTCCATCGGTATCAGGGTCTTTAGGATCGGTTTCATTAGACTGGACTGTGCCATTACCATTTGTATCTTCGTCAGTATCAAGCAAACCATCATTGTCATCATCATCATCCACGCCGTTGTCGCAGAGACCATCATTATCAGTATCAAGAGGAACACTGTTGTGATCATTTGCAACAGTACCACAAATGATTTCATCTACATCGGTGTAACCATCACCATCATCATCATCATCACAAGCATCACCAAGCTGATCACCAGTCACGGGCTCTCCAGAATTAGCAAGGTCTTGATCTGTGTTTTGTTGGCCGGGGTTAGAAACTAAAGAACAGTTATCTTGACCGTCAATAATACTATCACCATCTGTATCAGGGTTTACTGGGTTGGTGCCAGTCTGACTTACTTCATCTTCATCACTTAAACCATCACCATCATCATCATCATCGCAGACATTACCTAATGAGTCACCTGTTACTGAGGTGTTACCTTGATTGACAAAATCTTGATCAGAATTTAGTTGATTAGCGTTTGCATCTACACGGCAGTTGTCAACGTCGTCTCTGACACCATCAGAGTCGGTGTCGGGGTTTAGCGGGTTGGACTCGCCTGCATCAACAACGCCATTCCCATTTGCATCTTCGACGGTATCTAGAAGCGTATCGTTATCATCATCATCATCGCAGACATCGCCTAATGAGTCACCGGTCACTAAAGCTCCTGGTTGAGCGGCTAACAACGCATCAGTGTTTAACTGATTCCCGTTCGCAATCAGAGCACAATTATCGGTAAAGTCATCCACTCCATCGCCATCGGTGTCAGCATTTAATGGATCGGTTTCGCCTGGATCCACTATGCCGTTATCGTTTGGATCTTCTTCAGTATCTGGAATGCCATCATCGTCGTCGTCTGTATCGATTGCATTACAATCACCGTCATTATCCGTATCTTCTGAGAAGCTAGTTTCATCGGTTGGATCAGTACCACAAGCGATTTCATAAGCATCTGTAAAGCCGTCATTATCGTTATCATCATCGGATAAATCGCAGATACCGTCATTATCTGTATCTGCGCCATCATTAGCGGGATCAAAGGTACCACTTGAACAGTCATCGCAAGTATCGGCATCGGTATCAGAGCAAATGTTTGGATTATTGTCATCACTGTCATCATCATCTAAGGCACCATCATTATCATCATCGGTATCTTCATCCGCATCGCGACAGCCATCACCATCAAAATCCGTGCCGGGCTCAGAAGTCCATGCTGTGACGCCTTGTGGGCAGTCATCATCAACATCGCTTAGACCGTCGTTATCATCATCGAGATCTCCTATATCACAGGCACCATCTGCATCATGGTCGGCTCCATCACTGTTTGGGTTAAAGCTGCCATTTGCACAGTCATCACAGCCATCATTATCATAGTCGGCGCAAGTTGTTCCGTCTTGCTGATTAGTGTCGATTGTATTTCCTAGACCATCTCCATCAATATCTGAGTCAAGGAAGTCGCAAACTCCATCACCGTCCGTATCGTTAGGGAAGCTGTTCAGATCATTTGGGTCGGTATTACAGTCGGTTTCTGAATCGTTGCTAAAGCCATCCCCATCAATGTCAGAATCACCAGCATCACACAGGCCATCTGCGTCAGTATCGGTGCCATCATTGGCTAGGTCAAAGCTACCATTTACGCAGTCATCGCAAGTATCATTATCAAGATCAGAACAGACTGAAACATTGTTGTCATCGCTGTCGGCATCATCAAGGGCACCGTCGTTATCATCATCATTATCGATGCCATTATCACAAAGTCCATCAGCATCAAAGTCTGTTGGTACGCTTGTGTTATCGGTGCTTATGGTGCCACAGATGTCTTCATGCACATCGCTAAAACCATCATCATCGTCATCTGTATCGCTTTGATCACATTGACCATCTGCATCTGAGTCAGTGCCATCATTGGCTGGATCAAAGCTGCCTTGTGAACAATCATCACAGCCATCACCATCTGTGTCAGCACATCTCAAGTCATTACGAGGGGCGCTATCTTGGTTGTCATTTCTGCCGTCATTATCGTCATCTAGATCGCCAATATCACATGAGCCATCCCCATCAAAATCACTCCCGTCATTGGCTGGGGCAAAGCTACCCGAAATACAGTCATCACAACCATCACCATCAGTATCATCACACTGTGTGGCTAGAAGAGGCGCTTGATCTTGGTTATCGTTAACACCGTCATTGTCGTCATCAACATCGCCGGCATCACATAAGCCATCTCCATCACTGTCTAAACCATCATTGTTAGGTGCAAAGCTACCCGAGATGCAATCGTTACAGCCATCATTATCGCTGTCTCGACAAATAGATGCGTTTTGATCATTGCTATCATCATCATCGAGTACACCATCATTATCATCATCGGGATCAAGCGCATCACAAATACTGTCTCCGTCAAAATCACTTGGTGTACTACCCGCATTGAGTGGGTTACTAGAACAATCAGCTTCTAACTGATTACTAAATCCATCATTATCTTGATCATTATCACCAAGGTCACATTGACCATCAGAATCTGTATCGGTCCCATCATTGGCCGGATCAAAACTACCGCTTGAACAATCATCACATTGGTCTTGATCCAGGTCAGAACAAGCAAATGCATTGGTTCTGTTGCTGTCTTGTGTATCAAGGACACCATCATTATCATCATCACTGTCCACACCATTGTCACAAGTGCCATCGCTGTCGGTATCGATAGGTAGAGAGTTGGCTAAAAGTGGATTGCTTCCACAGGTTGTTTCATCGCTATCAGTAAAGCCATCATTATCATCATCGCTGTCTACACCATTGTCACAAGCACCATCGTTGTCGGTGTCAGTAGGAATACTCGCCGGGTCTAAAGAATTGCTTCCACAAACACGCTCATCTTGATCCGTGAAACCATCATCATCATCATCCGTATCAGTTGTGTCACCTGTTCCATCATTGTCTGTATCGATTTCACGACAACTAGAGCCATTCCAAAGGAAGCTAGGATCTAGACAGTCACAAAGATGTGACCCAGCGGTATTGATACAGGTTGCATCATTTGTACATATATCGCTTCCTTCTGAACACTCATCAATATCTTGACAATTACTGAGTTGGCCAGGATTTAAGTCTCGGTAGCCACTTTGGCAGGAACACTGGAAACTACTGATGGTATTTGTACACAGTGCATTATTTCCGCAAAGATTTGCTTGTTCTGCACATTCATCAATATCAACACAAGCTTGACCTACACTTGGGCAACGATAACCGGTCTCGACTTGACATTGAGCTGAGCAACCGTCCCCGGCGTTAGCATTGCTGTCATCACAAGCTTCACCTAATTGTAAAAGCCCATTCCCACATGTGATCAAACGACATTGGGCATCACATCCGGCCTGTAAGGTATTATTATTGCTGCCTGCATCACATTCTTCTGCGCCATTAGTGATTCCATCACCACAAACTGCAGGCTGACACACACCATTTTCATCACATACACCTTCACAGTCATCACCGGTACCATCTTGGTTAAGGTCGGTTTGCTGTGGGTTAGGGACGTAAATACAGTTATCAGAATTATTGACTACACCATCATCATCGATGTCGATATCACATACATCACCAAACTCATCATTGTCGGTGTTAGGCTGAATCCCCCCTGCATCGAGGTCGATTGGGTTTGAAATCAGAGGGCAGTTATCAAGCGTGTTAATTACATTGTCACCGTCTAGATCATCATCACAGGCGTCACCAACTCCATCTTGATCTAGATCGAGTTGGGCATCACCTTGAATTGGATTAGCGATGAGTGGGCAGTTATCAGCGTCATCAAGAACATCATCATTATCATCATCGTCATCACATGCATCACCTTGCGCATCTGCATCGGTATTTTGCTGATCTGTGTTGGCTGTATCAGGACAATTATCTGAGTCATTAAGGACATCATCATTATCTCGATCTAAGTCACAAAGATCACCGATTCCATCTTGGTCTAGATCGTCTTGTGTGCCATTGGCAATGCGTAAACAGTTATCTTGCGCATTACTTACATTATCTCCATCTACATCATTATCACAAAGATCACCAGTACCGTCGAGATCGAGATCGAGTTGATCAGTGTTGGCAATCTCTGGGCAGTTGTCAGGCCCTCTTTCTCCATTGATGAGTTGTGGAATACCGTCTCCATCAACATCATCATCACAGCGATCTCCAATGCCATCCCGATCTAAGTCAGCTTGGGTTTCACCTTCGGCACCATTGGAGACTGTTGGACAGTTGTCTTGGTCGTTGGGGACTTGGTCACCATCAAGGTCATTATCGCAGGCATCACCTGTGCGATCTTGATCAAGATCTTCTTGTTCGGGATTATTTACTCTTGGGCAATTATCTTGTTCATTCAGAACTCTGTCGTTATCCCAATCAGGGTCACAGGCATCGCCCAAGGCATCTTGGTCAAGGTTTTCTTGCTGTGGATTAACAACTCTTGGGCAGTTATCCTCGCTATTGGCTACCTCATCATTATCCCAATCGGGATCGCAGGCATCTCCTAGATCATCTTGATCTAAGTTATCTTGGTTTGGATTACTTAATTCGATGCAGTTGTCATTGCCAAATGGCGCTTCGTTTACGCCGTCATTATCATCATCATCATCACAGGCATCACCAAGCCCGTCACCATCAAAGTCTCTTTGAGATTGATTGCTTTGCTCTGGGCAATTATCGGGACCTGGCAGATTATTGACTCGCTGAGGGATACCATCGCCATCAAGGTCATCATCACACAGATTACCGATCCCATCAAAGTCTTGATCGACTTGACTGGGATTGGCCACTCTGGGGCAGTTATCATTGCCAAATGGAGCTTGTAAAACTTGGTCACCATCTATGTCTTGATCACAGGTATCTCCAAACCCATCACTATCTAAATCTCCTTGCTCTGGGTTAGCAATCAATGGGCAGTTATCGGCAGCATCTAAGAACTCGTCATCATCATCATCCTCATCGCAAAGATCACCTTGACCATCGTTATCTGTATCAATTTGATTAGCGAAATCTTCATTTTCAGGCACCTCTGAAGCTAACAATCTTGGACAATTATCTTCCGTGTCATCAATACCATCATCGTCATCATCACTATCACAAAGATCACCGAGCTCATCCATATCAAAATTATCTTGATCAGGGTTGGCTACAAACTGGCAATTATCATCGACATCTTTGACTTCATCATTATCATCATCATCATCACAAACATCACCAAGACCATCACTGTCGCTATCGAGTTGATCGGGATTGCTTTGATCAATGCAGTTATCTTGTCGTGAGCCGAAAAGACCATCTCCATCATGATCGGGAACACAATAGCCGATTTGAATCCCATTACTTTCGGGAAATTCTTCTTCAAAGTTAATGAATTCGCTTGGATCGCTTGAACAAACACTTTGTCCTGCACAGTCCGAATCACTTCGGCACTGAGTATATTCACCACTGACAGGCGTCAACATACATGGGCCACAATTGCGAGTCGGACTACCGCAGTCTACACCGATTTCATCACCATTTTGAACCCCATCATTACAAGTGGGTGCTTGGCAGATGCCTTCTTGACATAACTTGCTACTACAATCGTCATTTATTCGACACTGTTTTAGATCTGCACAAGGCTGAAATGTACGACAGGGTCCACCACAGTCGATATCTGTTTCAGCACCATTTTGTACATTATCGTCACAGGTTAATTCTTCACAAGCCGGTCCATCAATTAAACAGGCTCCACGACTGTCTTGAAAGCGAACGGTCGTTTTAGTTTCTTGCAGGGCAATTTTTGGCTGGGTGAGTTTAAGCGCACACCATTCTTCTGTGCAACTTGGAGCATCCACATAGTCTTGATCTGAGCAATTTGGACGTTCTTCACCATCATTATTGGCATAAAAGTAAAGCTCTGCTGAAAAAAGCTGTCCTGGAGCTAACAATAAATTGTCTGTGCTCTCCAAAAAGCTTAATGCTTGGCCATTAAAGTTAACCGGAAATGCAAAGCGGCTTTCATTGTTTTCATTTTCTAGGTCAACAATGCTCATCACTAAACAAGCATTTTCTGGAGATTCCAAAGTTTGCTCATTTAAGCGATCAACACAGGATAGCTCTTCCCCAACTTTTAAGCAGGTATTGACCTCAAAACTTAAGTCTCGACTTTCGGTTATGGTTTCTTGGCAAGCGCTGATCAGACATAAGCTTGCGATCATTAGTGAGATTTTTCTCATGATATATACCCCTCTACTGTCCTATCCTTTAGTTGCCACCTGCAGGGAGTGGCTCAAAGTTCAGCTTAACATTCTTGATATACTGATCTTCTGGCTTAAGAAGTAAATAAGCTCCTAGACTGACTACAGCGGCACCGGTAATCCCTAATCCCGTATAGAGCATTGTGCTGTTATCCGATTTATTTCCAGCTTGTTTAATCGCTAAAAATACCGAAACTTCAGGTGTTGTTTTGCTGTTTCTTTTGATTTCAAAGGGCACATTATTAGCTGTATATTTACCGTACGGCAGATATATTTTTGTAGGGATGCCAACATCAGTAGAGCGAAAGCGGAGTCGAATGGACTCAAACTGCTCACGTTTTTGCTTATTGATGATACGTCTTTTGGTTTCGAGATAGATTCGCCCTTGCTTATTGGTTTCTTGTTCAGCGGGTGTAATGGTCACATAGTTGAACTGCCCCTTTAACTCATCTAACAACTGTTGAGCTTGAGCATTTTCTTGCGAGCCTTTGTCACTCAGATTTAAAGCCAACTCAGCCATCTCAAATGCTGTTTCAAGCTTGAGTTGCTGTTTAGCGAGATAGCCTCGATAATAAATGACCACAAAATCTGCTTTGCCCAAGGGTGTGGAATAGGCAAGATCAAATTGCTCGGTCGCAAGAGGAAACATCTTTTTATTAAAGTAAGTAAGTCCTTGCTGCTTAGCTCGTTCATAATCCACTTCTGTAGTTTGTTTTCTATTGTTTTGTGCATTCACTTGTAAGGGATTCACAAGTAGGGGAGAAAGAACAAAAAAGGCTGTTAAAAGACTTAAGCAGGCCTTCAAGCATAACTTGCTTAACAATGTTTGTTCTAGCTCTGAAGGGCTTTGTATAGATTTGGTTAGTTGTTTACACGTCATAAAGCGGCTCATTCTTGTACCTACCATCAATTACAGTGAATGGAGAAAAGCGGAATCTTAATTATAGACTTTGCACAATGCTAACTGAAACAGCAAGTAGATCAAGTCTTGATTACAAGATGTGTGCTGACTTATTTTGGGCAAAACGAATCTTAAACTCTATTTTTGTTGATTTCTTGCTGACTAAGATGCATTTGCTGATTGGTTGATCACAGCAGTAATGATGAAATGAGTATCTTTGATGACAAAAACTAATTTATCCATATCTCTTAAACACTTGGCATTATTGGCTTTAGTTGTTTCACTGATTTTTTTAAATGTTTTTTTAAATAGACAAGTACACGCTCAAACGCCTAGCTCAAGAGTTTTTGTTATTTTTGATACTTCGGGATCAATGTTATGGAATTATCCTGATGATCAACCTTGCTTTGGTGATGGCAGTGTAGATTATCCACATCGTAACGGCTGTAATAACGATATTGGAAGCAAGTTATTTCATGCTAAGCGAGCTTTAGCACGAGTCATCACTGCAAGCCCACAAGTTGAGTTTGCCCTAATGAGATATGGCCAACTTGAACCAAATGACGTTGGTTTTGGTGATCTGCAAACCTTAGTGGGCGCTCAGTATCAAGATGTAAATGGACAGGTAATTACGACTAATTATGACGGCTCATCCAATGGCTGTGGCCCAGCTGATTATTTAGTTCCACCCTCTTTTGATAGCAATAATGAAGTCTTAAAATGGATCGATAGTCTTGAGAGTTATCCCAATGACAAAGAGCTCAGAGCCAATGGCTACACTCCCTTGACCGATTCTTTGGACAGCGCTTTAGATGCGGTAAGATCAACGATTTCTTTAGACCCCGAGTCTCAGTGTCGTTCTTATTATGTTTTATTGCTCACCGATGGTTATCAGCAATGTCCAAATGTAGACTATGAGTCAGCAGCCTATCGAAGTATGATTTCCAATCAATTACAACTTAAGGCTGAAGCATTACGCACACTTAATGAAAATGGTTTTTCATATGATGTACGTACCTTTGTCGTTGGATTTGGGCGAGGTACAAGTACTGTGACTGAACTTGATGCTTTAGCTAGAGCCGGCGGTACTGCAGTGAATGCCCAAGGTCAATTGGATTTGATTAATGGTTTGGCCTATCAAGCGAATGACCCAAACACCTTGGCCAATGCACTACAAGAAGCCATTGGCAATGCCCTACCACGAGAAAGTTGCGATGGAATTGATAATGACTGTGATGGACGAGTGGATGAGGACTTTCCAACCTTGGGTAATCCCTGCTCGGAAGGTGTGGGTACCTGTTCGAACAGTGGTGTGATTAGCTGTGGCTTGGATGGTGACTCGGTCATTTGTTCTGCTGATCCAACGCCCGGACAGGTAGAGCAATGTGATAATACCGATAATGACTGTGATGGTCTGATCGATGAGGGCGTGAGAAACAGCTGTGGAAGCTGTGGTGATGTGCGAGAAGTTTGTGATGGGCGAGACAATGATTGTGATAATGCAATCGATGAAGGTGTCACAAACCGTTGTGGCTCTTGTGGAAACCTACCGGTGGAAGTCTGTAATCAACGTGATGATGATTGTGATAATCGTGTTGATGAAGGTACACTCAATGCCTGTGGTGCCTGCGGTCCTACCAATTTAGAAGTCTGTGATTGTAACGACAACGATTGTGACTCACGCATTGACGAGGGCTTAAATTGTCCACCTTGTAATTGTACACCTAGCGCAGAAATTTGTGATTTTAGAGATAACGACTGCGACTTAAGAGTTGATGAAGATGTCCAAAATGCTTGTGGTCAATGCGGTGGAGATCTGATGGAGCTTTGTAATGGCTTAGACGAGGACTGTGATGGTCGTATTGACGAACAGGTTTTTGAAGTTGGCCAAGCCTGTGGTAGCAATGTAGGCGTGTGTCAGCAAGGCGTGACTCAATGCATAAATGGTGAGCTGATTTGCCAAGGAGAAGTAACGGCTCTTACCGAAGTATGTGATAGCGTTGACAATGATTGTGATGGTCGTTTTGAAGAAGGTTTAATCAATGCTTGTGGCCAGTGTGGAGCGGGCTATGGTGAAGTCTGTGACAATATTGACAATGACTGCGATGGGGCTGATGATACCAGAGATTTATGTGGACCCGACTTAACCTGTCTTAATGGTGAATGTGCTCAACCATGCACCGCCGGTGAATGCTTTGGTGGTCGAATCTGCATTGAAGGCGTATGCTCTACACCTTGTATAAATAGGGAATGTCCTAGTGGTCAAGTCTGTCAAAATGGTTTTTGTGCTGACCCTTGCTTAGGTTTTGAATGTCGTGAGGGAACTTACTGCTCATTAGGCCGTTGTATACCAGATGATTGCTATAATACCGGCTGTCCGGTTGGTGAAATCTGTGTTGGTGCGATCTGTCAGCCCGATCCTTGTGCCTCAGCAGGCTGTGCGCCCCAACAAGGGTGTGTAGATGGTCGTTGTTTTGATGATTGTGATGCAGTTGTTTGTCCGGATGGTGCAGTATGCGAAAATGGCATTTGCACCGATGATCCTTGCTTGCGTCTTGCCTGCCCTCATGACCAAGTTTGTGTGCAAGGACAATGTGTGCCTGATTCATGCTTTGAAAGAGAATGTGATATTGGTTTTATGTGTGATCAAGGTCAGTGTGTTGAAGACCCCTGTCTTAGAACGACCTGCCCGATTGGTGATACCTGCCTGCGAGGTGTGTGTAGTTCCTTATTACCCAATGCTACACCTCCGGATGGTGCCATGAATGGCGGTGAAATGATCATTGACAATCAGCCGGTGGCTACACCAGAAGGCTGTGACTGTGACCAGAGTAGATCTACCCCTGTCATGCCGCTCTTTGCTTTTGGCCTGTGGGCTTTTGTGGCGATCTTATTAAGACGTCAAATGCAAGTACGATCAACAAACAAAAGAAGCTAAGTAATGAGTCATGTGGGGTTAATTTACGCTTTGGCAGGTCTTGTTGCGCTTGTCACCATCGAGCTTCTTTTATTGATCAGTTGGTCAGGCTTGATTAGTCGTTTATTGATGGGGATTAAGCTTACCTTATTGGCACTTTTTGACCCTCAACTGGGTGACTTAGATAAAGAGGTGGCCTTAAGAAAAGCAGCATTTTCAATGTTGGGGGTCAGTTTTAAGGCGTTATTATTACTCACAAGTCTCATTGCTGTCTTTTATGCAGATGACTTAACTTTTGCTTTAGTTCATACCTTAGAACTGTCACAGGTTTTGGTTAGCGCTAGCAAACCCTCAAAGTTACCAGCAACTCTAGATTTGCTGATTCTTAAATCAGTGATTGCCATGCTCTATTGGGCCTTAAGGGTAAAATATCTCAATCGATCAGCGTGGCTGAGTTTTATGGGAACTGACCTTAACAAGATATCGCAAGCCGAAAGTGACCAAGCGTATTCAGAAATATCGAAGGCTCTACATGATTTAGCTTTAGATTCAAGCCTGATCGCCAATATGAGTTTCCAACTTGAAAAACGTCGATATTTGGATAACTCGACAGCCATGCTTGAGCAATCAGACTCTAAGCTAAAGCCGGTTTGGGTATGTGGTCTTGCCAGAGCAGGAACAACTATTTTAACCGATGTACTCTATGAAACTGGAGCCTTTACTTCGCTGACTTATCGACAAATGCCTTTTCCTTTAGCGCCCAATCTTTGGAAAGGGATTAGCCGTTGGGGCATTGGTGGTGCTGAGCAAAAAGTAGAGCGGGCACACGGGGATGGGCTTTTGGTCAATATCGATAGCCCCGAGGCTTTGGAAGAAGTCTTTTGGCGGGCTCATGAAAGCCAAGTTTACCAACATCCACACAGTCTTTCTGTGCATGAGGTCAGCCAAGCATCTTTATTAGCCTTTGAAGAATATTTGAGTTGCTTATCGATTTCTCGCAAAGATCATGACTTGAGTAGTCAGCTGTATTTATCTAAAAACAATAATCATTTATTAAGATTACCAAGTTTATTGACGCATTTTCCACAAGCTAAGGCTTTGATTCCATTAAGAGAACCTCTTGAACATGCCGAATCACTACGTCGTCAACATATAAGATGGGTAGAACGCCATCAAGAAGATGAGTTTTCCTTATCGTATATGAATTGGTTGGCTCATCATGAGTTTGGTTTGGGGCATAAACCTTTCAGCTTTGGCGAGGATAATATATTTCAGCAATTTGATCACGAACAATCTGCTCATGAGCCGGTCATTGCCGATGATCCAATGGCGTTAAATTATTGGCTGATTCGTTGGCTTGAGGCATATACACACATCGAATCAATTTTGAGCCAAAATCCTTATCAACATCAAGTGAGAATCATTGATTATCAAACCCTAAGTACACAGCCACATCAGACCTTAACAGCCATATTTGACTTTTTGGAGCTGAGTGATCAAAAGTCTCAAGTCGATCAACTTGCTCAGCGCTTTAAGCCCGCTCCCAAGCGCATAGAATCGGATCTGGTTCCTTTGAGCTTACTAGAAAATGTCAATGAATTATATCACCGATTACACTTGCTATCAGAGCAACAGCTTAGGGCATAATAAGCAAAATTAAGTCAGTAAAGCTGCAACCTTTAATTTGTAATAAACACCTGATCATTAAGCTCAGAGCTTGTATTCTCTACTTTTATTTCTGGCCAGACAACTACATTTTGGGCGCTAGTCACACCACTTAAGCTAGCATTTTGACCAATCCATACGTTTTGAGCATATTGTAATTGAGGTGCAAGTTGAGCCCCCTCAAAGAGAATGGCTCCACGCTCTCGTTGATGAGGCGGTACATGTAACCACAGTGAACTACTTGGGTTATTGATTAGAGCTTGATGTGCCGATAAATAACGTTCGGTGTTACCAACATCTACCCACATACTATCAGCATCTACAAAATGTGCCCTAATCTCTTGCTTTGTTTCAAGTAAACCTCGATGGGCGCTACGGAAGATATCACAAAAGCCCTCTGGAATGAGATCGATGACAGTTTGCCCCAATAATTGAGCGCCGGTAAAGGCACCAACTCTTACTTCAGTGTGACTTAAAGGACCAGTCACTTCGGCTATTCTTACGACTCGTCCTGATGCATCTACACCGATACGGCCAAAGGGATCACCTGTCTCAACCGGACGAAGTGCTAAAGTGCTCATTGCTTTGTGTTCAAGGTGAGTGTTGATGAGTGGTTCTAAGCTAAAGTCAAATAAGGCATCACCATTGATCGCCAGCATCAAGTCTGATGGGTCTTTTATCTTTAAAGCTTGCCATATTCCCTTTAAGCCGCCCCCTGTACCAAGAAGTTCGGGTTCATTAACGACAGAAAGAAAGGCGTTCTGAGCTTGTAAATCGAGCTCATGATGGATTTTGCCAAAATCGAGCTCTTGTTGCAGTTGATCACCTAAGTGGTAGGCATTCACCCCCAGGGAACTCACACCCGCTTGAGCAAGGGCAAGCATTCCCCACTCTATCAGTGGCCGCCCAAAAACCGGTACTAATGGTTTGGGCTTATGATTGGTCATTGGCCTAAGTCTTGTGCCTAAGCCTGCCGCTAAAATTGCTCCATACACTTTTGGTAAATAGCGCTTTGGGTGCTGAGTCTGCATGAACGATTCCTGACAATATTAGTATAGATCAAACTGTACGAGTTTTACTGAAATCGCCCCATTACGTAGCGGAATCTGTACTTTGGGTTTTAGCCCAACTTCTCGCCATGGCGACTCATCACTCACTAACAGCCATGCCTCACAGCCTGAAAAATGCTCTTTGAGCTGTGCACCTAAATCCCTAAAGAGTTTCACCATTACTTGATCATCATTTTTAAGACGCTCACCATAAGGTAGGTTCATGACAATGACTGCCTTTCTTCCTTGACCCTCAGGGATCTTTAAGTTGTCAAGCCACTGTTTTGCCATGGGGGCGGCTTCATTAATATCGGCTCTTTGCCAATGTATAATACCGTTTTCTAGACCAGCACTTTCAGCATTTTGTATCGCTCTGGCAATTTGCTTTCGGTTAATATCGCTTCCCCAAAAATAAGCTGGAAAAGCTTTTGGCTGGGGGACTTGAGCCAACCATGATTCAAACTTGACCTTAGCATGGCTACGCCAACGCTGAAAAGCAAAGCCTTCTTCACTTAAGCGCTGTACATTAACAGCTTTCATTTGAGCCCGCAGTGCAGCTTCAATCAATATCGTTCCCGAACCACAGGTTAAATCGATTAAGGGCTCGGTTGGTCGCCATGCAATTAAATGATTCAATAAAGAGGCAAGCGTTTCTTTGATCGGTGCCGGTCCTCCGTCAATACGGTAAGCACGCTTATGCAAACGAGCACCACTGGCATCCAGGCTAATCGTGCAAAAGTCTTCGGAGATTCTTGCGTTGATGGGTAAATCTGGATTTTGTGTATCTACCGAGGGCCGTTCCTCAAACCGCTCACGCATACTGTCTGCGACTGCATCTTTAACGACTTGTGCAATAAAATGAGTATGTTGCATGCTACTTTTGTGAGTTGATGCATCAACAGCAATGGTTTGAGAGCTATGTACCCACCAATCCCATCTTATCTTTTTACAGGCCTCATACAGTGCTTTACGATCGGCTGCCGGAAACTCTGCTAAAGGAATGAGTATGCGATTGGCTAGTCTTGAATATAGATTAACTCGCCATAGGGTTTCTTCACCACCCCAAAAAAATACGCCTCGATGTGCAGGAGAAACTTCATCACATTTAAGTTTTATTAATTCTTGGGCTAATACTTCTTCGCCGCCCGCATCGCAGGTTGCATACATGGGTCTTGGTCTACCTAGGGGTCTTGGACTCATTTCTTTAATCCTTCTGTCACTATATTAATTCTCGATCAAAGGCCAAGCTGCAATTGCTTTAGGTATATTTATAAAGCCCTCACCAAGGGAGATAGTGGGTAAACTCATTACACTCTCACCGTCAAGGATATTTAGTAAAGAAACCCCCGAACCACCACCACTAGGAGAAACCGATGGAATCAGTGCATAAACTCTATTTTCTTCTGAGTGAGTCGCCAAAAAAGCGCTTTGATTAGCCAAGCCAATGCCTTCAACTCTTTGTCCAACAGTCCATTCATTTTGATTTTTCACAAAAAACTGTACGGCATTTACTTCTAGTTGGGTGATCATCACAGTATTACCCCCCTCTAAAAACCAAGCACCTCTTACATCGGTGTATCCTTCAAATAAAAACCTTTCATTAAGCTGTGGGGGGTCTTGCTGAATTTCGATAAAACGCACCTGGCCGCCTTCTTCAGTAAAAGGTGAACCGTTGACCACAGTCAGCCAATCATCTTGAGGAGATACCCCCAGATTGATGGCGTCAATATAATCCTCATACACATCTAAGTGAGCTAATTCGCTCCACTCATCATATCCATCTTGCTCACTTGCCGACATCCAACGTAAGTCAATAAGGTCAATGGGCTCAAATAAAGCTTGTCCACCAAAAACAAAGGCCTGTTTCTCTACACTTTGAGCACGCTGAAAGCCCTGTATTAACCTAAGATAAAAATAGGAATCAGCAAGCTCAAAAGTACCATCACAATTTAAACGCAAAGAATAAAGCCCCGAAAACTCATCACTATTACTGTTAATAACATCAAACTTACGCGCTTCATCAGCTGGCTGAATGATAGAATAATCCCCTAATACCAAGTCAATACTACTGACGATCGTGGGCAGTTCTCCCCGTAAGTCGATAGAAGTTAATTTACCTCTTTCACTTAAGGCAAGTAACCACCACCCATCTTTACTAAAGGTCAGTGCCGATGTTTTAGCACCCAACTCTAGGCGTTCACCCCAAGGAAGTAACTGTTCATTTTCAAAGCGATATACTTGTATACTTTGACCCTCTTCTCCAATCATTTCAGCATAAGGAAAAGAAAGTGTAACTAAAGCATCATCTTGAGACCGTGGAGATTCGCATACAGTGGTTTCGATCACTTGCTCACCGGCTACTTGCTCACCAGCTACTTGCTCACCGGCCACTTGCTCACCGGCCACTTGTTCACCGGCCACTTGTTCACCGGCCACTTGCTCACCGGCTTGGCTAGTCATCATATCTGAAGTCGAGTCAGTAACTTTTGTCGGTTCTGCAGTATCATTACACCCATAAAGAAAAGTAAAAGTCGATATGAGCAAAATTGATACACGCAAAGCCAAGGGAGAGTTTAAGGGTAAGAGAGAGTTTAAACTCGTTTTTTTAGTTCGATAGCTAACAGGTGTTTTGATCATCATTTTTAGATTGTGGCTTTCTTTATTGCGTTATTTTATGCTCTTTTGGTTAATGTATCTTATATATACTCTGAATCATAACCATACCAACAAATAGAATAAGGAACTTACTGATTATGCGTACAACTGTATTAACTAGAATCCCCAAGCTTGTTTATGTCTGTTGCTTACTTTTACTCACTGTCACAGTGGCTTGCGAGTCAGAAACTACTGAAACTGATGAGCAAATGGCCGAAGCCGGTGAGCAAATGGTCGAAGCCGGTGAGCAAATGGCCGAAGCCGGTGAGCAAATGGCCGAAGCCGGTGAGCAAATGGCCGAAGCCGGTGAGCAAATGACCGAAGCCGGTGAGCAAATGGCCGAAGCCGGTACCGAAGTCATTATTGAAACACCAGATGAAGGTGGAGAAATGTGGATTGACCCAGAAGACTTTGGTGAGCCTGGACAGGGAATTCACGCCTTTACCATGACTGATATTAATGATGAAATGGTGGATATGCGTCGCTATCGCGGGCGTGTTGTATTAGTGGTGAATGTGGCAAGTCGTTGTGGATATACCGGTCAATATGAGGACTTACAGCGTCTATATTCAGAGTATTGGGAACAAGGTTTAGTGATTTTGGGCTTTCCGGCTAACAACTTCGGTAGCCAAGAGCCTGGTAGCGATGAAGAAATTGCTGAGTTTTGCAGTGCCAACTATGGCGTCACCTTTCCTATGTTTTCCAAAATCTCAGTAAAGGGTGATGATATACATCCATTATATGCTTATTTAACCGATGCATCAGGTCAGCAGGTCTCATGGAATTTTAATAAGTTTTTAGTTGGAAGAGATGGCTTACTCATTGAACATTTCTTATCTGCAACCACACCGTACAGTGATCCGTTAATCGCCGCTTTGGAAACCGCCTTGGCTGTTCAATAAATCCTAGAGAACAAGATTCCATAAATATTTATAATCGAGGAAAACTGATGAGAAATGACTTTCAAAACAACTTAGCTTTACTATTTTGTTTCGCTATGGTGCTAAACGCTTGTGAAACCACTGCACCACCCAGTGAAGCGGGGACTGAAGCCGGTATTGAAGCCGGAGAGCAAGCGGGTGCCGAAGCCGGAGAGCAAGCGGGTGCCGAAGCCGGAGAGCAAGCGGGTGCCGAAGCCGGAGAAGAAATGGGTGGCGTTGAAATCATCAGTGGTGGTGAAGAAGCTGGCAGTGAGCCTGAAACACCATCATTTGATCCGAGTACTCCATTGCCTGAGCCAGTAGCCACCTCAATGATGCCTCCTGAAGCGATTGCCGAACCCGGTGAAGGCGCGGTTGATGACAGCTGTGAGGGGAATTACTTTAATGAAGTACGAGGATGGGTAGTGGATGAGGTTGGCGAGCCAATGGTAGGGGCTAAAGTTCAACTTTGTGTAAGAGATTATGCCACAGCCACTTTAGCCTGTCTCAGCCCCCAAACAACTCGAACTGGTGGTTATTTTAAAGTACCTGTCACCGAAAGTACCCGTTGCATGTTATCTGCGACCTTGAGAGCAATCGTGCCAAGAGTGGCCTTTGCCCCAATGTATTGCCATGGTTCATTTGAGAATGATACCGGTGATGGAGTGCTGAGATTAAATGACCCGATTGTGCTCTATCAAACTCGTCCGGCAGAAAACACCACTTCTGAAAACAGTGAGTCCAACGATGTCAGTGTTGTATTTAATAGTGATTTGCAAATGAGTTTTGATGGAACTTCTTTGTATGGGCCTACCGTTGATGAGCTTGGTGGTCGTTCAGTTGCACCAGATGCACCGGGCTTGTGCTTTTTAGATCATAGTGAATCAGCTCCACAAATTGATGGTGTATATGCTTTTGCTCCTGAGGGTGATTTTACTAATAGCAGTGCCAAGATAAGTTTTCCTAATACAATGGGCTATGCACCAGGTGAAGAAATACAACTTTATGTTCTTGGTAACCTCGACTGCTCCATTGAAGGCATGACTGAGTCTCTTGAAGAAGGCGATTGGGTACCGGTCGCAACCGCCACAGTAGATATGGGAGGCGCTCGGATCCAAACTATGGATGGCGCCGGAATCCCCTGTTTAAGCTGGCTTGGCTATGGACCAAGCGCACAGTAATGACTTAATGGTTTCAAAGAGAAGCAATAAGGATAACATATGAATCTCAGCGTTCTCAAACTGAGTATATCCCTCATAATAAGCCTCTTTTTAGGAGGGTGTTTAAGTGAGGGGGCGGGCCCTCAAATAGATAATTCCGAGCTTATTGCCAAGCGTATAAGCTATCCGGAAGGCCCTTATGGCAAAGAGTCCGGTGAGGTGATTCAGCCCTTAAGTTTTATTGCTCCAACCGGTGAAACCTATGGCCTAGATGACATTTATAAAGATCAATTCAATCAAGTTCTTCTTGTAACCACTTCTGCTGAATGGTGTACCGCCTGCATTAAAGAGCAGGGAACTTTAAATGAGCTATATAATGAGTATAAAGATCGAGGACTTGAGGTAATGGTCACCTTATTCCAAGACCTTAACTTTGAACCTGCTACTGCAGAGTTAGCTGCTCGTTGGCAGGAACGATACGAATTAGACTTTCCGGTCGTTGCAGACCCGGAAGATCCTTCAGTATTTTCACCTTATTATGATGTAAGCCTCACCCCAATGGTCATGCTGATTGATCTAAACACAATGAAAATATTTTATGTCACACAGGGCTTTGATGAAGATCAAGTGAGAGGCTTAATCGAAACAAGCTTACCAAAAAAACTTAAACCTAGAGCTTATCCAAGTGAACCTTATGGGACTGCCCTAGGTAGAGTGATCCAACCACTTGAGTTTATCAATTCTGATCAAAGCGTATTTAATACAACCAGTATTTATGAGGATCTTTCCAAAAAGCTTTTATTGGTGACTACCTCTGCCGAATGGTGCACAGCTTGTATCAAGGAGCAACCTACCTTGCAAAGTATGTATGAGGAATATAAAGATGCCGGCTTAGAAATTATGGTTAGTCTTTTTCAAGATCGAGACTTTGAGCCAGCGACAGCTGAACTTGCTCAACGTTGGATTGACAAGTATAACCTTGATTTTATCGTAGTTGCCGACCCTACTGATCCCTCAAAGTTCAGTCCATATTATGATGTAAGTTTAACCCCAATGGTAATGCTCATTGATTTGCAAAATATGAGTATTAATTATTTAACCCAAGGTTTTGATGAAGATCAGGTCAGAGGCCTGATTGAAGCCGGATTAGGACTTACTCAGTAAGTATTAATCTCTTTACCCAAGCTCGTGTTTTGGAGTGTATGAGTATGCACATGATGAGTAAACTTGGTTCGATTTTTATTTTATGTTTGTTATCGTTATCAATTTCTTGTGGTGACCCGAAGTCTCCAACGTCAGAATCGATTCCTGATGAGCCCATCGAAGAAATGCTTCCGGAATATGATTGGAGCTCATGTATTCAGTGGGTGCATGATGCCACTGGTGAAAGTCTCAGCACTTATCCAGATGATCAATTTACGGTGCCCTCAAGTAGTACTCAAACCGGACTGCTCTTAAACTTAAAAGAGCGAGCTTGGCTTGAAGGCTCTAGTGCCTTTGTCAAGAAGCTAGCCCAAGATATATCTTCTTTGGATGGTTGGGGTATTAACGCTGGTTTAGTGTTACAGTTTGATCAAAGTGGATTAGATGATTTAAACTCAATACTTGCGCCCTCTCCGTTACAAGATAGCTTTGCAGAAAGCAAATATAAGGCGACCTTGTATATGGAAGACCCAAGTCAAGCCGATCCCCCATATTTTCCTGCAGAAGTTCCGGTTGAAATCCGCTTTTTTAATGAGGGAAAGGGACTCATTTTTGAACCACTTAAAGCCTTAAAGTCCGCTACTCGCTATGGCTTAGTCATACCGGCTATCCCACCTTCAGAAGAACAAGAATATTGCTTAGCGCCTAGCTCTATTGTGAGCGAGCTTCTCAATGATGCAGAACGTCCTGATTTGGCCGAAAGGCGTCAAAATCTACTTAATCTAGCTGATGTTAAGGCAGAGGAAGTAGCTGCTTTTACTGTATTTACGACACAAAGTGCTCTTGATCAGTCCATTGCGATTGCTCAAGTCATTCGCAAGCAGGATTATGCTTGGAATGATGATGTAGAGTGCGAGCAAGAAGGAGACTATTACCACTGCACTCGTAGTTTTAATGCCCTAAGTTTTCAAGATGAAAGCGGTGTGATCACCGATGAAATGCCCAAAGATGAGTATGCGATCAAAGTACATTTTTGGAGACCGAGAAATCGAGCTGACGAAATCCCTGCTCTACTTTTTGGCCATGGTATTGGTGGTGATGTTGATAATGTATATGTTTTAAATAAAATAGTTGAAGACTTACCGATTGTGCGTATTGCTATCGATGCCGTTTCACATGGAGAACATCCTACTGCTAAAGATGGTGCGCCTTTTCAGCTTGTGTTAGACTTTTTTGCGCTTGATATTGGCACTCAAACTTTAAAAAGCTTACAAGCCCGAGATAATTTTAGGCAGTCCACTTATGATAAGCTCCAGCTCATCGAGCTTTTGCATCAAGATCCAGACTTAAATCAAGATGGTAGGGCTGATATTCGTTTAGATAAACTCGGTTATTATGGATTGAGTTTGGGTGGAATTATGGGCGTCGAGTTGTTGAGTTTAGAGCCTAGAATAGACTTGGGGCTTTTAACAGTACCCGGGGCTCGATTGGTATCTGTTTTAACCGATGGAAGTGTCATCGGTGATTTCAAAGCTGCGATTTATGCGCTTGTGGGAGGCAAAGAAATTTTTGATGGGATGACACCTTTAGCACAGGTCTTATTGGATGCCGCCGATCCGGGCACCTATGCCCCATATTTATTAAGTCCACAACGTACTTGGACAACTCAAGAAGAAATGGTTAAGGCCCCACATTTACTTATGCAGATGTCAATGAATGATGAGGTCGTTCCGAATAGTGCAAATGCAACCCTAGCCAGAGCGATTAACCTACCGCATCTAAAAACGATCGCCTCACCCATTCCAATGTTAGCGCAAGTCGAAGGGCCATTGAACCTTAACCATAATGAAGAAAGCACTGTTGCCCTATTTCAATTTGATCGGGTGACTAAAGGTCGTGATCAAAACTTGGAGCCTTCTACCCACATGAATGTCCCCAATGGGCGTGAAGGCCGTTATCAATCAAGAATCTTTTTAAAGACTTGGCTAGAGGATGATAGCCCGGTAATCGTTGACCCATATGCGGTATTTAATGTGCCAAACCTAGAGAACTAAGCTTCTCTTTTGGTGAAAAAACCAAAGGTAAACAGCAAAAAAGCTAATCCGAAAAAACGGTGATCGGCCAAGTCCCTTTGATCACATCCTGCATCGGTTGCTTGCTTCATTTCCTCTGCGCCAGCAGTCATTTCATCTGTGCCTGCAGTAGAGATTTCTGAACCAGCAGTTTCTTCTTCTGTGCCTGCTGTCACTTCTTCATTGCCAGCGTTCACTTCTTCATTGCCAGCAGTCATTTCTTCTGTGCCAGCAGTTTCTTCTTGTTGTACAAAATCAATTATAATACCAAGTTGATGAGGCGGAAGTGTAAAGGCTAACTCATTGCCTACAACATCACCCAAAGAAAGTAATCCGACTTGTTCTCCTTCAGAAAGTAAGTCATCTCCATTTTCATCAAGCCAAGCTTGTAGAGTATACTCACCACCCAATTGAGGCGAAAAGCTAAATTCTCCATTGCCAAATTGACTTTGAATGACTTGAGTCGCTTGATCGCTTGTCTCTAACTTAAATGTTACTTTTTCTGCTGATGGTAAACCTCTTACTCTGCCAGCGATAGTAAAGGTCTCAACTGCGCTTTGATCTCGTTCATCATCAAGCAACCTCAAGGTAATCTCATTGTGCCGTAACAGTGTGTAAGTCTCTGTACTTGATATAGAAATAACTAAATCTTTAGTACCTCGAGCGAGTTCATCATCTACTCTTCTTATCTCAAAATCTCGCGCATGTTGTCCGGCGGCAATTGTGACTGTTCTGGGAGGATCAGCATAATCTAGGCCTTCTTCGGCTTCACCGCTGTAATTCAGTTGAACCTCAAGTTCAGATTCTAAATCCCCCATACGATAAACCGTAAATCTAGCCGGATCGCTTCCTTCCAAAGCGCGTTGATCACGTACCGCAATTCCCACATTTGGCAGTCCTGTGTTAGGCGCAGATGATCTTAAGGCATCAAGTGAGATATCACTAAACTCTGAGTTAGTATCAAGAAGTCGCCACTGCAATAATGATCGAGCAATGCCCCCTGCTTCAAAAAATTCAATCGTAATCGGTGTTAAACGTCCTGAAGCTAAGTTTACTTCGCCAATAATAACGGCTGGACCACCACTCCAACCATTAATGATTAGCTCATCATCAACCCATAGACGATATCCATCATCATAATCGGCACGAAACTGATAAGTACCGGTTTGGTCAGCAACAATACGGCCAGACCAACGAACCGAAAAGTTATCGACTGGCCCATCCATATATGGGCCCTCACGCTCCCAATCAAATGAAACAGCACTTCCCTCTTCGCTTCTAAGTAATTCTCCAAAGTTTCGGCCACTATAATATTCGGCTCTCACGCCTTGTGCATATCCTAAATTGACTAACGACAGTAGACAGAGCAAAAAAGGACAGATCAACAAAGCCCAAAAATGTAAATTAATTTTGAGTTCAAAGATTTTTAATTTTGACACTGTTTGCACCACACTTTCTGCGAGTTTTTCAGTATTTTTTAGCTAAACTATTTAACGGTCATCTTTATCAGAACCAAAGACTTTGTATATGAAAATTGCAAAGTTCTTGATTTCGTAGCCAAGTTCACCTTAATGGCGAACAACAATATTTTTAGAGAGGACTCTCAAGTGACTAGTTCAACAACATCTTCACGCGATCATATCAGAAATATCGCAATCATCGCTCACGTTGACCATGGAAAAACAACCTTGGTTGATGGCCTTCTCAAGCAATCGGGCACGGTTGATACTCGCAAAGAGCTACAAGATCGCGCTATGGACAAACTAGATCTAGAGCGTGAAAGAGGCATTACCATCCTCTCCAAAAACACCGGTATTTCTTGGAATGGCTTGACCATTAACATTGTTGACACCCCAGGCCACGCTGACTTTGGTGGTGAGGTTGAACGTGTTTTGGGTATGGTTGATACCGTATTACTTTTGGTTGATGCTTTTGAGGGTCCTATGCCTCAAACTCGTTTTGTACTCAACAAGGCGCTTAGCCACAAGCTTCGCCCAATTGTGGTCATCAACAAAGTTGACCGCCCCGATGCGCGTCCAGATGAAGTTCTTGACGAAGTTTTTGAT
>CAKZRU010000138.1 GCA_937146725.1 uncultured Myxococcales bacterium
TGAGGGGTGGTTTGTCTTGGCTGTCGATGAAGACCAAAGCAAGCTCAATCAAATTGCCAATGAAGTCTCTTCAGTTCGGGTGATTAATGCAGTTGACCTTAAAGTGATTGAAAGTTTAGAGCCCCACACTTTTGATATATGTATTTCAGCCATAGGTGATGAAAATGCGCATGTTATCTCCACTACAATTCATAATTTGAAGCAGTGTAATGCTTCCTTTATTATGGCGAGAATTCTTAATGAACAGCATGAAGAAATCTTTAGAAAGCTTGGCTGTGATTTGGTGGTTAAGCCAGAAGAAAGCTTTGGCGAGCAACTTAGTATTTTGTTGCATAACCATTTGATCAGTGGGCAAAAGCCCAAGAATCTTACCAAAGAGTATCGGCTCACGGCAGAGCAGCTCAAAGAAGCTCAATTTTCTGTGGGAAAAATACAGAAAGAAGACTCAAACTTAGAGGTTAAACCAGATCTTACATTTTATCTGCTAGTGATTTTTGAACTCTTAATTTGGGGCTTTTTAATCAAAAATATATACCAGATTCAAACCAAGCTCGACCTAGTGAATAAGCAATTATCTAATCAGGCCTCCTCAGAAGGCTTTGACAGCCAAATGCAGGTTATTTTTATCTTAATCGTTCTGTGGTTAGGTTTTAAAGGCATGCGTCATTTGCTGATTATGCAAAAGAAAAGCAAGTAATCTCCATTTATATTTACTTGGGCTGTTTTAACCCAAAGGTAAACTGTTGGGGAGTATGTAAAACTGCTTCGCAAATCCTGTTTAAATCGGGAGCTAAGGCACGGTCATTCTCAAGATAGGGTACTAAGGTTCTCACCTGATCAATCAACTGCTTATTGAGCATTGAGGGGGTACACTTAAGATTCTTCATCTTAGCATATTGCTCTTGGTTGATCTTAGTCTTTCGTTGCTCTGGTCCAAGGTCACAGTCACCATTCAATATGGCTAAACGAAGCTCAACTGCTTGAGCATTAGTCATCAGTTCCATAGCTAAAACCCTACTTAAATCATCAATCATATCATATACATGCCGACCTTCGTTAGTCCCCATAGAAACGTGATCTTCTGTATTGGCACTTGTTGGTACGCTATACACGGTGGTTGGATGTGCCCTTGAAGCTAGGTCATTGACTAAAGAAGCTGCTGTGTATTGTACGATCATTAATCCACTTTCGCTGCCGTCTTTATTGGCAATCAGAAAAGCGGGTAAACCATCATTGGTAGCCGGATCAACAAGCTTATTTAGACGACGCTCTGAAATGGAGGCTAAGCTAGGAATAGCAACCTTTAGATAAGACAAAGCTAATGCAATGGGCATCCCATGAAAATGACCTGCAGAAGCAAAGCGATCTTCCAAAGCTAAGCTAGGAAAAACAATAGGATTATCGGTCACTGAATTAAGCTCAATCATGACCACCCGACACGCTTGTGCCAGCACATCTCGGATTGCACCATGAACTTGAGGAATACAGCGAATAGAGTAGCTATCTTGTGGCTTGGTCGCTTTACCTCCTATAATCTTTTGCTTTTGATTTTTCTCTTTAAGTCTCCAAGTGCCTTCCTGATTGGGTACAAACTCAGCGTTAATATCAACCAAGCTAGAGCCTTTGATCAAAGTGCGTATATTAGCCGCACTTTGAATCTGACCTGGATGGGCTCTAAGTTCATGTACATCTGCTCTAAATGCGGCAGAGCGACCACCGATCGCTTCGATAGCAAGTGCTCCATTACAATCAGCTAAATCTAATAAATCCGCTAAGCGACTCACACTTAAAGCCCCATAAGCCGTCATCAAACTTGTGCCATTAATTAAGGCTAGGCCTTCTTTATAACTCAGATGAAAAGCCCATTGCTTTGCTTCAAGCTTTTGGCAAGTAGGCAGCAACGCTAAACCGTCAAGTGCTGACATTCGCCGACCCAGATAAGTCACTTCTCCGGCTCCAATTAAAGGCAAAGCCATATGGGAGAGAGGCGCTAAATCACCACTTGCACCCACTGAGCCTTTTTCAGGTATCAGTGGGAGTAAACCAAAGTTAAGCATCTCGATCAGTCGTTCTAATAACACCCAACGAATTCCGGAATGACCTTTGAGAAGAGTATTAATACGAATCAGCATCAATGCGCGGACAATTTCTTCTGCAAGAGGTTCACCGACACAAACCGCATGAGTAAGAATTAGATTTTTTTGTAAGTTTTCTGCTGCTTTGAGGTTATCAAGAATAACATCCGCATTACTACCAAACCCAGTGTTAATCCCGTAAATGACTTCACCACTTGCTGCCGCTTCTTCCACGGCTAAACGAGCTAACTTCACTCGATCTATAGCGATTTGAGCAACTTGGATTTGTGCACCATCTGCGACTAAGCGAACTTGCTCAATACTTAAACTTTGTCCATCTAAGATGATGGTTTCTGAGTCATTTTTTAAGCGTTGATTTACGTTACGTTGATCAAGGGATGAATGCTGTACTGTATTCTCATTACTTGATGAATTCATCATATAACCCCCATATTTTTCTTAAAACTCTCATCAATTATGGCATAAAAGATGTGTGATTTATGCACTCAGGACCGATACTGTTATGTAAAACATTTTTGCTCAAAGATCACTCTATATACGAAAATATAGGCGAAAAAAAATGAGCAAGCTTATGCCTAGATTTAGGTAAGATTTAGTGAGTGGGAGACTCTATTTGTTAGTTCCTTTTTCAATAAAGCTATTATTACAGCGCCTTAGCTTTATCCACCCGAGTTTATGGATTTGCTTTCAAGAACTTCTTGGTCATTTACGAGGCGGAGTAGGTCCTGCTTTTTGCATCGCATATGTTAGTTCTTCTGCTCTTTATACTTTCACTCTATATCCATTTTTTATTGAAGGAGAGGCGAGTTTAAGAGCATTTTTTGAGTTTATCCCCTTTATTATAACCTTGGTTGCGCCCTCATTGACTCATGAGCTGGTTGCACAGGAATACCAACAGAAACGCTTAGATCAAAGTTTAGCCTTGCCCATCTCCTATCCCCAACTCTTATTGGGTAAACTAGGCGGAGCTTGGGCAATCTTTATGCTGGGTACGATCTTAAGTCTTTGCCTTCCGCTTATTCTCTCTTTTTATGTTGATTTATATTGGCCCACGATATGGGTTTCATATCTTGGCTTGGTTTTAATGGGCAGTATGTATTTGTGTGTTGGGCTTTGGGCAAGTGTTTGGGCCAAGCATCCATTGAGTGCTTGGTTGATTAGCTTCTTCATATGCTTTAGTTTATATTTGCTCGGCTTAAGCGCTCGAGTTCTACCCCCTGACTTGGCAGAATGGGCTCAAATGATGAGTGTGCATAGCCATAGCTCTCGATTTAATCTTGGTGTAATCGATAGTCGAGATCTGATCTATTTTTTTGGAATGATTTTCTTTTGGTTTACGTTGGCGGTCGAAACCTTAAGAATGAAAGTGAATAATGATGCTTACTAGACTGTGTAATTTAAGAGATTTAAGCTTAAAATCAATTAAGTCAACTCTGCTTTATAGCCTGCTTATACAGCTTTTTTTACTGAACTTCGGAAACCTAGATGGATATGCAAAGGAAACCGCACAGGGCTTTCAAGAGAAGGGCGAAAGCCTTAATTTTAAAGATCTAGTTCCGCATCTAGTCAGTAATGAAAATTATGTAGAAAAATATACCTTTGATGCCGAGCTTGAAAGCGCTGATGGCCTAAAGGGGCAACTTTATTTTTCTGCCTCTATTAATAACTTAGGCGCGGGTGATCATAAACTTCACTTAAAGGGTAGATTGACGGTTGGCGAACAAAAGTTCACTTGGAATAAGAAGTTTGCGTCAGGTAAATGGAAGAATAATAAATCTCAGCTCTCAATCTCGGCCGGTGGCATCAGCTTAAGCTCTATTGACGGTGAGAAACTCAGATTCAAGGTAGATTCCAAGGAAAACTCCTTTGATCTTGTTCTTACACCTCAAGTGAAAGCTTGGCGACCCAAAAATGGTGGCATTCACTTTAGACCAGGGTCTAAAAAGGCTGAGTTTGCTTTATTTCCAATGGCTAAAATAATTGGTTCTTGGTCTGATAAAGCCGGTGAACCCAAAACTTTAAGTGGCACAGCTTGGGGACGACACACTTGGAGCCATCTTGGACCACATGAGTGGATTCGCTGGAGTCAGCTCATTCGTATTTTTGACCCAAATCAACAGCAGAGTACGTTTATCCGAAGAATTCAGTTAGGCGGAGATTTTCAAGATCAAATACTGTCATATGCACTGGTCAGTGCTAACAATCAGGTCATTTTTGAAGGATATAATCTTAGCACAGCTGAACAAAAGCATTACACTGATAAAAAACACGATAATAAGTATCGCTTTCCGACCCAAATGACCATAACAGCAAAAAGCATTACCGGACAAGGACAGCTCAGTCTAAACCTTAAAACTAATAAAAGACTATCTCGTCGTAATCCGATTGCACACCTATCTTGGGCTAAGAGAAAACTTGCAGAAATGTTTTCTAAGCCTATGAAATACGCTTATACCTTTGATTATACTTTGAATGTCACCGGTGCAAGTTCTCTTTCATCAACGGGTCATGATGGTCGTTATGAGATTTTTCACCTGAATTAAGCATTTTTTACTCACTGATGGATCGTTACTATGAGCAATTCAACAAAAATACTTTCTGTACTTTTCCTCACTCCTTTATTTCTGTTTAACTCTTTTGCTTCTGCTGAAGACTCGACCGTAAGTCCACCAATCGCAGGAGAAATTATTCATACTCAAAGCGTTGAAAAAAGGCAGGTTGGTCAAGGTAAAGCCATCATTGAGCTCATGAAAACCGGTAAAAATGCTTTCATTGGTCGCCTAATCTTAGCTGCTCATGCACAGGTACCCAAGCACAAAGATCCTACCGAGGAATATTTGCTTATTGAACAAGGACAAGGACAAATTACCATCGATGGTAAGCAGAGTTTGGTCAGCAAAGGTGATCTCATCTATATGCCGGCCAATGCTGAAGTCAGTTTTATAAACGGTCAGCAAACATTGATTGCACTACAAGTTTTTGCCGGCCCACAATCCGCTGCAAAATATAGCAAGTGGCAGGTCATCAACTCAACAAATGACTCAAACTCCAAACCAATGCCCAAGCAGTAATCATAAACGATATTGCTTGATCATTAACTCTTACGACCAATAAGAACGGCTTTAGCATGAATTCAAAGTGTACCTACTTCATTCGTAAGAAAGTGACTAAGCTCTCTGTTCTCTATCTTAGTCTATGCTTTCTGTTTGGAATAAACATGCAAATTCCCAACAAAGCTGAAGCTTTAACTATGAAAGCATATTCTTTGGATGAAATACGAAATCAGGCTCATTTAATCATCCATGGTCGCATTGAATCTATAAGCTATCAGCGAGTGCAAGATCGTTTAATGACTGTTTATAAACTGATTTCTATTAGGACTTATAAAACTCAAGCCAAATCCTCTTTGAATTCTGTTTATATCGTGCTACCTGGTGGAATTGAAGGTCAACTCGAACAAGTAGTCCCGGGCATTCCTAAACTTACTCAAGATACTGACTACCTAGCTTTTTTAACATGCAAACAAGCTCAACCGCTGACCTGTCAGCCTATTGGCTATGGACAGGGACTGTGGTCAAGAAAGCCATCGCAAAGTACCCCTAATTATAATGCTCATTCAAGTTGGCATTCACTGACAACCAAGATTCATTGGATTGGCCCAGTCCCTCAGAATGAAGGACAATCTTTAAAGCAATTATTAGGGAGTTTGATTAAGGACGAATCTCAATCCCACTTGCCACCAAGCGTAGCTCAGCCTTAGGGATTTCTGATACATCCACTCGGCCATCTTCGGCCAAGTGTTTGCGTTCGGCCTCACCTAGCATTTTGACCTTAACTTCACCTAAAAGCTTAACCTTTTTTCCCTTAACGTCTTTGGGAACAAAAAAGGCATAGTCCTTAAAAGTGACTCTTGCTCGAGATGTAGACTTGTGGCCTGCCATAGTCATCCAACAGCCTTTTGCTTGGCAAACTGCTGAAATGGATCCTTCAACACATACCTGCTTGCCAGAAAACTTTTCAGGCTCATCAGCGATTGCATCAAGATTTAATGCAACTTGATCTGTTGGTAATTTCACACCTCTGGTGATTAAGTTCTCGGCCTTAGATGCAGTCTGATTAATTTTGACTTGAGATTTAGCTTGAGACTTAGCAAGATCTGCTTGCTCTGACTCGGAAGCTTTTTGAGCGCAGGCATGGAGTGAAGATGATAGAGTTATCAATAATACAATGAATAGCTTAGACATATTAGTTCTTTACAAAGATTGGAAACAATAAGCGTCAATACTTGGTGACTCTAATGCCAAACTACCAATAGTTTGTCAATCTTTCGCGGCTTAAACTAGGCTATCTATGCTAGTCATGTTGACCAGCAGTTTATGCTCTAATGCTGTTAGACACCAACGCTACTTGCTACACAAGCGATTGCAAGTAATAAAAGAGTAAACTCTACAAAGGGAGGTTTACCGTAAGCAGCTGTAATGAGGTTAGGTTGGGCAACCATGGGAGCCTCGCATCGTTTAATAAGTGGGTAGGTTAAAGTTGTGCGGAATATAAGAGGGCATCCCAAAGATTTCAAGTTAATTTTTTATTTTTTTTACCTTTGTATTTCAGACACTTAACACAAGTATAGATTATCTTCTTTTTTTAGAAGCCTCAGTTTACAATAGTTCAAGTATAATCAATTTTCCTTCACTCGTTTTCAGCTTCTAGTTTGGAGTCTTTTTATGAAATTAGTCCCCTGCAGTAAAATAGGACACATACTAAGATATACATTTGCATCTTACGACTATCTTTTGGTCGGACTTATGTTGGTTTTCTTGTGTGCTTGTGAAAAAGACTTAACCACAACCGAACTTGAAGAAGACTTTGGTTCTATCGGCATTTTAGAGGATATGGAAGTTCAAAGCCCTGATATGAGAACTTTAATAGAGTCAGATATGGAGCTCGTGTCAGATATGGAGCTCGTGTCAGATATGGAGCTCGTGTCAGATATGGAGCTCGTGTCAG
>CAKZRU010000139.1 GCA_937146725.1 uncultured Myxococcales bacterium
TAATCTTTGGTGTCGAGGGGAATCTTGAACTCATTTTGCTCACTCAGTACGGTCATATTCAAATCACACCCATCAAAGCGACCTTCTTGTCCGGATTTCACCATGTTATAGTCCCAAGCGCAAACCCACACATATTTCATATCATCAAGCTTAGAAATGATCATGGTTTCTTGATTATCCCCACCGGCATCATCGACACCGGCATCTTCGCTGAGTTGCATAAAGGGAAACTTGTTTAAATCACCTTGATCGCCATAGTAAACGATCCCCACCTTACCCGCTTTGGTCTCATAGACTGCAAAAAGGTCGAAGTCTACTGCAGTTGTCCAATTTAAATTGACCATAAGCTGAGAAAAGTTACGGGCCAGCAAAGCACTTTCATTTTTACTTTTAATTTCAAACATAAGCAGTCCTTTAAACAATTTCCTTCGTTTTAAATGAGTTGAGATTACACTAGGCTCAAATACGCATCAACTTAAAACAACTTGAAATTATTTCTAGAGGCATCGGTTATATTAGTTTGAGATTAAAAGCCTAAAATAGGGATATTTGTCTTAATTCATTCTGTGCTTTAGTAAGTTAAAAAGCAGAAGATCGCTTTGTTGTTAAAACATAAACAGTGCGCTACACTCAGTTTAATCGACCTAAATGAAGGACTATAAGATGTTAAACTATAAAATATTTTTAATATCTGTGTTTACTCTTAGCTTTTTAGCGTGTACGCAAGCCGTTCTAGAGTCAGAAGTTGATGATACGCTTGTGGGTGACGAACTAGATTTTCGTATACTCTCTGAGCCAGACCAAACTTTATTTGATGCTAGAATGAATCCAAGCACTCTTGATCAAAGCACAAATGATGATCTTGACCTAAATCCTGTCGATGCCACTATCGATTCATTTGTAGTTGATATGTCTCCAAATGTTATGCCGGTGGATCCCTGTCAGCAAGTCAACTGTGGACCGCACGGTTTTTGCCAAGATAACCAAGGCGCAGCAAGTTGTGTATGTGATCAAAATTATGTAGTAAGTGGTTTAAGCTGTATCCCCGAAGATCGTGATGGAGATGGTTTTGACTTTACCCAAGATTGTAATGATCAAGATCAGAGTATTTCACCTGGTGCAGCGGAGTTATGTGATGAAGTCGATCAAAATTGTAATCAAATCATTGATGAAGGCGCCTGTGCTATTTGGGTCTTAGAACCTAGATCTAACCGTTGGACTTCTTATCCCTTAGATGTCAGTGGATCGGTAAACTTACCACAGGGCCCAATCAAAGCCGCTTGGGATATTGAAGGAGAAGACTTAGCTTTTGTCTTGACTCAAACCGGTTATCATGAGCTTAGATTAAGTTCCTTAACATGGTCACCTCTCAAGCCTTTAAGTGACCTATTAATGGATCAAAATACACCATTGCAAAATGCAGCCTTTGCAAGCTCTGTTCCTGCCGAGCATATTAGACAAAATTATGAAAGCATAACCATAAGTCTTATTGATGATAATGGCCGTAAGTTAGTTTGGATCTTAAAATATTTATTAAATAGTATGCGCTTTGAGCAAGAAATCCCCGGTCGCTATGTAGGAGAATTCCATATTTGGGGGGAACCTAATAGTGCTGAATATGCGCCTAACCCTGCTTTTGTCCGAGCCTCATGGTTAGATGTGACCAATAGTCGCTTCATACTTGATTTAAACCCACAAGAGTACTGTGGGACAGGTCCAACAAGCAGCGATATTTATAGTGCGATGCTTACGGAATCCAATATTCATCTGATTGAGTCAGGCTCATGCTTTGACTTTGTACCGCCCCTACCGATTGCAGGCTCAATACTAGATTTGGCTAATGCGCCAAACTTTGATGAAATTGGTGCCGCTTTTTGGCATCAAGGTGCGATTTATTTATTTAGAGGAGATTGAGCCTAACTTTACAATCAATCTCTTATATAAATCGGATTACTGTAAATCCAAATGGTGGGCCTAATTAATAAATCAGCTAAATTGCCTAATTCAGGTCTTAAATGCTCTGGGACTAAACTGATTTCAAAGCGATATGCACCTGTACTATTGACAGCAATTTGAATTTCGCCTGGGCTATTATTGCCAATCTCTGACTCATAGATTAGGTTTTTAACAATTGGCCTACCGGGTTCATCATCTATTGCTTGCTTGGTGATTTGATACACTTTGATCTGTGCTTGGCTGGTTAAAGGAACTTCTGGGATTTTGATATATAGCGTTAAGTTCTCTTGGAAAGTTAACTCACTTCCCATTTCATAGCGTGTTCCTATCTGGTCTAGCAAATAATAATCAAGGCCTTTTGGCTCACCTAAAATATGAAAAATAGTATAGAGTCGGCCACTCATCAAAGCGTCACGAATTGCTTCTAATGAGTACTCGCTGAGTAAAAGATAATTCGCAAACCATTGAGTGAGACGACGATATGAATCAAGTCTTTCACCATCGGGGCTTTGAAATAAACTCTGTGGAATATTTTGATGGATATCACTGCCGGCAAACCCTAGTTGTTTACGATAGGGAATGAATAAGTCCCATATATCTAAAGCCCACCGATTGGCTCTTAAGATCGCCAACACTGATAAATCTGGATGTGGTCCCCCACTCCCTGATCGTAATGTAGTGGTTAAGTCTGAAATCACCTCTCTGAGTTGTTCTCCTCGAGGGTTAACATTGGCATGCAGATTATAGATTTCAAAGCCATCAAGACCAATCGGCCACAGTTCCTCAAAGCTTCTTTGCTCAGTATGGGCGTGAAGCATAACTGCCCCTGCTTCCCTCAGCCCATTCACCGCCTCAACGCTTCTCTCACCAAACCAATTGGTATTACTAGGCACTTGAGTGAGCATAACCGGCATGATTTCTCCCTCTGAACCTGGAGCAATCAATACTTGATGTCCATCGGGACAGCGTAAGCGATTGCCAACCACGCGTTGCTCGGTATCCATAATAAGCTCATCGCCTAAATCAGCTTGATACAAGCAGGCCTCGGCAAAGGATACCTCATTAAAGCTAGTGGGATGATCGGTCAGTAGCATAAAGTCCAGGCGTGAAGAACAGACAGCGGCCCTCAGATCATCAAAGCAGGCTTGGTTAATTTCTCCATTGGGCTTGGGATCACCATCACAAGCATCATGGCTGTGCACACTGTGCATGTGAATAAGTCCTCGTCCCCAATGCCAACGGTCATCTCTAGATAAATCACGAGTAGAGATCGGCAAATCTCGGCTAGGAAACAACTCGACTTGCCCTACCATATCATCGGGCTGACCTGCATCTATTATGGCCAAATCACTGCTTGGTAAAAGCATATCAATGCTTAAGTCTAATGTAGACTCCATGAACATATCACCAAGTAAGGCCATGTCTAGGTTATCTTGAGATTGTTGATACTGTGGTTCCTCACAGCCCCAAACAGAGCTTAGTATTAAATGAATTACCATACTGTAAAGGAAATAATTTTTACGCATACTAAACTCTCTGCTCAGGGTATTCTTGAAAACCCCTCATCTATAAATACTTGTCGCTAATAACCTAGCTAAATTGCTAAAAGGCCATTTAAACTAAGCTTTTCTTCAAGTAAAAAGATACATAAACAGATCTCTAAAGACATAAGAAAAAAGATAACTAATGAGTCAAGTTCACCAAGTAAACAGATTGAAAAAACTCAGTTTAAGCTTAATGACCTTAATCTTAGGGATCTTGTGTATTTATCAAATGAGCCCCTATCGCCTAGATGGTGAAACTTTCATTTTTGAGCGTAGCTTAGATGAGCAAGCACACTCTTTTGTCCGCTCAGTACACTTAGAACTAGGTGAGTCCTATGGAGCAAGTTATACAGCTAATGGCGTCATTTTAATTTGGTCTTTTCAGCCTTTTGCCATTGTTCATGAAGTTCCGTTTGCCACACATGAAAACGTAAAGCTTACTTGGCAGGGTGAGACTTTAAGCATAGATACTGATACCTTACATTATACTTTTAGCACTGAAAAAGGCTTAAGCCAAGCAAGGTCGCGAAATATGCCTCTTGAGCCAAACTATGAGATTTTTGATGAAAGCGAAGTCGCTCGGCTAAAGATTCCTAAAAACTATCGTAGTTATAAGCAAAAAGAGGGTGTGATTTATGGTCTTCTTTCTGATGGAAGCTTATTTAAGCAGTCCGGCCTAACAAGAGAACTTATTCCAAGTAGTAAAACCAAAACCCATCTCATGTGGAGTCAGCAAGGTGTGCTTATTGCTGAAAATGAGAAGAACGACTTTAATGCCGCCAGTCACTTCCATTGGTTTCCCTCCCATTCAAATCGCCGCCAAAGTACTTGGACCGATAAGTCTTTTCGGAGCATCTATTGGAATCCCGAGTTTACTGGTTTCAATTTTCTTATGAAGTCCCATATGAACTTTAGTTTAACCGCCGGTACCTTCTTGCCTCAAAATGGTCATTTGCAACCTGTGGCAACTTCGGTTGAGGGCTGGAAGCAAATCTGTCCACCTCGTGTCTCAAGCCAAAGCTTAAAGTCAGCGAATACTCCAAAGACAGCAGAACGAATTATTGGAACAAACCAAGACCGAGAGTTTCTTTCAACAAATGCCGATGCAAGTCAGGCAAAAATACTCATGTCACTGAAATTTGAAAATATTGTCTGTGCAGAAAATTATGCCGTTGGTCTTGTAAACCAACAGGGCACCTCTAAACTCTTTCTGATCACACTTGATGACTTATCCGTTGAACCTTATCCCTTTGACCTCGATTTATATCTTTCCATGAGTCATCTTGCCCTTAATAACAAAAAACATTTAGGGCTTTCCATGAGAAAAGGATTTTATATCCTTTCCCCAACCGCTTCTCCCATCCATGTACCGATTAAGGCATGGACTGCGACTTCCTCACCAGATGATAGCCAATGGCTAGTATCAACAATAGATGGTGGAATGTTATTTGTAGATGATCAGGGGAACATGAAAAATATATTTGGTCCTAGAGGTGTTGACCAACTTGCTTGGCCACACCCAAGAGTCATCACTTGGAGTGGTTGGAATGCCGGCATGCTGATTGCTCCTTCTAGTGGAGATTTTCATTCTTCTAAAACCAAGATCATTTACTATCGACCCGATTTACAAGCCTTTGAGTATCCAAAGGGATATATCCACACTGCACAAGATCAAGATAAGACAGCTCCAGATATTATAAAGCTGGCTGATCTTTTGTGATCATTACCCACCGGTTTTCATATGGGTACTTTTGGAACAATGACCTTAATGAAGTTGATCTGTTCTAGTTGGATTATGATCAGCTAATGAAATTCGAGAGCCAATCAAACCCAAGCCCAAAGCATGGCGCCATATTACAGATGAACTAAAACCACTGCAGGCACTCTTAAATCTATCAGCTCAAGAGAGGGCGGAACTCTTTTAATCCCAGAGAAGATTTTCAACTACCCCTATGCGAGTAGACTCCAACCTACTCTGTCTACTAGATCCATAAATATATCTTAATTTTGTTCTATTTCTAACCTTCAGTAATCATATATTATCGAAGTTTAATAAAAAATAAAAAATTAATACAAAAAAATATTTAAAATCATTATTCTGAACAGTTACTGTAGTATTTAAACATCAAATACAATCATATACGCATTCACTATAACCAATCAAAAAATAGATAATAAGACTAAAACTTTGATCAGTATATTTAATCATCTCAAAAATAATGGCTTCTAATATCATCAAACACCTAATCGAAACAGATACCAGAATGAATACGAAAAGCTAAAATCTAGCCTCATTCCCTAATACCAAAGACCTAAACAAAAGATCAGTTTTTTGTCGCAGATAAAAATCTCAAGTCGTTATCAAAGAGACAGCAAAAAGAAACTTGTCATTCACAGATAAGGATTGGGCCATGGATACACAGCAGCTACCCAAGGGTGAACTCAGATTCAATCTCACCTATGATATTCCCTTCAAGTTTATGTTTGCCCAAAAGGGTGAAACCGAAGATTTACTGGCTCGTTTTTTGAACTACATTTTGGAACTTAAGGGCGAACAAAAAATCATTAAGCTTACTTACAACAACATCGAAATCCCAGAAAACCATGCACGGGGGCGCAGATTAATTCTTGATCTAAAAGTAACCGACCAGCAAAACAACACCTACAATATTGAGTTACAAAGAGAAGATCGAGCCTCTATTTTAAGCCGAGCTCTTTATCAATACAGTCGCATCACCGGTGACCAACTCGTCAAGAATGACAATTTTGACAAGATCAAACCTGTATATATCGTGTTACTTTGTAAATATAACACTTACCCGGACCAAGAAGCGCTTCGGGTTTTCAAGCTTGCCCCTTTTAAGCTAAGTTCGATCAATGGACAGAAAACACTACCCTACGAACAAGGTCATTTTGACAGCCAAAATCTAAACAGCTACCCTTATTTAAAGCATCGGGTTAAAAAGGCGAACCATTCCTTAAACTCACTCAAAATCTACTTAGTAGAACTGAGTAAAGATCTCAAAGACCTTAGTCCTGATCAGCAAAGTTGCCTAAAGTATTTAACGACTGACTTCTTATTTAGACATGGAGAGCCCGCTATGAATAGCAAAGTGAATCAAACTCAAGATCTAAATGATTCTCAGCAACAAAACTCGCAACAAAACTCAAAGTATTTTATCCACAAAGATGCGAGTGCCGAAGTCAAAAAGTGGCTTGCAGAAGCACAAAAGCGTCTTGAATACTTTGCCGGTCAACCGGCACAGCGTGAAGCTTATGAACAAGAACTCATGTTTATTCTTGATCACAATACTGCAATCAAACAGCATCATGAAGAAGGCTTTATAGAAGGTAAAGCCGAGGGCTTGGCAGAAGGTAAAGCTGAAGGTAAAGCTGAAGGGATATCGGCCGGTCGGGCTTCATTGCTCCCTAGCTTTATTCAAATGCTTAAGGCGAGCGGTCGTAGTGAAGAAGAGATTTGCACTAAACTAGGGCTGAATAAAGAAGAGCAAAAACTCTATTTTAAATGATACTGACTTAGCGCATTTTTTGCCAAATCAAACGACGAGTTTCATTACTGGTTGAGCGCTCTAAGTCTTCCCATTCAGTAACATCCCACATCCAAAAAGCGGAAGAAGCGGTCTCATCAGCTTGGGGATGCGAGGCCACGCGATCTACCATGGATGCATAGACTCTTTGTTCTTCTGTCTTAACCGGAAACAAATCACTAAAAGCAGTTAAGACTTCTTCTTCACTTTGTAATAAAGAGCCATCGCTATGGGCCATGAGTTCTAGCCATGCCAATAGTGATAATTGACCAAAGCTATCTTCTTCGGCCCAAGTGTATCCAAGGCAATAATATGGGTCGGTTAGCTCCGCTTCATTGAGTTGATTCAAGATTAAATCTTGCTCAATAAAGGCGGTCCAAGCCGTACCTTCTCGGCGAGAATTAGGCCGAATCACAGTAGCACCATCGGGTGTATCTTCTGCGTGAAAAGGTCTAATCAAGGCCTCTTGCATAAGCCAAGCTTCGAATTCACTGACATTATTATCAGCCCGAGCGACTTCGATCAAAGCGCTGTGAGCACAGCGTCTAAACTCGGCATCGGCAAGTTGCGGCATGGCCTCTAAATATGTAGCCCAGCCCCATGGATGAAAGGCATAACGTAGCTCTCGACCCATAGTATTAATCACTAAATAATCGATGGTGACTTCGGCCAAGGTAAGTACACCAAAGCTGATTTGACCTAGTAAAGAGCGACCGGCGGATCCGGCAATTCTAGCTTTGATCAGTTCTAAAATCCGGACACCATAAATCGTCATTTGACCTAAGCTCAGCTTAACCAACTCACCTACTCGGTGCTCAGAAAAATCGTCCGCTCCATTTAAAAAGCGATTCCCCCCTCGGCCGGCAATCATACGATAGCCTTGCTGACCAAAAAGTGCTTTATAAAAACTAGAAAACAGCTCTTTAAAGCCCTGAGCCGCGACCATACCTTGCATAATCACCAAAAAGTCATCGGGATTTTTAGAATCAAGTCCATATAAAGTCCCTAGTTCCAAAGCCATTTTTGCCCGAACTTTAAACTGAGCATATACCCCATAAGACACCGAAATATAGGCACCGGCAATTGGAATCAGAGAGCTCATTCCTCCAAAAAAACTATCCATAGCCGCCAAGCGAGAGTGATGATTCACAATTCTCTTTGCCTCATCATCAATGGGTAAATCTAACCCGGCTTCACGCTCAAGCATAGATCGAGCGCTTGGTTCATACTTGTGGGTACCCGTCAAAGTCAGCATGGTCACCAAGTACTGACCAAAGGGTCCTTGCGACCACAGTTGATCCAAGGCCGGCTTAACACTGACTACCGACGACAAAGCTTCAGGCGTTTGTGCGCTACTCTCTCCATCTTGCTTCCCATCAAGTTCCGGATTGAGTCCTTGTTCCATAATCCGATCTAAATCAGTATTTTGTATAGCTTCACTAAGTACAGTAGAGTGAGCCGCCCAATAGCCAGAGATCACCCGACCATACACAGTATTAAAACCCTCTTTCACCAATTCAGCCCGCTGCTCCAAGGCCTCATCACCTTGCCCAACGTTTGCCAACTTGGCCTCAAAATCACCAAGCGCCAAGCGTTCTTCATCATTCATTTTAAAAGCAAGCGCCTTAACCGCCGTGGCTAAGGCTATTGGCTCTTGTTCACCAAGTAAAACCGAACTTTCCACATCCATCAAATGCCGCGCCAAGTCCGGATCACCTCCTACCCAACACAGTAAAGAGTCAGCCTTACAAGACTGATCGCCCTTACCAGGTAAACCAAAACTTAATTCGGCCTCTTCATCACTTATCACTTCTTCTTGACAAGCACTCATGCTCAACAAGACCAGCAAACAAAGCCCAAGACGTTTCAAGTTCACACACATAGACTCACTCCTTTATAAGCATGTCTAACTCTTGATGCATTTAATTAAGTTAATATACCACAGGTGAGGTAGTTTGGGTATCTTGAATAGAATGGAGGCACACTGAACAGGATTTCATTTATTGATTAAAACTAAAACAAGTAAGTGAAAGCAAGGCAAGGCCAAATTAATGGCTTAAATCATCATGCATTTTTAGATATAAATATTGATTTTAGGTCATAAGCTGAGCTGTGTTTA
>CAKZRU010000140.1 GCA_937146725.1 uncultured Myxococcales bacterium
GCAGAACTCGATGCGGAGTTATTAGATAGTGAAATACCCGCAGGTGAAATACCCGCAGGTGAAATGCCCGCAGGTGAAATGCCCGCAGGTGAAATGCCCGCAGGTGAAATGCCCGCAGGTGAAATCCAAGCCGGTGAAATGCAAGCCGGTATAAGTACAGGCGGAGTCAGCTGTATTCCCGAAATAGAAGTTTGCGATGCAATGGACAACGATTGCGATGGTCAAGTGGATGAACATGCTCGGGCTGAAATATGCAATGGAGAAGATGATGATTGTGATGGCCAAGTGGATGAAGCTTTTGCCGACTTAGGGCAAGCATGCAGTACGGGTCTTGGTTCCTGCGTGGCCAATGGAATCATGATTTGTTCGGCCAATGAAGCAAATACCACCTGTAATGCCACTGCGGGGACGCCCGCTGAAGAAAGCTGTGATCAGCTCGACAATGATTGTGACGGTGTGATTGATGAATGGGTTGCTGGTTGCTGTGTTGATGGAACAAATCAACCCTGCGGTTCAAATGTGGGCGCCTGTGTACAAGGTGTTCGACAGTGCGTAAATGGAGAATGGGGCGCTTGCAATGATACCGGACCAAGTGATGAAAGCTGTGATGGGGCCGATAATGACTGTGATAGTCGGGTTGATGAAGGCGTTCTCAATGCCTGTGGAAGTTGCGGAGCGGTACCCGCAGAAACCTGTAACATGATGGATGATGACTGTGATGGTCGAGTTGATGAACAAGTGACTAATGCCTGTGGTGATTGTGGCGCTGTCCCTACTGAAGTCTGTAATATGGCTGATGATGATTGTGATGGGCGTACCGATGAGCAAGTGACCAATGCATGTGGGCAGTGCGGTGCCTTACCAAGTGAGCAGTGTGATAACCAAGACAATGATTGTGATGGACGAACCGATGAGAATCTAGTCAATGGTACTTGTGATCAAGGGATTGGTGAGTGTAGACGAACTGGGGTTAACCGTTGTATAGCCGGGCAATATGCCTGTGATGCTAGTGCAGGCCCAGCCTCAAATGAGGTTTGTGATGGACGAGATAATGACTGCGATAGTCGTACCGATGAAAACTCTCAGGGTGGTAATCTTTGCGATGAGCTCTGCGATGGCCAAGATAATGACCTTGATGGCCAAGTAGATGAAGGCGTACTCAATGCCTGTGGTGAGTGTGGTGATCTTCGCTCTGAGCAGTGCAATGGCCAAGATGAAGATTGTGATGGTCAGATTGATGAGGGCGTTTTAAATGCTTGTGGTGGCTGTGGAACAGTGCCCAATGAGGTCTGTAATAGCCAAGATGATGATTGTGATGGCAGCACTGATGAAGGAGTCCTTAACGCTTGTGGCGCATGTGGTCTTGTACCCGAGGAGTTATGTAATGATTTAGATGATGACTGTGATGGCAGCGTTGATGAAAACTTTGAACAAATTGGAGCACCTTGCACCATTGGTCAAGGTGACTGTCAATCTGCTGGCATCTATCTGTGTGATCAAAATGGACTCAGCTGTCATGCACCGGCGGTGATGGGCAGTACTGAAGTCTGTAATCAACAAGATGATGATTGCGATGGACTTATTGATGAGAACATAGACTTTCAGAGAGACCGAAATAACTGTGGGTCATGTGGAAATCGCTGTTCCGTGTCTAGCGATCGCTGTTTTGAAGGTCGCTGTGTCTGTGGATTCAACATAGATTCTTGTGGACCTTTGGAAATCTGTGATGGTTTGACCTGTTGCCGTGAGGGCAATTGTTTTGAGATCCCTTAATTTTCAATCGGCTATTTAAAAGGCTGATTGCTTATTTACTAAGTTCAAAATCATGAGTGTATTATTTTTAGAGGTACGCAACAGAGTGGGAGCAAGCCTCAGTGAATGGAAAAAGGCATATTAGATACTTTGGGTGAGCACTTGTTGAAGGGGCAAAAAAATGATGAGAAGAAAGCTTTAATAGTGTAGTTGATTGATTAAAG
>CAKZRU010000141.1 GCA_937146725.1 uncultured Myxococcales bacterium
CTTTAGCACCAGAGCTACAAAGCGTGAAGCGTCAACAGACGGAAATGCTTCAAAAACAGGCCTTGCAAGGGGATATGCTGGCCCAAGTTCAAGAAAGCATTGATGCGGCTTTGGTGTTTAATGCACCTTTGGCGGGCGAGGGCATTGTGGGCGCAAATATTACGGTATTTTTAGCGGCTCAAGGCCGGTTTCAAAGCGCCTTGCTTAATGGTGATTTAGAGACCGCCCAAAAAGCGCTTGCCGACATGGAAACTTTGTCACCTAATGGTAACACATATCGAGTGAGCAAGATGGCGCTCAAGGCGGCCCAAAAAGACTTTGAGGGCGCTGAGCAAGTAGCCAAAACCATTGTTGGACCCGGTGCAAATCATCCACAACTACAAAGAGCCCGACAAAGTCTAACCAAGCTTACCCAAGCTCGTGTTGGTTCCGGATTAGCACAGCCACCAAGTTCACCTGCTTCAACCAATATCAAACGCTATCAACAAGGTGATCAAGTTGGAGATCGCGGGTGGACATTAATGAGCTTACTTGGCCGTGGAGGCATGGGATCAGTATGGCGAGCTCAAAACCGACGAGGTCAAGAAGGTGCAATCAAGCTCATGAATGCCGAACTTAGCACAGATGAGCACTTTGTCAGTCGTTTTCAGTCGGAAATTGATACTTTAGACAAGGTTGATCATCCGGCGGTCGTGGACATTTTGGATTGGGGCTGTGATCGCCAAGGCGCTTGGTATTTTGTTATGCCATTCATTCAAGGCTCTAGCTTGCGAACGCTTCTCAAGAGAAATATATTAACCCCAGATCAAGCCAAAGCGCTTTTAAAGCAAATCTTAAGTGGTTTAGTTGCCTGTCATGCCAAAAAAGTGATTCACCGCGATATTAAGCCTGAAAACATCATGCTCAAGGCCAATGGTTCACCGGTTTTAATCGACTTTGGTATTGCTCATCAAGATGGCCAAAGTACCGGACAAACACAAATGGCTACTGCGGGATATGCACCACCAGAACAATTGGCAGGAAAAACTGTAGATTTTAGTGCGGACTTATATGCCTTGGGCATGACTTTGGCCGAATGTTTAGGGCCCAAAGTGGGTGAGGAGCCATGGGCAAGTTTAATCAATGATTTAACCCATTTTTTACCGGCGCGACGTGGTACAGCCCAACTCCTGCTTGAAAAGCTAAGCGAAGCGCCCAAAAAGTATCATGCGTCCGTACCCGGTCAATCACCGGAAGGTCCACTGAGCGTCAAAGAAGTGGTGGCCCGAGTGATCGCCGGCAGCAAAGACCTACACTTATGGTGGCCGGGAGCTCCCGACTGGGTCAAGTGGGATGCGGTTAGCGAAGTTAAAAGCGCGGTGGACAAGGCCAGCTTGACTCGGCGACAAGCCACACCACCGCCTTTGCGAGCGGTGCCCACACCACCACCGCCATCCCC
>CAKZRU010000142.1 GCA_937146725.1 uncultured Myxococcales bacterium
TGAAAAATGAGTTGATCTTGGCAAGGCGTATGGGACGTTATCACGAGCCTTCCAAGCTTGAGTTAAATGCATTACTACAAGAAGCCGGCTTGCTTGGAGATCAAAAGGAACTCTTAGACCATAGTCCATGGTTGATTCGTCATTTGCCAAGTTTAGTTGCTCTGCGTGATGCGGATCAGTCAAGCCAGAAGCTTAATGATGTCGCAAGTGATGATGTAGCAAGTGATGATAAAGCCGTTTTACCCTCTGACTCAGCATTAAATGAAACTCACTAATGTGGACTGCGGCTAAAAATGAATTGAAGCCCATCACTAGGCTGGCCATTCCTTTAGTTGCGGCTTTTTTGGGTTATCAGCTGATGGGATTGGTTGATACCTTTGTAAGTGGTCAATTAGGCGTAGAAACTCTAGCTGCTACAAGTCTTGCGAACGCTCTATTTTGGGTTATCACCATATTTCCAATGGGCGTACTCATGGGCTTGGATCCCATCATTGCTCAGGCCTTAGGAGCTCAAAAGAAAAAACAAGCTTGGCAGGCTTGTAAAGATGGACTTGGCTTAGCTTTAGTTTTTGGAATTTTGACCATACCTATCTTATTTTACTTTTCGGCTCAAGGTTGGCCTTGGAGTCCTAAAGGAGCTGTAAGTGAGCAACTTTTAGCTTATATGTATGGAAGGATTTACTGCGTACCTTTACTCATGATTCATACCTGTGTTCGTTGCTTCTTACAAGCGCATGAACGTGGTTCAATCATTTTGATTGGAACTGGTATATCCAATGTTCTGAATCTATTTTTAAGTGTATATTTAGGTGGTGGTGATGCCCTATTAACTCAACTCAAACTCCCAAGCTTGGGTTATATAGAGCATGGACTTGGTGCCTATGGTATTGGTTTGGCTTCAAGTATTGTTTTATGTGCAGAAGTGTCTTTGTTATGCTTTCAAGCCTATAAAATAGGCCAAAGTCCAGAGTCTTCTTCAGTCTCCTCGGTAGAAAACACTCAGGCTCTAGAAAGCACTGAGGCTGTCATGACACTAAAGCAACGATGGAAACAGCTGATTCGTATTGGTGCACCAGTTGGTGGTTCGATGCTTAGTGAAGGTGGAGTATTTAGCTCTTCAACTTTAATTGTAAGCGCTTGGGCACCCATTGTAGTGGGCGCCCATCAAGTGACCTTACAAATCGCTTCGATGACTTTTATCATCAGTTTAGGGATTGCCAATGCGACCACTGTGAGAGTCGGACATGCCGTGGGGTCCGGTGATTGGCAAAGAGCGCGCGGGGCCGGTGTGGTAGGGATGTTGTTTAGTTTGGCGATGATGTCTTGCTCAGCGCTTGGCTTTTTAGTTTTTGGTGAGGACATTGCCGGTCTAATCACGATGGATCAACAAGTGATTCACTTGGCTGGTGAACTCTTGATGATTGCGGCTGCTTTTCAGCTTTTTGATGGCCTCCAAGTCACAGCTGCTGCCGCTTTACGAGGCGCGGGTTTAACTAAAATTCCACTTTATTCAGCGATCATTAGCCACTGGGGAGTAGGTTTACCCTTAGCTCTACTTATGGCTTTTTATGTAGGTTTGGAAGTCCATGGTTTATGGTGGGGCTTATGTGGTGGACTGTGTACTGCAGCCTTTATTTTATGCTATCAATTCTTTTCAGTGACTCACCAAGCTTTACAGCAAGATCTAACTGAAAACTCTGTGCCTAAATAATTATAAAATTAAGGTTTTATGCCATAGATTTCAGCTCTTACCAACGTTTGTTCGGCCCAAGCTTGATGAACACTGGGCTCACACATTTGAGCATTAAATTGGAAAACTGCTTTGGCTTGCTCTTCTAAAATAGCTTGAGCTTGCTCTAGTTCAACTTGCTCAACTTGGTAATGAGCTTCAATCACTGCTACTTGACGTGGGTGTATTGCTGTTTTGCTTAAAAGACCATAATTAATATCTTGCTTGAGTTCTGATTTTAGAGTCTCCATATCTTCAATAAAGTCATAGACAGGTGCAGAGACATAGTAGCCCTCACTACGAAAGCAAAGTATTATTTGATCAAGCGCCGTTCTTAAGGGACTGTTGTAAATACTTTGACCAGGCATCCTTTTGATCCCAAGCAAGGCAAAAAGATCATTAGCACCTACACGAAGACAAATGATCGACTCTTTGAGTGGCTCAAGAGCAAGTTTAAGTCTTTCAAGTTTCGTCTGTAGTAAGACGGCTTTCGTTTCAAGCGTGGGCATCAGCTTAAATGCTTTATGCTGACTCAATAGCTCAGTGTATTGGCTTATGTTCTCTAAACTCACCTTTGGCAGAACAAATCCATAGACTTGCTCAATACCATCAAGCTGAAGGATCTTGTACAGCAAATTGGGATCCTTGGGCCGGACAAATACTTTGGTTTGTGGCAAGCCGAACTTTAAAAGTTCGGCAAACCTGTGCAAAGATTGCTCGCGTTCACTCTCTAAAACTGCATCTTCTAAGCAAAGTATGATCGATTTTAAGGCAGTGATTTCAGGACTATGTACACAGCTGATCAGATCCGGACGACTTGTTGGAATATAGAGTGAAGCCCCTAATGCTAAATAATCATAAAGACTTTGCTTTTGATAGTCAGTCATATTTCTCAGTTCTTATCAGTAACAAACAATGGAAGGGATGAGGACATTACTTGATACATTTAAATGATCAATAAAGTGCTTTAATAAAGGCGACAGCTTTAAAAGGCATAGTGGGTCGGTCAAGGATGGGTACAGATTTTTCTTCTGCTAAAAGTCTTAAGTGAGCAACATCCGGATCGGATGAGTTTTTAAGGATAAGGCAGGCCGGAACGCGTCTAAGCATGACCCGAGTAGCCTCGGCTACTCCGGGTTTAATGTGATTAACATCAGAAATCTCAAATTCTTTCATCCAATGCTTAATCCACTGCTGTGATTGCTGATAGCGAGTTTCTCGATCTATATTGGGCTGATCAGCCGGCTTAACTTGACTAAATTGTTCGGAAATCTCATCCAAAAACCATTGACTTAAATCATGAGCCTTAAGATGCTCATAATAAACACTTCCATGAAAATCATCTGTGCCGATTTGCTCGTTTAGAATAGATCTAGACTGCAGACCTGATACTGTTGCATTCATTATTCCAGAGGGAATCGCATAGTCATCATAAGTTGCTGCATAATCGGCCGTTCCACCAATGTCTGACACCACATATAAGTCGTCACTTAGGTACTCATCCTCGGTTTGATTCCATGTATAAATCGCTTGTTTAAGCTCATTGGTGATCACACCTTTGGCAGTCCATGTATCGACAAAAATGATACTTGACGCAGGACGTTTAGCCTCTCGCAATATGTATTTTAAAGCATTTGTATCGATCCCACGATCGCGAATGATGGAAATAGAATAATGTACAGAATCAGCTTGATAAACTGTTTTAAGTGCACGATTAAGCAAGGCCCCAAAGGGAGTGCCGGCTCTAGCGAGTGAAACGATCGTCACTAAACCTGATTTTTGCTGAGAGATAGACCGAGATAAGCACAAGATTTCAGCAGCAAGCCTAGCTTTATATTTTAAAGTTAAGGCATGAAACAATTCTGTGTATGTAGAGCTTGGCACTGACTCATAACTAATCATTTCAGAATAATGCTTTTGCCCGCTTTGAATCAATCGTTCCTTGGTGGCTATGTCAGTATAGCTTGCTTCTATGGGACTCAGTAAAAATTGGCAGTCTTCAGCTTGATAGCTACCTGTGATTGGTTGCCTAATATCTTGTTGCTTCGTGTCTAATTGCTTCATGTCTGATTATTCATCCATATTTTGAATCTAATTTTTGAGTGCTAGGTAAAATCAACACCTGCTTATAGCCAAGTTTCTCTATGGATTTGACTTGTTTGAGGCGTGATCACAAAATCACATAACTTGAGAAAACTAAGATCGCTTACACTGTCACCTACACCGATAAATAGCAATTCTTCTCCATAGATTTGTTGAAAGTGATTCATTAAATAATTTACAGCTGTCGCTTTATCACTATAGCTTGGTAATAGAGCTAAATTACGCTGATTATAATGTATTTTTCCTTTAGCCCATATAGGCTTAATACTGCAATATAAGTCTTTGATTATATGTTCAGGTCCCTTGATGGATATATAAGTACAAATCTGCTGTTCATATACTTTTTTAATACGTAGCTCTGGTTCTGATTTTTGATAGTCCTTAAGAAATGTCATAGCTTGATCAAGGTGATATGACCAATGAACAGCAAGCTCTTTGATTTGCTTCAGCCAATCAGGCTGAGGCTTAAGTTCAGCATTGTAAACCATTGCCCCATGACTACTGATTCTAAAACTATTAAATGATGGCTGACAAACACGCGCTAAACTCTCACTAGATCGTCCGGTCACCGGAATGAAATGATCTGCTTGTTTAAGTAAATGAATGAGCTGAGTTTGCTTGGGGCGACTAAAGCAAATCGCTTGACCGGATTGAGTATATGAGGCTGGTTCAAGTATTTCCTCCGCTTGCACAATGCCCTGTTTTTTTAAAGAAGCGACTGCCCGACTACTATAGAAAAGCGTATCATCTAGATCAGTAAAAATTATGGTTTTCATGGGTTCGCCATTCTAAAAGCCATTAAGTACTCGAAATTATTAACTCTATTGAATTATAGCGAGCAAACCCAAGTCAAACATTGCTTCCCAATTAAGCTTGGCAATTGATGAGCTTGACGACAACTTTCTGATTCATAGGCTATGATGACTTGGCCGTCTTGGGGAGGATTATGAAGATAATTACTAACACCTTCTCCTTGCTCATCAAGAAAGCTCAAGCTGTGTTGAATAGCAGGGCCCGTTAAAATGGGTGAGCGAGTAGTGCTTTGAAAGCTCACTTGGAAGCCATTCTCATGTAATTTCTCAGCTAAAAGGAAGGGGATATATGTAAACTCTCCTGTACCGATCACAGTCACCGGTTGATCTTTACTTAAGTTGGCGGGAATCTCTATTTGAGCTTTAAATTCGGTGGAAAACCCCATCATATCCATCCCTTGCCGCCCAAGATGAGCTTGAGCATTAGGTGCTTTTTGACAAGCACTAACTTTTCCGGGCAGTGTGGGTTTAAAGTTTAAGTTTGGCTCAAACTGAAAGGAGCCCTCAAGCAAAGATTCAAAGCGAATGTTAAAAGGACACAATGCTTGTAAGTCTTGCTTTTGCTTTGTTGACAACCAACTGACCAAAGATACAAAAATAACTTCATAGTGAGCTCCAGATAGACCACTCATTTGGCTTAAACGAGTGCTTAAGGCGAGAGCTAGCTCTTTTAGAGTCCGTCCGGTACTGATTTCATCATCAACCAACACTAGACGCTCGCTTTGTAAGTAATCACTTTGAAGCTTTTGGCTAGGCGGATAAACTAACTGATCTGGCGCATGACTATGAACTTCATCAAAATCGAGTAAGCGTTCTATGTTTAATTCATGACGTGTGGTTTGCTGATATATGACTTGGCCGGCATTCTGACTGATTTGGGCTAAACTATCAGCCACCCCCGCCCCTAAACCCGTTGCGGTTTCAGCCATACCAAGCACTAAAGTTTTTTTGGAAGATATACCTACTTTTTGAGCAAGGCTCTGATAACTTGACCTCATTTGAACAGGCGAGCAAGGCAGATGCTTACCAAGAACTTTGGAGACAAATAGAAAGCCACGCTTAGGATTAGCACGACTCGCAAAGTTCAATAACTCATCAAGCTCTACGTCTGCCCGTTGTATATTTAAATGCAGTATACCACATTGAAGCTGAATCTTATGCTTCATAACTTATTCGCCCTATCCTTTAATCATTAAACTGATTGAGTACAATTCAATTCACTCGTAAACTCTCACAGGAATGAGCGTAAATAAAGTATTCTGTATCAATTGCTCTTACTCAATGAGTGAACCAAGCTCTCCAAAGCTTCTGGGCTACCAATTAAACCAACTTGGGCTGCTTGCCATACTTGATTGGGCACCGGCCACCACGGAATATTCTTTTGCTCAACAATAATAAACTTTTGCCCTAATGCTGCCATGGCAAAATCTAAGGCTTTATTGGTTTTATGCAAACTCCATAAAGATTGCATGGTACTTAAACCAAGACGGGCCAAAACCTTTTGGGTCATTGGATCTTGATGCGCCGGATGCGTTGCCCATGCTCTCAGTCGCTCAGTCTTGGGTAGGGGTAGGGGGGATTGACAAGACACATTAAATCCCCACGAACTTGGGCAAGGTTGTGATTGTAATAATGGTGTTTGTAAGGAAAGGTTCATCGCCAAACTTGGAGACTCGGTATATATGTGATTCCGAGTAAGCGCTAAGTTCGCCAGCCTTGTACGCTGTCCCTTAAAAGCATTGAGCTCTTTTAAGCTCGGCACTGTGGGATGCTGTTTTTTGAGCCAACGCCAATACCAAGAGCTTCTGGCAAAACCTACATTAAACACAAGCACATCAGTACGAACTTTTAGTTGGTACTGAGCATACATTAACGGAAATACCCAATGATCTGACTCTACAAAAAGCAAAGCATCTTGCGGTAGGCTATTGAGCCAATCCTGAGCCATCGTCAAGGGCAAGTGATGCCCAGCACGAGTGCGTTGAGCGATAGGAGAAGCATTCCACAGCGATCCTAAGATCAAAACGGCTATCAACAATAACCGATGACTTTGCTGAGCAAGTTGACTATAAAATTGCCAAACCATGAGTAATGATAGGGTAAGGCAGGGTAAAAGATAAGCGGAAAAATCTGGAATTTCAGGCCAATACACCTGATAGGTGAGTGGAAATACACCCGCTGCACTAAAAAGGCAGAAGAACCAATAATTTAATCTGTTGAACAGTGTCTTGAAGATGGCTAAACCCGTGATGAGCATCCAAGCGAGCCCACCAAAACTGATAAACCATGAAAACCAAGTCATCGTGTTTTGTGGTACATTGGTCCATGTATGCTCATTTTGAACATAATCTGCGCCTCCAAAGTAATGCAGAACATCAGCCCAAGATGACCAATTTCCCCAAACAAAGCCATCCGAATATTCAGTCGCCCAATATATATATAAATGAGGTAAGGTGAAGCCGAGAACAACTCCGAGAACGTATTTAACTATGTTTACATGGCTTGAAGATTTGTAGATTTGATAAAGCAAAAGCAAAGATGAAAGACCAAAAGCGACGGCGAATATCGCTTGCGTTGCACCACATAAACCTAAGCAAACACCAGCCCACCAAAGATAAGGTTTATCCTGTGATGTCAAACGATGACTCAATAAAGCCAAGCTACTAAAGCCGAGTAAGTTTGCTAATGCATATACCTCAATGCGTGTGCCTTGATCCCACACAGGATAAAGACTCAACCAAATTAAGGTGATGATGAAAAAGCCCAAATCAAGCTCAAATCGTTTACACTCAGTCTGATCTTTTAATTCGGTAGACTCACAATGCTCGGAAGGCTTATTATCGTGCATCCATAAACAAGCTTGTGAATCACCAAAGCCATTCAAGCTTATATAGATGATACTTAATGGATACAGACTTAAAGCTAGGGCTAGGGCTGATAACTGGTTCAAGCACCACAGTGGGTTAGGTAGCAAAGCACTCAATGCACTTAAAAAGGCGTAAAATGGCTGTCCGGGAGGATGCGCTAAGCCAAAGCTATGCCCTGCTAAAGCCAACTCCCCACTGTCAAACCATAGGAGCTCACCGCATTGAGTGAAAGTTAGATATATCCAAGCAATACAGACCATAAACCATGGAGAATGCCTTACTCGCAGCCAAGGGTTATTTGAGGAAATAAAATCAATCATTGACATAAGGAAGACCCATTTTTGCCAGAAAGGTGAGTTTATTCGGCGAAGAATTTATTATGATCGTAGGTAAAGGTAAGCAATACCCAGTAAGAGCCGAATTCTTAATTTTTGCGATTCAAAGGAAATAATAGCCCGCTTGCTCACACCAAGTTTGTCTTTTGAGAAATAAAAACAACTTTGAACTTCTTACTTTTCTAGCATTTTTATGTGCTTTATACTATCACGCCTTAAGTCGTTGCCGGATTTCCTTTCGGCTTTTTGATTTTCAAAGAAAGCGAGTCAAATCTTGAAGTTCTTTATCGATACAGCTGATGTTACTGAGATTCGTGAAGCTCAGACCCTTGGATTACTTGACGGTGTGACAACAAACCCCTCTCTGATTGCTAAAACAGGACGAGATTTTAAAGAGGTGATCAAGGAAATCTGCCAAATCGTAGATGGACCAATCTCGGCCGAAGTCTTGAGTACTGACTATGAAGGCATGATTAAAGAGGCTGCTGAATTAAAGGAAATCCATGAAAATATCGTGGTCAAGATCCCCTTGATTATGCCAGGACTACAGGCAACTCAATGGTGTACCGAGCAAGGCATTAAAACCAATGTCACCTTGTGCTTTTCAGCTTTACAGGCCTTACTTGCCGCCAAAGCAGGTGCCACCTATATCAGTCCCTTTGTTGGCCGTCTTGATGACATTGCGCATGATGGTATGGACTTGATTGCTCAAATCTTAGAAATCTATGCACAGTATGACTTTAAAACAGAAGTTTTGGTCGCTAGTGTAAGGCATCCTATGCATGTATTAGAATCCGCAAGAATGGGCGCTGATGTTGTTACTGTACCCTACAAAGTCTTATCACAATTAGCCAAGCATCCGCTTACCGATATTGGTTTAGCTAAGTTTTTGGCTGATTCTAAATCAATTCCTAAATAAGTGTCTACATCCTTAACAAGCAATTAAGAGGATCAAAGGATTGAATAAGCCACACACTTCAGTCAGCGAAAAACCTGATAGCGAAAAATCTGATCAAGCTATATCTAGCCCAAATATCAAGGATCTAGGAATTTGGGCCCTTTATCGCCAAAGTCTCAAGCCGAGTGATTCAAAGTTTAATCTTTACTTTGCTCGACCCTTGGCTGCCCCCTTAGTATATTTATTTGCAAAAACAAGATGTACACCAAATCAAGTCACTTTCATGTCAACTTTGATTATGCTTGTCGCTTGCTGTGCCTTAATTTTCATTGACGGAAACATTGGTTTATGGCTTGCGGTTGCTGGTACTGAACTGAGTTATATCTTCGACTGTGTAGATGGGCAATTAGCAAGAGTGACCAAAAGAAGCAGTGCGGTTGGTGGTGACTTAGATTTTATGATGGACGAGCTTAAAGCCTATCTACTGATTTTAAGTATTGGCCTTAGAGGTTTAGCTTGGGACAGTGCCTTATGGTGGAAACCTAGCCTATGGACTGGTAGCACTGAAACATGGGCATTAAGCTCTGCATTAGGCACCCTACTTATTACAGCAAGCGCAATCACCTTAACTCGTTTTGTGAGAAGTGAACGTTATGCTTTAGCAACGGGTGGACAGGCTCAAGGACATGGGCAATCAGCAGGAGAAGGCCGCTCGGGTGGACCTTTATGGCTTCTCAAGGCCTTAGCTCGCTTGGTCACACAATATCCCGCTTCTTTACCGCTGTTTGCCCTAACCCAAACACTAGATACTTTCTTATATGCTTATGCTGTTCTTCATTTATTATATGTTGGACAATCTGGATTAGGTATCATTTTAAAACTTGGGCGTTTTGCCCCTAAAACAAGCCCAAATCACGCGGGCACTGAGGAACCAAGATGAAAGCCATTATCATTGCAGCAGGTATGGGGCAACGCTTACGTCCATATACGAGCGACCGCCCTAAATGTATGGTTGAAATTAATGGACGAAGCCTGATCCAACGACAGGTTGACGCTTATCGTGCAGCTGGTATCGAAGAAATTATCGTCATTAGGGGTTACCGAGGACGCCAAATCCAAATTCCTGGCATTACTTATGTAGATAATGTCGACTATCAGAATAATAATATCTTAGAGAGTTTATTTTGTGCCAAAGAGCATCTCTTTGGTGATGTCATGATCAGCTATGGAGATATTACTTTTCATCCGGACTTGGTGAAAAATCTATTAGTTCAACAAGCCCCCATTTCATTGGTGATTGACCCACAATGGGCTCAAGTCTATGAAGGCAGAGATGATCACCCAATTGAGCAGGCTGAACTATGTAATATTATGAGCATTCCAGCCGAAGGCATGCTACGAAGAGATAAGATTCATCGTATCACTAATGTGGGTAAGCATGTAGGAGCCGAACGAGCCGAGGGTGAGTTTATTGGCTTATGTATGATCAATGCTCCGGCTCTTGCCAGATTATGTGCAATCTATGAGCATGCAAGACTCAAGGGCTTAGATCAACCTTATGTTAATGCACCAAGCTTAAGAAAAGCCTATTTGTGTGACTTATTCAATGACGCCATCCGTCGAGATGAGTTTATTCACCCATACTTTTTTGAAGAAGGGTTATGGCGTGAAATTGACACAGTACAAGACTATGAACGTGCTCAAACTAGTGTCACTTGGTAAAGATCACCTCCATATATAAAACTAATGAATGAAAAGACCAACCTAGAGGGAACGTATATGAAAAACTTGCAAAGCTTTTTAAACGGTAAATGGCAAAGTGGTAGTGGTAAAACAACCCAACTTTTTAACCCAAGTACAGGGGCAGTTTTGGCCACTTGCAGTACCGAAGGCTTAGACTTAAAAAGCGCTTTGGAGTTTGCTAGACAAGTAGGTGGTCCGGCTTTGTCCAATATGAGCTTTGCTGAACGTGGAGCCCTACTCGTTGAAATGTCTAAGGCGATTCATGCCCAAAGAGAAACCTTAATAGAGCTTGGTCAACAAAATGCTGGAAACACTCGCGGTGATGCTAAGTTTGATATTGATGGCGCAAGTCACACCTTAATGCACTATGGAAAACTTGCTGAAACTTTAGGTGAGGGCAATATCTTGTTTGATGGAGAGCCGGAGCCAGTCGCAAGAGGTGGTCGCTTAGTGGGCCAACATATTCTAGTACCACGGGGTGGCGTTGCAATTCATATCAATGCCTTTAACTTTCCGGCTTGGGGTCTTGCAGAAAAAGCAGCCTGTGCTTTACTCGCCGGAATGCCGGTATTGAGTAAGCCTGCAAGTAGCACTGCCCTGATGACCCATGCTTTAGTCGAAGCGCTTACACCGATTATGCCCGAAGGTACTTTGAGCTTACTTTGTGGCAGTGTGGGCGACTTACTTGACCATGTGGAATGGGCGGATGTGATTGCTTTTACGGGCAGTGCTGATACGGGAGAAAAGATTAGAAGTCATCCGCAAGTTCTGCGCAGTGGTGCTGCTGTCAATATAGAAGCCGATAGCCTTAATTCTATGATTCTTGATCCTGATGCAGAAGATGCCACCTATGATGCCTTTATTAGACATGCACACACTGAAATCACTCAAAAGTCTGGTCAAAAGTGTACAGCAGTTAGACGGCTTCTGGTTCCACGAGAGCGCTTGGAGGAAGTGATTGAAGATTTGGTTGAGCGTTTTGGACGTACTGTGGTTGGAGATCCAACTCTTGATGGTGTGACCATGGGACCTTTGTGTACACCAAGTCAAAAGCAAGCTGCTCTTGAAGGTTTAAGTATCTTACAAGAGCATGCCAAAGTGATTTATGGTGGCCCTGACGGAGAACTTAAATCACAAAAAGGCGTCGATTTAAGTGGTGGTGCTTTTGTCTGTCCTACCCTGCTACAAACCGAAGGTCCATGTCAGTCAGATTCACCCATTCATAACCTAGAGGTTTTTGGCCCTGTTTCGACCATCATTCCTTTTGATGGAAGCGCAGCTGAAGCCGTGAAGCAAGTCCGATATGGACAGGGATGTTTGGTCAGTTCAATCTATGCTGACAACAGCAAGTTTCTCAAAGAGAGTATTCTTGGTCTAGCCGCTTGGCATGGTCGCTTAGTGGTGGTTGATGAGCAAGTCGCCGAAAAAGCCCTAGCGCCTGGCTTGGTGACACCACAATTACTACATGGTGGTCCTGGTAGAGCCGGTGGTGGGGAAGAACTTGGTGGTTTAAGAGGGATGAAGCTGTATCAGCAACGCTGCGCGATCCAAGGTAATGGCCCAAAACTTAGTCGCTTAATCAAGGGATGAAAACTCTGTTGTTAGCTTAGTTTTTCAGTGACATCACCAGAGATGAGCACTGATTTTTAAACTTAAGCTCTCAATAGTAGACTCTTGTAAAAAAAACTTGTATGTATGCAGGCATATCACCGGCCGATTTGCTACTATGTATCGGCGTTTGATTCGCTATTTACAGCAAACATTAAGTTTGGAGTTATTATGAGTACAGAAATCACCACCGAGTCAGTCTTTTGGGATGTCGCCATAGCCTTAGCCACAGAACAAAAGGTTTTTGTTACTTCAGGGCCACAAGCCCATTGTGCAGAGATTATGGCAAGTGGTGCAAAGGAGCTGGTTTGTATTGGTGAAAGCTGTGCCATAGAAGGTGCCAAAGCTAGATCTAATTATAAAGAGCGCCCAAACTCAAAAGACTTAATTATTGATGTTTCTGGAGAGATTCCTGTTGAACAAGTAGCCCGTGTTCTTAAAAAGCATGGTGCCTTTTTAAGCTTGGTCTCCAGAGATTGGTCAGAGCACTTTAGTGAGGTCAAAGCCGTTGCGTGGTCCGAAATGATGACTGATGAACATGGCTCAGATATCCAACGCTTGGAATATGTAAACACTGACCATGAAGCAATTCTATTTTGGGTGGTTGCGAGTCATACTATTCCTGAGTTACCGGTGATCGAGATCGTATTTGAAGCTCAAGAACATGATAGTGAAGCTTTAACTGAAGCATTAGCTAAAATCGATGAGTTAACCGCCGAGTTGACCAAAGTGAATCGCCTTAAAAAATCTAACCAAACCCGAGCTTCAAACCTTAAAGCCAGCTTTGATGCCCAAAGCCTTGAGCTCAATGAGATGCAAGAAGAGCATACTCAACTCAAAACAGAAGTTAAGTCTCTAAAAAGAAAAGTAAGTACTGCTGAAAAAGCTAAAGAAAAACACAAAGAGCTTAAGCAAAACCTAGAAGTCCTACAAACTGAACTTGAACAAACCCGAGAAAGTTTGATTGTCCGCGAAGGCGACTTTGCTAAAAGTGAAGCAAAGCTTAAGCGTGAAACCGAAACAAGCCAAGCCTTAAATACCGAACTTTCTACTCTTAAGCAGGAACAAGATAAACTAGGAAAAACCTTGCTTCAAACCCAAAAGAACTTGGCGCTCAATGTAGAGCAAGGCCAAGCTCTAAAAAAGAGTGAAGCAGAACGAAATGATGCTCAAGAGGCCTTTAATGTTGTTGCACAGGCTTGGAGTGCTTGGCTAGGACAAGGGTTTGATGGGGACTTACCACCTTGTCCAGCACCACAAGCCGAATTAGCTCGCTTATGGAGTAAACAACTGACCGCTCATCAGGGCTTGGTCACCGGTAACTTTGATGAACAGGCTGAACTTTTGAGCTTGCGTGCTAAGGTTAAAGGTCTTGAGGCCAATCTTGTTCAGACAGGTCAAGAAAGAGATGAAGCACGAGCTTCATTAAGTGACCTACAAGAACGAGCGGTGATTAGCGATGCGAGCTTGCGTGATAGTTTAAGCGCTGAACGCAATCTCCGGAAAGCTCAAGAGCAGGAACTCAGTGAAGCAGAAGCTCTAATCGCTCAGCAAAATGAGCAAATCCAAGCGCTTATGTCTGAATTAGATGAACATAAGCGAGCTCTTGTTGAACATAAGACCCCAGAGAATCAAGCAGATCCTGAGCTTAATAAGCTTAAAGCACGCATTAAAGTTCAAGAGCAACAGCGTCAAGCAAGAGAGCGCTTACTCAGCATCAATCATGAACTGCAAATTCAACTCACCACTGCTCTCGAAGAAGAAATTGTGGCAAGAGCTGACCTAGAAAGAAGACTTGAACTTGCTGAGTCTGAACTGCGAAGCTTCAAAGCTGATCAAAGTTTCCCAACTTTGCGTGAGAATCGGTCTCACCGTAATGAGCGCTCTCACCGTAATGAGCGCTCTCACCGTAATGAGCGCTCTCACCGTAATGAGCGCCCACGCCAAGAAACAAAGAACCAACGCTCTCGTAGTGAGCGCCTATCAGCGCTTAGTAGTCAGCTCAAAGACAAAGCTCAACACCAAACTGAGCAAGCGCAAAGTCATCAAAGTCATAAAACAGTGACTGAGCCACAAAAGCCCAGTGCTAGAAAAACCAACAAAGCTGATCAAAAAAGAATCAAGGCACTAGCTGATCGACTTAAGTCTCAACACCCAGCGAACGATGCTGAGGCTCCGGTCAGAGCTGCAAGCTCTAGTTCTTCAGTGAGCCCAAGTTTACCCAACTTTAGTAACGAGGAACTGAAAGAGCAGACCGAAAGAGCAGAGAGTATTCTCAAGCAACGCCTCAAAAAACTTAGCCGTAATCGCAAATAAGTTTAAGGTCTGATTGCAATGAGCATAGTTTCTCAAGAAGAATTAAGTGATGAACTACAAGTTCGCTATCAAAATCTTCTTGGCATTTTAAGAAACTATGCTCTTGAATCTCAAGGCTTAATTGTTGCCTATTCGGGTGGCGTTGATAGTGCCTTTCTGCTAGCAGCAGCCGCTGAAGTCTTTGCTTCTTTTGAAGGTACTGTCCACGAAAATCTTGAACTAACTGCATTGACAGCAATCTCTGAGAGCTTCCCTGACTGGGATCAAAAGTCAGCCCGTGAGATTGCTCAACAACTGCGCGTTAAGCACTTAGAGTTACCCACGCGAGAATTAGACAATCCAAGCTATAGAGCCAACCAAGGAGATCGCTGTTTTCACTGTAAAACGGCTTTATTTGATCTAAGTGATTGGGCACGTAAAAGCGCTGTTTATCATCTGAAAGGGGCTTTGGTATATGGTGCAATTACCGATGATCTTGGAGATGATCGTCCTGGTATGCAAGCCGCTAAGGAACGACATGTTCAAGCACCTTTAATCGAAGCCAATTTAGACAAACAAGCGGTAAGAAAACTTTCTCGTTTTTTAAAGCTTCCCACATGGGATAAGCCGGCATCCGCCTGTTTATCTAGTCGCTTTCCAACCGGTATATCTGTAAGTGCAGCTGCTTTACGTATGGTAGGTCAATGTGAATCAAGAATGCATCTTTTAGGTCTAGTGATTGTTCGAGCCCGTTATCACAATGAACTTCTCCGTTTAGAGTTTGGGCCAAAAGAATTACAAGCGCTTTTCTCAGATGAAAGCTTACGACAACAAGTGATCAAAGAGTGTAAAGAACTTGGCTTCAAGTTTGTTTCTATTGATTTAGAAGGCTACCGAAGTGGGAGTGGAAATCAGAGTAGTGGAAATCAGAGCAGTGGAAATCAGAATGGTCTCCGGCAAGAAAATGCTTTGGTGGTGATCCAATGAGTACGTCAATAACTTTAAAGCGTACCACTGCTTTTCAGCAAGCGATTGAGCGCATTCATTCACAGGCTCTAAAAGTTCAGTTGGTACAACACAACCAAGCTCAAATGCATGACTTAATTAAAAAATCAGGCGAATCTGCCTTTGATCGAAATCATCCACAGGCACATTTTACGTGTTCAGCATTTGTGTTTTCTCCTCAGTCTGCCTGTTTAGCTCTTTTTCATAAAAAGCTTCAGCGTTGGCTTCAACCCGGAGGTCATGTTGAGGTTCAAGACCCTAGTCCATTGGCTGCTGCTTTAAGAGAAGCCCAAGAAGAAAGTGCCTTACAGGATCTTGTACCGATTTACCCATTTCCTATCGACTTAGATATTCATAAGATTCCCGCTCGTCCAACAGAACCCGAGCATTTTCACTTTGATTTAAGATATGCTTTCTTCACCCAAGAACCACACAAAGCTCTGCTCTCAGCAGAATCAACCGGCTTGACATGGCTTAGCCAAGATGCTCTGCAAGAGTGGCAAAGCTCAGATGAATCAATTGGCCGTGCGGTCAGACTTTCTTTGCAGGAACTTCGTGACTTTTTAAAGTCATCATAAAGTTTTATTCTTGCGACTCTTCTTCCGACATGAATAAGTCTGGGCAACTGTCTTTGGCGATTCTGAGTTTTAAGACTTCATTGTTGCGAAGGAAACCTTGATATAAACTTGCTTTTAAGTGGCCCTCTTTTGTACCTTGCTCTGATGATCCTAAAAACAATGGATGCGCTCTTGGAATAAGACATTCAAGCACGACTCGACTAGCAACTTGAATCATATTTTGATCTTCATCTTCACCGGCGGTCCGAAAGTCAATAAGGTCTCCGCGCTCGATCAAAGTCTGCTGCGGTGAAAGTAGTAAACCTTCTGCTTCGGGTACACTCAGAATAATTACCTTAGGTGCATAGTCTTTGGATGTTGGCAAATATGATACAGCATAAATGCCTGGTTCTACAGCAATAGAAAATCCCCCTTCTTGGTTACTCATAGCTGTAAACCTGTGTAATGGTAAGTGGTATGCCTCTCTCCATGGCCAAGCCAACTGCAAAAGTTGAATACTCGCTTGTATAGAATTGCCATCTTCGTTGCGTAATAAACCTCTGATTAATGGTTTAGGTAGAGAACTGAGTCGTAAAGAATCAAATTCACTTAATGCCTCGAGTTCGATTTTTTGACTGCGCTCGCTTGAATGACTTGGTGGACTTAAAAATAAAGCTCCTTTTTGCTTAAAAACACTAATCTGATTGGAGTCTGAAGGAATAATCGGATAAGACATAGACCAAGAAGCAATGCCATATAAGTCATTAAAGCTGCTTGGGTGACTGTAATCTTGATCAGGTGCATTGAGCCAAGTTTGCTGAACCCAAGCAGTCCATATAGAATGATCATCTGTATTCATATGATTGATTGTACTCAGTTCTATACTTAAAGATATCTCATTGAGAGAACCTAGATCAGGATAAGTAAGCTCAACTTCTCCTCGATTTAAATCACTCAGAGTCAAAGTCTTTCTAAGTTGTGGTAAGCGAGACTCGGGCGTTGGTGTAATCACTAACTCAAATTGAGTATTTAGTTCATTCTGTTCTAGAATCGACTCTTGCCAATAACTCAGAACCACTTCTCCATTTAGATCGGTTGTATTGATCTGGCTTATGAGTCGCTGACCATGCCAAAGTGATGCCTTAGCTCTTCCCAGAAGCACTCTTTGATCAAGACTTTGCCAAACTTTGAGTCTTAGTTCTTCTATTCCCGATACAGGAGGGAGATTTAAGTTAAAAGTACTCCCTTGTATAGAAGTAAAGCGAAAGGGAGGTAAGGCATTAGGGCTCGCAAAAAGTTCAAAATTACGCTGTTGATACTCTCCCCACAGGTTGCTTTGCTTAGTGCTTGTTGTAAATAACAATTGTACGCTTGTAAAAGGGTTTATATCGTTAAAGGTTTCATAGTCGCCTTCTTCAGAACGACTTTGAAGCCATGCATCAAGAACTAAAGAGCTTGCTTCTGCCGAAGGATCTAGAGCCACTGAAACCGTACCTAAAATCTGCTCTTGCCGTGGTAGACGAATACGAACTTTCTGAGGTAGCATTGGTTCTACATGACTCACTCGATTAGGCACAAACTGACTGTTTGTCGGAGGAGTTACAGTAAACAGGAGTCGTCCGCTAAATGGAATTGTTTCCCTATTATTCGTTTCCCACTCCCATATTTCAAGCTCTTGGACTCTTGGGTCAATACTTTCTGAGCTTGCTTCTTGCTGGGGAATATCTTCGGTTGATATACAGGCTGTCAATATAAGAGCTAAAGAAATAAGATCAATATAATAGAACGGTAAACGACTAGACTGATTGGAAAACTTCCCGATCTTCAATTGCTCAAAGATCACACTCAATCGCTTAATATTTACCCTTTGCCCTATCATATTGAACTTAACCTAGATTAAACAAAGCTCTTGTTGAAAGTCGATAAACCAATGCACCTTAAAACTTTTTGCATCATTCGCAAGTAATTGATTAATTGTAAGATTTTCATCTGTGTCTTGCAGAAAGGGTCTATCACTGACAATAAGTTCAACCCGATAGGGGCCTTCAAAGGTAAACAACTTAAAATCCAAACAAGGGTCAACATTAAAACGAATCCCTTCATCACGTTGACTAAATGAAATCCCTCCACCTTGATTAGACCGGTAGATCGCATTGTAAAAACGACCTTGGTAATTTAGAAAAACCCGCCAAAATAAAGTGTCAGCTTGATTAGGGTCACTCAAAGGGCCACTATCAAACTCAAGACTAGAGCCTTGAAGCAACATAGGATTATATTCAATAATCATCGCTGGGGTTGGACTCATCCAAGTTGGATCATAGCTTGGTGCAAAGTTAGCTTCACTTTCATCAAGTTCAATCGGCATAGGAATGATGCAAGAGCTCAATAAAATACTTAAATTAAGTACGTAAAAAACAAGTAATAATCTCAAGGAAATACTCATCTTATCCTAAGAGCTATGAAACTTAGCCTGTAAACTTTTTTGCACACATTTTGGAACAAACTCAGAAACATCTCCACCATTCATTGCTACATCTCTAATTAAACTAGAGGATACAAAAAAATGTTCTTCACTGGTCATTAAAAAAACAAAATCAACATCTTCTGTGAGTCGGCGATTCATACTTGCCATTTGAAATTCATATTCAAAATCACTCATTGCTCTTAATCCACGCAGAACATTTCTTACGCCAATACTTCTTGCAAAATCTACTAAAAGGCCTTCGGCAAGCGGAACAACCTCAATGCGAGGTTCATCGGCAAAGGTCTCCCTAATCATTTCTACTCTTTCTTCAAAAGTAAAAATAGGTGATTTTTTTATGTTACGAGCTACAGCAATCGTAATCCGGTCAAAAACAGCCAGTCCTCTTTTGACAATATCGACATGTCCAACTGTGATCGGATCAAAAGAGCCCGGATAAAGTGCGTGCTGATTGGCTTTTGGGCTAGCGAAAGTCATATAAACCTTATTTAAATAAAAGTTATACTATAATCACACTATAAGTGATTTATATGAGGAGTCAAAGAGAAGCATTCGTAGAAGTCATACGGTTTAAAAAGCTAATAAAAGTATCTCCATATAAGCGTCGATCACTTAAACTCCAGCCATATGGTGGAACAAAAACATCTTTCTTTTCGTGCTCAATGACGACAATTCCTTCTTCTCCGAGCCAATCTATATCTAATTTTTCAAGAATCTGAGGGCCCAAGCGATCTTTGTAGGGTGGGTCTGCCATAATGACTTGATAAGGTGATACAGGTTTTTGGTTCAAAAATCTTTCTACCTTTTGTGCCAAAACCTTAACCTGTGGTTCATGACTCTTGATTGCTTTCTGAACAGTCATTAAGTTTTCTTTCAGTACTTTTATAGTACGATTATCAGACTCTACTGCACACAAATAACTAGCTCCACGGCTCAAAAATTCAGCCCCAAGACTACCCGAACCTGCATAAAGATCTAAAACTCTAGCGTGCTCAAACTCAAGATCAAAGCGATGTTCAAGAATATTAAATATGGCTTGTCGAACTTTATCCGAAGTAGGCCTTACTTGACCGCCACGATATACTTTTAAAGCTCGGCCTTTCGCTTCTCCACCGGTGACTCTAATCATGAAGCCTCCTATATTTTTCATAATTTTATTTATACTTTTTTCTAAGTGACTATAAACTTATCTTTGGAATTGTGTAGACTTTACAAGTGCTATCTTGGCTTGATAGGTTTAAGAAGCCTTGATGTAGGTACAACAAGCCACTCCAAAGAGCGTTGGGGTTGGTAAAAAGGAATGTAAATGAGTAGGGATGACGTAAAAGATCAACAAGAAAAAAGCACTGCTAAAGTACAAGAGCTTGATGGTTCGCTAAATACTGATCTTGACCGTGCTCAAACAGAAGCGAACTCACAACTCGCTCAACTTGCTTCTCCTTTCGCTCAAGTGCTGACTCCGGCTGATCTTATTGATTTATGGGATGAAAGCGATGGCTTCTTTGATAACTTAAATGATCCCAGCGACTTTATTGAGCCGGAAGGTAGTCCAACATATCAACTGAGTGATCAAGATTTAGGTTATTTTAAAGATACGGCCCATGAGCCTAAGAGTTTGTCTAAGCAAAGCGAGCATACTGAAGCCAAGATATCTGTTGCAGAAATGAATTCCCAGCAGAACTTTGCTCATACGAAGTCAAGCACAGTACTGACTGATCCAAATAAAACGACCGTTAAATTATTTGAGCAAAGCCATCAGTCGATTCTCAATAAAGAGCCTAGTAAAGAGCCTAGTAAAGAGCCTAGTATAGAGCCTAGTATAGAGCGAGAAGCGCCCGGCACACGAACCAATCTGCAAAAAGAGACAGCGATCAATCTTAAAGAAGCATCCCCCCACACTCAAGTTAATCAGCCTGAAAAGAAAGCCACTCAACCCTCTTTAAATGAAAGATTTAAGCGCAGAAATGAACTGAATCCTTCAAAAACTCAACTTATTGTGGTTGCTGGTGGTAAAGGCGGTGTTGGCCGTAGCATGTTGTGTGCAAACTTAGCCTTTGCTCTTGCTCATTTAAGTTCTCGTGAGGTTGGATTAGTTGATCTTGATCCTTTACATGGTAGCTTACATACTTATTTAGGCTTAGAACCACATATTGATTTACCGGGTCGAGCCTTAAGAGGTGGTATTAAGCCAAGCTCAGAACAAATTCCAAAGAGTAAGGTGGTTCTGACTCGTGTTCCCCGCCCCCTTTGCGAGCCTTTAAGTGAGGAAAGTCGAGAGCAGACTCTAAAAATTGCCTTGGACTTAAAACATCAGTGGCTCATTGTAGATGCGGGAGCTTATTCTGATTCTTTTACACTCGATTTGTTTGTCAATGCAGATCAGAGCTTGATTATGTATTCACCTGACCCCAATGCTCTTGAAGCAGGACATCTTTTTTTACAAAGGGCCTTATACCGACAACTGGTCAATCGAGGTGATGAGGCCTCTAGTCTGGCACGTTCATTGTTAAATGCAGACTATGAAGGTTTACTAACCGGTCCAAGTGCTTTAGCACGCTCATTAAAGCATATTCATCCCCAAGCTTGTCAGCAACTTGAAACAAGCATTAGTGAGTTTAACCCCAAAGTTATTGTGAATCACTGCCGAACTCAAACCGATCGTTCTACCGCTGATGAGATTACTTCTGTTTTAAAACGTAAATGGCGTGTATATCCAGAAGTCTTAGGAACGATTTCTCATCATCATATAGCTTTACAAAGTTTAATTGAACGGCGTCCACTGGCCCAAGCTTTTCCAAGTTCTTCTGTATATTTAGATATTGAAAAGATCGCTCGACAGATCATAAAAGAGCATTCAAATAAACAAATATCGACTTCTTCCTCAGCTTCTTCATATTTGTCACATCATTAGGAAGGCAAGCCATGAGTCAGTTTTCAGCATCATTAATCGGCCAAGAGTTCGCAGGATACCGTATGACTGAACTCATCGGGGAGGGAGGAATGGCGGTGGTGATGAAAGCGGAGAATTTGGTTGATTCTCGCATTAGACGTGCTTTTAAAATCATCAAGCCGGAATATAAAAATCGAGCTCAGTTTTATGAGCGTTTTATACGTGAAGCGATCGTTCTAGAAAGGCTTAGAAGTAAGCATTTGGTTGCCTTGCATGGCTTAAGACAAGAACATGACCAACTTTTTATTGAACTTGAGCTTTTAGAGGGCTTTTCTCTCGATCAAATCCCTACCCAATACAACAATTTAAAGATAGAGCAGGTCGTTCAGTGGATGTATCAGGCAGCCCTAGGTTTAGCAGAGGCCCATGAGCAAAATATCATCCATCGTGATATGAAGCCGGGTAACCTTTATTTACACAAAGACCAAACAATTAAGATTTTAGATTTTGGGATTGCCAAGGTCACAAATGAGATGGAAAGCCAGCAACATGAAACACTGCAAGGACATGTTTTAGGTTCTCCGGCTTTTATGGCACCGGAAGTTTGTGAAGGCAAAGAGTCAAGTCCACAAGCTGATGTGTATGGTTTAGCCTTGATTGCCTATCAGCTCATACTTGGACGACATCCCTTGGTGCCCTTAGATCGTACCTTAAATACGATGCAAGTGATGATGACCCATATTAAAACCGAGCTCCCCTCACTTAGGTCACATTGCTCATCACTACCACAACTCGAAACTGTTCTTAAAAAAGCCGCTCATAAGAATAAGGCACTTCGTTATCAAAATGGAGCAGAGTTTGCTCAAGCCTTAGAGTCTTTATTTAAAGAAAAAATATCCATATCTTCTTCTGAGCAAGCACTTGAGTTTAAAGACTTAAATGATGAGGAAAGCTTTAGTTGGCGAGCGCCTCTGCTCACCTTATTACTCATCATTGTTTCTATTTGGAGTCTCAACTTTAAGTGGAATGAGCAGGACAGAGAACAACCTATGCTCAGAACGATATCAAAAAAGAGCCAAGTGAGTGACCAATTAACCAAGCAAGCAAATCAGCATCAGCTCGTTCAAAGCAAACAAGAAAAAAAACCTTTGACGACCTTGGCCTCAAAGTCTAGCAGCGACCAACCCGCACAAAAAAAGACTCAACAAAAACAACAAAAAAAACGAGCAGAAACATACCTAAAAGCATTAGATTTAACTTGGATCTCACTTCCTGATGAACAGGGAAGAACTCGATCAATCTTAAAGACTGAAGTCACTGTTGCTCAGTATTCGTTATGTGTAAAAGCCGGTGCTTGCACTGCTAACTTTCAAAGTGATAAGGCGCTTTTTGGCCGTTGTACTTACCCTTTGAAGCAGGTCAATTTGCCGGTAAACTGTGTCACTCTTCCTGAAGCCAAAGCTTTTGCTGCTTGGGTTGACTCTCTTTACCAAGTGCTTGATTCTGAACACCGTATTGCCAATGAGTCATCCTTTGTTTTATTACCCACTCTTGGCGATTGGAAGGCGGCACTTGGTGGCCAAGTACATCCTTGGGGAAGTGAATCGGCAAGCTGTGATAAAGCGGTGTTTTTTGAACGTTCGCCCAGCTGTGAGGGTAAATTAGCACCACAGAAAGTATGTTCAAGACCAGCCGGAAATAATCCTAATGGTGCCTGTGATCTTTATGGAAATCTTTGGGAGTGGATCAGTGACCCCAATCAAGATGAGGCTCAACTTGCTCTCACCATTGGTGGTGCTTGGTCTAGTGCTCTTGTTGATCTTAGCCCAAATGCCACCAAACTTCGTTCAGCCGCTCAAAAAGACCCAAGTGTAGGTATCCGCCTGATCTATCTACATTAATCAGTGCTTAATATTTAGATCAATTGGATAAATCTATGTCTATCAACTTCTGTAAGTTCAATGAATATAAACTCATTTTACTAGCCAGTCTGCTCTTAATCACTGTCGCCTGTGGGCCACAAATCAAAGAAAGTCAAATTAAGAAAGCCGCTTATCACCATCGTTTGGCCTATGGTCACTTTTTTGAAAATGGTGATAGTGATGCTGCTTTACAGGAAGCGCTTCTCAGCCTGCAATTTAATCCAGATGTTGCCGAAGTTCATATGCTCACCGGCTTAATTTATACCGGTCGCAGTGACTTACTTAAGGCCTTAAAGTACTATCGAAGAGCCATAGAGATCAAGCCTGACTATTATGAAGCCAAAAATAACTTGGGAACAGTTTATCTCTCATTAGGCATGTGGCAAAAAGCCATTGAGGTTTTTAGTGATTTGAGTCAAATCGATGAGTATCGGACTCCGGCCATGGGCTATAATAATTTAGGATGGGCATATTATAAACTTGCCCAATATGAGGTCGCTAAAAAATACTTTGTCAATGCTACCCAGCTTAATCCTCGCCTATGTCCACCTCATAATAATTTGGGCTTAGCTTATATTGAACTCAATGATGAAGAACGAGCGGAACGTTCATTAAAAGCTGCTATTAAGATCTGTCCCCAATATGCAGAGCCACATCTTCATCTTGGGCAACTTTATGCTAAGCAGGCCAAGCAACAAAAGGCACTGAGCGCATTAGAGACTTGCCGTCGTTTAGCCAAAGAAAGCGATGTTGGACTGCGTTGTTCAGGCCTTCTCAAGCAAGTTAATCAACCCTAAATCCGACCTTCTTTTGGCTAGATCACTGAGATAGATATATAGCTCATTGCTGATTTAAGCTCATTCAATCACTTTATTTTATTATAGGATCATTAATATGTCTGATGTTTTACCAGAGCTTCCTTTTACCTTGCCCTCAATGCTCCAAGAAGCTACGCGGATTGAAAGCTACCGGTCGCTCTATTTATTTTACTTAGAGCAATTTCCTCAAACTTGGTTTTTAATCTTTCATCATGGCAAGGCCAACGAAGTAGGCCAAGATGTGCTTAATGAGCTTGAGCAACTTAATACTGAACTTGCTGGACCTAATAGCCCACAGTGCTTAATCAGCTTGTCTGTACGAAAAAGCCGAAGTGGCAAGGATATTTTTATTGCAGGTGCTAACGTGACCGAACGTAGCGACTGGGATAATGAAAGGGTGAAAGCACACGTCCGGCGACAACGTAAAATCTTGCAAGACCTACGGCATGCACCTTTATTTCATATTTGTCTGATTAATGGTCTTGCTTTGGGGTGGGGTACCGAATTTTTAATTACTGCTGACTATAAGTTAGCTTGTGATCAAGCCGCCTTTGCTCTACCCGAAACCGGTTTAGGCATTTTGCCCGGCGCTGGTGGCACCAGTGAACTTGCTACTCTAATTGGTCCGGCACATACACTCCGTTTAGGTATGACCGGCGAACAAATCAAGGCCGATGAAGCTTTGCGGATTGGTTTGGTTCAAGAAAGATGCACCGATATAGATGAAGCTTTAGCTCGTGCCCTTATTTTGGCTCGATTAGTCAGTAAGAAATCTCCTACTGCTTGTGCCGCTTTTAAGCGTGGACTTTTAGGTTCTTTGGGGCAAGATTTAAGCACTCGTACCGAGGGAGAAGCCCTTGCCTATGAAAAATGTGTGAGTAGTGGAGAAGCCGCGATTGGACGCAGAGACTTTCATTTAATTAAAACGGGTCAAAGTCCTCAATGGGGGCCAAAACAAGTTTAAGCTTTAATGAATCAATTCTTGAAAGCTTTATTTATTTAACATCTGCTGTAACCACAATAGTTCATCAATGATTCTAGGACCAGGACGAGCTAAGCGACCTTCGAGTAGGTAAACTCTACCATTTTTAACCGCATCTATGCCCTGCCAAGCTTGGGGCGGTGTAGCGCTGATTAACTGCTTATAAAGAGCGGGGGTACTCATAAAAAGCACTTCTGGATTATAGTGAATCACTTCTTCGAGAGAGACTGTTGGCCAATCTCTACTTGTCTTTAGAGTTTCCCCACCCGCTTGCTTGAGTAAATCCCCCATATAACTTGAAGCGCCTGCGATGGTTAAAGGAGAAAACCAAATCTCAATCATAACTCGTCGCTGTATTCGTCGTTTTTTGATTTGTTTGAGCTTAGCTTGAGCTGATTTAAGCCAAGTTTTCGCTTCTTTTTGATGACCAAGCAGTTGTCCAATCTTTTGACTTTGTTCCAATATATCATTCAAGGACTTCGCTTGAATTTGATAAACATTTATACCGAGCTGTTCAAGTTTCTTTTTAAGTTCAATATGCCCTTCAATCATAAGTACATCACTTGGCTCAAGTTTTAGAATCTGCTCTAGCTTGGGAGGAAATAAATGACCCACACTGGGGATATTCAAGACTTGATTTGGTTGATCACAATGCTCACTCCTTCCAAACAGTAAATCTTCAGCTTTAAACTCATAGACCCACTCGCAGTGGGAAGGCGCTAATGCTAAAAACCTTTTGTGTGGCTGGGTAGAATGATTTAGTTCATCAAAGTCTAAACTCACTTTTTTTTGATCTAGTTCTTGTATAGCATTGCAAGTGATCAAGCTATAACAGCTTAATCCCACTAACATGATTTGTATTATTATTTTTTTAAGAACAAACATTGAGAGTCCGATCGTAAATCTTGATGAGGTTTTTTCGATAAATTGGTATTTGAAACAAAATAAGTTAAACTCATCTTCAAGTTTATCATATATGGGTCAATTATGAGTCTTTCACATCCACCAAAAAGTGCGACAATTACAGCTTTATCACAAGATACTATGCTCAACGATCAAAAAAAACTGTCCATGATTAAGTCGGATTACTTGATCATTATCGTTATATTTGTGGGGTTTGTGTTTGCAGGAACAATGCAATTTATGAAGATTTTAGGTTTACCTTTTACACCTAAAATCTTTGTTATGCCTATGGTGATGGCCTTTGTTTTTTCAATTGTAGTGACCCGTCTACGCATTGTCAGACGACGCTTAAAATATGAACGCGATCAAAAGGATTTTGCTAAAACGCAAGTCCAATTTCTGAACCATCGTTTAAGCGAGCTACTGGAGCAAAGAACTGAGTTATTGATCGAATCTCAAGATCAAGTTGCTTTGGCTCAAACGCGTGCCGACCTAGGTGCGATGTCGGCCGGTGTGATCCATGACCTCAATAATGCCCTAACCGCAATTAAAATGGGCTGGGAAGGCTTAAGCTATGCTGAAGATGAAGAAATCGAAGAATGTCAGCAAAGTGTAAGTTCAGGTATTGACCGAGCCATTACTATTAGTCGCGAGTTTAGAAGCTTTTTAAGACCACAGTCCTCGGCTAAAAAGGTTGAGGTTAAAGAGCTGATTACCCGACTAATCTCTATGCTTAGACGCAACATGCACCCAAGTCAAAGCTTAGAACTTCAATGGGGTGACCAATATAGTCTTTGTATGACACCTCATGAATGGTCAAGTCAGTCAGCAGAGGGTATGATACCTAAGAACTTTTGCTTATTTGCCTATATTAGTGAGGGGCATCTTACTCAAGTTCTGATGAACTTGATCGTTAATGCACGTGACGCCTTGCATGACCAAGCAGGCCATGTGAAAGTCTTAATTACCTCTAACTCTGAACAGGTCATCTTTAAAGTCAGTGATAATGGGTCGGGAATGCCCATTGAAGTGCAACAAAAGATTTTTGATCCCTTTTTTACAACTAAACCAGAGGGTCAAGGGACCGGACTTGGCCTACATGTACTTAAAAACCTTGTTCATAGAGCAAATGGCCAAATTGAATTAGATAGCGTAGAAGGTAAGGGAACCAGTTTCACAATTACACTCCCTCAAGTCAGACCATAAATAGATGTCACTTCCTAAAAAAGACCGCCTTGTTGCTCAAACTACCGGTGCTGTAGAAATTCTAAAGTCGACCACTGTGGCCATCGCCAAGGTTGAAGTCGCTCCATCTGTATTTCCATCCATCACCGCAAGTTTAATTGGCCTCATGGCCAGCTATTTATTTTGGTCTCAAGGAGAGGCAGATGCACATGCTCCTGCCTTGATGGGCTTAGGCTTAGCCATTTTGTGGCGTCTGCGAAATGAATATTGGTGGAATGCAATCAGTCGTTGGCTATATTTAGCCTTATTTGCACTATTTTTAATTGAAAGAGCTCCTGCACATAATGTGTTTATTGAAGGTAACTGGGTTGAGGTTAGCTTATCTCCAGGGCTGTATTTATGTGGTGCATCAAGTTTATTAGTTGGTCTCAGTGCTTGGTTGATTCACGCTCAATCGGACCCTTCATTTTCATCTTCTAAACAACATAACAAGGCTGAATCATACAAAAGCAAAGGGAAAAAAGTTTGATGACATCAGAAACACAGACCATTGAGGGACATCTAATTAAACTTAAAGCTCAAATCCCAGATATGCTCGCCAACGATGATTTTATTCAGCCAAAGACAGAACAGGCTAACTTAAGTGCTGATGTTCATTACCATTTGAGGCTGATTCATTCACCAAGTAGCGAACAAGCACCGTATGAAGCAAGCAGTATCAAAGAAGAGCGATCACTGAATGACCTCATTGGCCAAAAGATCTCTATTCAGTTCTTAAAGGCAATTCATTGTTTGTATTGTGGAAAGAAGATCAAGAAAACATACAGTGATGGTTATTGCTATCCCTGTTTTATTGAACAACCCTCTGCGGCTGAATGTATTATTCGACCCGCCTTATGCCAAGCTCATGAGGGGGGAGGAAGAGATCCTGAATGGGAGCTTGCTAATCATTTACAGCCTCACTATGTTTATTTCGCTCTTTCAAGCAAGATTAAAGTGGGTGTCACTCGGGACTGGCCTACCCGTTGGCTTGATCAAGGGGCAGATGCGGTTAAAGTCATTGCAGTCACACCCTATCGTCAATTAGCCGGACTGATTGAGCTTGAATTAGCTGAGCATTACTCGGATAAATTGTCTTGGCAGGCAATGTTGAAAGGTCAAGTGCTAGAAGACTGTGATCTGCATAAGGAAGCCCTTCACTGTAAAAACTTACTTTCTGAGTCTTTGACACAGTATCTCAGCCCACAATCCACCTGCTTACAGCTAAACTATCCGATCAAACAACATCCCGCTAAAGTGAAAAGCATAAAGCTAGATAAGCAGGAACTGATGACCGGTACTTTGATGGGTGTTAAAGGCCAATATCTTATTTTTGATGAGCAAAGGGTGATCAATATCAGAGCCCATAGTGGGTATCAAGTACGTATTAGTTACTAATCAACCATATCAAAACTTACTTTGATCTCGGCTAAAATGAAACCTTGAGGTATCTTAAAAGATCGCTTTGTTAAGATTTAATCATTTTAACATTTATTTAAAGGTTTTACTTAGACGATGATCAAACAATACTTGAGCTCCCTTGTTGTTTTTACTCTCATTGATGGACTTTGGCTCGGCTTTGTTGCGCCTAAGTTTTACAAGGCCCATATTGGACATCTTATGAAGCCACAAGCTGACTTTGTTGCAGCAGGTTTATTTTATCTATTATTCTTGATCGGCCTAAATGTATTTGTGATTGCTCCAAAGTTTGACCAACCCTTACTGACAGTAGGACTTTACGGTGCATTTTTTGGTTTGATTACCTATGCAACCTTTGACCTTACCTCATTGGCAGTCTTTAAAGACTTTCCATATTTAGTAGCTGGTGTTGATATGCTGTGGGGCGCTATTTTATGTGCTTCAATTTCGGTTTTAACCGTTTGGTTTAACCGAGCTTAATTCACACACTGCCCTTTCAAGGATTGAAGTTCATTTAGCCATGTACTAGCTACCCATTTGCTGGAACCATAAAAGCCATAAAGCAATCAGTAGACACACAAAAGCTAAAACAAGACGGAATGGAACTAACGGTTCAACTTTACCGCCATCAAACTCATTGACCCAAGAGCTCACTTGTGGGTAGCCCGGTTGAGTCAAATCAATTCGAGCCGCCAAGGAGTCGAGTTCTCTGATACAGGCCTCATTTCGTCGACGTTGTAGCGAGCGCTTGTAACGATCATAAAGCTTGCGCCAACCTCTTGCATCAGGGTCGGGAGGATCTATCCCACGACTATCTAATTGCTCGGCAATTTCCCCAATTACACCTCGCATCAGAGTCACGGGATGTAAAGGAATTGGATTTTTACCTTTTAGTCCCAAAACGGTTGGTAAGATATCAAGCGAGAGCTTGTAAATCGCCGGATTATGAGCTTGTGGGATTTTATGGAGCTTTAAGGCCTGAATAAAGCTGAGTTCTTCATCGCTCATCCAACTGATATACATATTGATTTCACGGTCAAAAAGCTTAAGTAAAGCGGGGATCTTACTCGCTTCTGGTAATGGGCATTGGGGATCTTGTAAATCATACCCTTTACGTGCCATCAAAATGGCGATAACTACTTGTTTTTGCACTACAAAACGTACAATACGTCCTGAGTTTGTTCGCTCTACATAACGGGCTAAATGCTTTAAGCGACCTTCCGCCCATGGCTTAAATAACTTGGGTGAATGCTGTTCGGGTCTGGGTAGAACGATCACGACTCGTTCAAACAGCTCTTTATTATCGCTCTCAACCTTTAACCAAGCCCCATGGCTATGAATGGACCAAGTTTGATCTTTGAGCGTTTTTTCACCAAGAAGCTTTAAAAGCTTTTCAGATTTATCGCCAATATATCTTTGAACGTGAGTGCCATCAGGACGTTGAGATTGATAATAGCTCAACATGAATGGTAGGTGTGTATTGACTTGTGACAAGAGCACCTCGAGTTCAGGTTGATGAGTGAGCAAAATAGATAAAAATATGTATGAGTCTTAAACTCAACTATTGTGCTTAACAAAGTCTGCAAAGAAAAGGTAGTCCAAAGCGCATAACGATCAAGATTACTATCAAAACGACTATGAAAGAATGTTCTATTTGTACTCTATTGTTATCATCGCTCAGTCGTACAGACATCAAAATTAAAGCGGAATGAATCATATTTGTTAAGCCTAAGCAAGAGTTGTTGAGGAACGAAGCGGGAATTGCTAAAAGTCTGTTTGGATTTGAGCTTTCTGAGCAGTAAAGGAGCTGATATGTCAGAACACAATCATCATGATGCAACTCTTTGGGGAGCAAGTACAACTTGCGTTCACGCAGGCGTAGCCCCCGATCCGGTACACGGGGCAATTATGACCCCTATTTTTCAGACATCTACCTATGTCCAACCGGCACCAGGCCAACCTATTTCTTATGACTACTCACGAGGCGGCAATCCTACGCGTGAAGCACTTGAAGGCTCATTAGCAGGGATTGAAGGGGCCAAGCATGCGATTTCCTTTGGGTCAGGATTAGCAGCTGTACAAGCGGTAGTACAGTTAGCTCGGCCGGGTGACCATGTCTTGGTATGTGATGATGTCTATGGGGGAACCGGTCGTTTATTTAGACGCTTATATGCCGATTATGGCATTGAGTTTGAGTTTAAGGATCTTGCCGGTACTCAAGATGAGATCAAAGCGGCGATTAAGCCAAATACTCGCTTTGTTTGGATTGAGTCACCCACCAATCCCTTACTTAAAGTCCTCGATATTGAAATGATTGCTGACGTCGCTCATCAAGCGGGCGCAAAGCTAATTGTTGATAATACTTTTGCCTCACCGATCTTCCAGTCTCCACTCAAGCTTGGTGCCGATATTGTTATGCATAGCCTCACCAAATATATTGGTGGACATAGCGATATTATTGGTGGTGCTCTCATGCTTAACGATGATGAATTAGAAGAAAAACTCCGCTTTATTCAGTTTGCAGCTGGCGCTGTGAATGCACCGCTAGACTGCTTCCTACTCTTGCGCTCAATTAAGACTTTGGCGATCCGTATGGAAGCTCACCAACGCAATGCCTTTAAAGTGGCTGAAGCCTTACAAAGTATGGAGCAGTTTAATGAGGTGATTTATCCGGGATTAAGCAAGCATCCTCAGTATGATATTGCCAAAAAACAAATGAGTGGCTTTTCAGGAATGGTAAGTGTTCGTCTTAATGGTGATTTTCAGCAAGTGACTCGCTTTATGCAAAGTCTTAAAGTATTCTCTCTAGCCGAAAGTCTTGGGGGCGTGGAGTCTTTAGCAAATCACCCAGAAACGATGACCCATGCTTCCGTTCCTCCTGCGTTAAGAGAACAACTAGGAATTAGTGCGAACTTAGTAAGATTATCGGTTGGTATCGAGAATGCTCAAGACCTAATCGATGACCTTAAGCAGGCGGCTAGCTTTGCCTTAAAGTCTTAATTTAAAGTCTTAAGGATCTGAACCTAAAACCCTTATAAAACCCTTAGCAAGAAAGCGATCACAGTGCTTGTTTGTCCTGCTCACTCTGTAAACCTCTTAGACCTGAGCTTAGGTACGACTCGTTTTAAACGATTTCGACATTTTAAAAGCATCTGTTTAATGAGTGTAATCTTACTTACCCTCATCGTTCACTGCCTGTGTACTTGTTTAATCGGCACTTGCTTGGCAAGTCCTTTTGAACTGTATGGTGTGGGTTCAAAGGGCTCTGCTTTAGCAAATACGGGTAGTGCTTCGGCGAGTGATTATAGTGCGGTCTATTATAATCCGGCCGCTTTACTGAATTCAAAGTCATCACTAGGCATGGGTTTATCATATACCTTTAAGGATCTTGAAGTTAAATTAAGCCCTAGACCAATGGGTTATAATATTCCTGATCTTGGTGCTTCTTCTCCGGCTGTTCCAAGTGCTTTTGAACTTAGAACACGGAGTGGTCAAACACAAGCTACCCATAGTTTTACTATGATTACCGGTTTATCTAGCAACTTGGGCACTCAAAACCTAAGGGTTGGCTTTTTACTATCTTTGCCGGTTTATCACAGTATTGATAGCTATCCAAGTCGCTTTGCAGATGAGCGAGAACGCTTATTTAGTAATCAAGTGAGTTTTAGCTTATTGGGTGGACGAGTTGAACATTTTGTTGCTCAAGTGGCGGCCGCCTATCAACTTGGAGACTGGCTGGCAGTTGGTATTGGGGCAAGTGTTGCCCCCGAAGCTTTTACCCGTAATTTTATTTATATGAATGATGCAGCTCGTCAAGATGAGGTCGACTTAAATATCGGCTTACAAACCTCTACTCGTTGGCGCTTAAATGCTGGCTTACTTGTGACACCAAATCAAAGATTTAAACTCGGAATGAACTACCGAGATGAGCAGTATATGGTGATTAGAGGGTTAAATGAGGTTCAAGTTCGCGGTCTACAAGGCAGTGATAGCTATCCCTTTGAGCAATCGCTTTATATTATTACTGATTACAGTCCAAGACAGTTTACTTATGCACTGAATTATTTGAGTCAAAATCAAGATCACAGCCTAAGTTTAGATTTGGTGTATACCCTATGGTCAGATTATTTGGACGCCCATGGCGAAGAAGTTGACTTCACTGATATTTGGAGCCCTAGACTTGCCTATGAATATCAGATGCTCAACGGACAAGCGGCTCGCTTTGGTATACAGTGGAGCCCAAGTCCTATTCCAGAGCAAGATGGCCGATCCAATTACGTTGATAACGACCGCTTGGTTTTGAGTGTAGGAAGTGGCCATGAAATTGAGATTCAAGGGAAAAGCTTGAGCTTGTCTTGGCATATTCAATTTCATGGCTTAGTGGGACGCAGTCATCAGAAAACCCTTAAAACTGATTATGAGTTATGCCAAAGCGACACCCAAAGCCTATGTGATGAAGTTGATGACAACCTAACCGATCCTAATACGCAAACTCCTTACCCAGAAGCACAAGGCTTGCAAACTGGCAATCCGGGCTTTCCCGGCTATTCACATGGCGGTCTCATTATCCAAACCGGAGTAGAAGTCACATGGCGTTTTTAACTAGAGATCTTTTAATAAAAAAGTATGGAGACCTATCAAAAAGAGTAAACTTGAGTCTTTATATACTCTTTTACCTTCTTATTATCGGTCACTCGGCTTGTGAAGCCCCTCCTGTTCCACAAGGGTACTTTCAAACACAGAGTGTAGACGAAATAGAAGCAGGAACACAGCTCGCTGAAAGTGCGGGCGATACTCCAAATATGAGCCGCTACCTAGAAAGCCTAGATGGGTATTGGCTACACTACAGTCAAGTGTCTACCTGTGTGGATATTGGAAGCTCTTTGGAGCAGATCAATCGCTCTTTATACTTAGTTAAGGTCATACAAAGTGATCACGGAGGCCTAGAGGAAACGTGGGAAGCCTGCCAAATTGATTTAACTCCGGTTATCAGCGTACAGGCAAGAGTCCCCGATGCCCTTAGGCAAAGTGTATACCCTTTGACCACTCAGCAGGGCATACTTGTTGGTACTCCGCCAAAGCCGTCTTATAGCTCCGGACCGATGGCTGAAATATGGGGTATTCGTTTTGAACAAAACTTACTTGATCCCATGCCCACCGAGCCTGATGATGAAAGAATCTTTGATATGGATAATGATGGGGAAATAGGAGTCACTTTGTATATTGGCGATACTTGTTTAGCATATATGACACAAAGAAGAGTGAGCCATTACCAAGGAGAAATGGTTGCACCCGATGAAATTCAAGGCCAAGCTTTATCGGTCACAGAACAATACATCATTGACGCTTCTGCACCGATTTGTAAAACAGCCTATCAAACTCGTTCCAACCCACAGCGAAGCCACTTTAACCGTATTAGAGTGGATGGGCTTGGTGGTGCCTTAGACTTTGATCAAAACCAAGATGGAAACATTGATTGTGAAGAAGTTCTCAGCCAAAGACAGCGTCTTTTTCCTAGCCGTTTACAAGTGATGGAAGTTGATCACGAGGCCTGTTCTCTATAAAAAAACATTCGCAGTCCATTTTCATATAAATCTCCTGCTGAGACTACTGCTTTAACCAAGCATCAATGTCAATTAGCAAGCCACAGTATGCGAGCCAGCGATTCATTTCTATCGTTTGTGGACTTGCTAAAGGTTTGGCACATTCAGTACTGAGCTTCACTTGCTCAAATTGCCATCCTAAAGATAATTCGGGCCACCATTCATGCGTATCTATTGCATAACTCAAACGGGCTTCAAGACTAAACTCATGCTTTTGAGATCTTTTGGTAAGAGCACCAGATCCACTGATTAATAATCTAGTCTTGAGAGAGCTAGTATTCAACGGTAGCTTGCTTGTTCCTTGATTTGCTTGAGTAAGTTGATCTTGGTTTGGCTCTTTTACAAGCAAAGCCTCAACTTGATAAATAAAGTCTTGCGGAATCTTTTTTTGCTCAGGCTTTACACTAGACTTTTCACTACGTTTTTCACTTTCTCGTTGTTGGGCGAGTTGAGTAAAACGTTGCTTTAAAAAGTTCTGCTTTGGCAGCTTAATTAAAGCACTGCCTAAAGGGCCCCAAGCTAAAGACAGAACTTGATGAACAGCATTGATCTGATGATGAGACTTATGCCAGCTCGGCTGTCCTTTTTGGTAACCATAAGCTAAACTCACATCCTGCCAGTACAGCGCTTGATTAAGGCTCAACATAGGATTTTGATAGGTATTTGGCCAAAATGAACTGTCTAGCCATTGTTGATCCCATTGATCTCCCAAAAAATACTGCCAACGTGCTTTTAGTCCGATATTTATACTTGTTTTAGGAACGATGATTTCTTGATAGGAATGACTTAATTGGCCTAATAAATTATAAGCGAAATGGCTTTTGAGCAACCATTCACCATGACTCCATTCTAAATCAAATAGACCAAGTATATTTGTGGCTATATTTGTGGTATCAAGGGGGCTTGAGGCATGACCTAAATCTGAGACTCGCTCCAAACTCAAAGCCTTTTGGTCTAGATAAATAGCACTCAACTTGAGTTTTAGGCTTTTAAACTCGTTATCCAAATCATGAAAAATCTGTCGATAGTTCAATCCTAACTCACCCCAAAGATTTCTATAAGTAGGAGCTGTAAGAAAAGTATCGATCGGCTTGGTTAAGTTTTGTGCTAGATTTTGTGCCAGCGTAAAACTCAGTCCAAAATAATGACTTCTTTGCATGCCCTTGCCTCTTACAAATGTACTCAAAGGTTGAAAAAGTTCAAGGCCATCAAGACGACGTATTCTAGCACCGCTTTGTCTGATGAAACGGCCTACTTTTGCTTGTCCTGTTTCTAGTTTTTTAGTCTTTTGCTCTGCTTTCGAATGAGTCCTTTGACGGTTTTTTTGTTTTGAGTACCCACCCACCAATGATGGCCAACCAAAGCTCACATAGAGTTCTTGTACCCATAATTCAAAACGTTGGGTAGTTGGGTCTTGCATATGTGTCTTTTGGCTAGGCTCAAAAAGGTCTCTTAGGCCTTGAATATCAACATACAGATCGAGTTGATCATGAGGCAAGTGATGATAACGTATACTTTGCCGATTGATCAGTTTTTGCTGATTCAACTGCGGATGATAAACCGATTGAGGTTTAGCCGTGATAACTGTCTCATTTGTTAGCTTTAAATGGTCTAAATCTTGTTTTGATTGCTTTGAGCTTGAACCCTTTAGACTCTCCAAGTTTTTGCTTTTATTGTTAATTCTAATGTTTGGTTTAAAGCTGGTCTCTAACTGATTGATCTCTACTTTGAGATCTTCTTGATTTGGTACCCAGATCACTTGTGACCAAATTGGAAACCTAAACATTCTATTCGGCTTCCAATTTAACTCACTCGGACTTGTTCTATATAATTCAAATAAGTGCAGACCAAAGGGTAAACAAAAGGGTTTAAGCGGAATAAAACCATATCTTACTCCATCCACCCACAGCACAGTTCCATAATCTTTATTGTCAATTTCTATTAATGATTCTTCAGCATAACAGACTGCTTGTGATTGTTGCTTTGACTTTTCTGTAGTGCGTACGCTCTCAACACTTGACTGAGCTTGAACAAAACTCGATAAACCTAATAAGAGTAAAATAGGTAATACCAAAAAGAACACAAAGCTAGTACAAGAACTTAAGCGTACATAATTATTGATATAATTTTTACAAGCCTGGTGATTATCTTCTTGATTAAAGCACATTAAAGACCACATTTACGCTGCTTATGAAAGCTCAGATTACTAAAATATTCTGCAAAATTTAAACTTCTCTCTTGACGATTGGCCTCTGCTTATATGGAGGATATAGGTCATGAGACTTCCTCATCTATAAATTTAAGTTTTTGTGGAAGAAGTGTTTTCTGATCATAAAGTTTTAGCCTCATTGACGATAGTGAAAAGGCGCTGATAAGTCATCTATGATGACCTTAATATTTGGAGAATAAGAATGAGAATTGGTTTACCCAAAGAGATCAAGAATCATGAGTACCGAGTAGGCATGATCCCAAATCATGTAAGAGCTTTGGTTCAACGTGGGCATCAAGTGCTTGTAGAACGTGGGGCAGGACTGGGCAGTGGCTTTATGGACTCATTATATGAGGAAGCCGGTGCACAAATGATCGATACAGCTGCTGAAGTTTGGACCAGCTCTGAAATGATCGTCAAGGTCAAGGAACCGGTTGCTTCTGAATATGATCTTATTCAAGAGGGGCAATTGATTTATACTTACTTGCATCTTGCCGCCGATCCAACCTTAACTGAGGTTCTGCTTAAAAAGAAGGTCAGTGGTGTTGCTTATGAGACGATTGAAACTGCTGATGGCCGACTACCTCTTTTAGTACCCATGAGCCAAGTCGCCGGACGTATGGCCACTCAGGTCGGTGCTCAATATTTGCAAAAAGCAAACGGTGGTAAAGGTGTTTTACTGGGTGGTGTACCAGGAACGCGTCGTGGCCGAGTTGTCATTCTTGGCGGTGGCGTTGTGGGTACCCATGCAGCCCAAATTGCAGTCGGTATGGGGGCAGATGTTCGAATTCTTGATATCAATGCCAAACGCTTGGAAGAGCTTGACTTTATGTTTGGTGGCCGAGTTCAAACCCTTTATAGTGACCCTTACACGATTGCCGAGCAAGCCCAGCAAGCTGACTTATTAATCGGTGCGGTTCTTATTGCAGGTGCCAAGGCACCTACTTTGGTAAACCGACAGCTTATCAGTCAAATGGAAGCAGGCACAGTTGTTGTAGATGTAGCTGTTGATCAAGGAGGCTGTATTGAAACCTGCCATGCAACCACCCATGATGCACCTACCTTTGTCGTAGATGATGTGGTGCATTATTGTGTAGCAAATATGCCAGGTGCCGTTTCACGTACCAGTACCCTTGCGCTCAACAGTACCACTCGCCCTCACTTACTTGCTCTTGTTGACCATGGAGTTGAGGAAGCTTGCCGTCGAGATCCAGCACTTATGCTTGGCTTGAATACCTATCAAGGTCGCTGTACTCACCAAGCGGTCGCTACTTCATTGGGCTATGAATACGCACCTTTGGTTTAAGCAACCGGCATAAGCGTCTGCTTGGTCTGCCTAAGGTTTGGGTGAGAGTGGTAAGCCGTGTGACTTTATCTATAAGCAACTTCTTAACTTATCTTTTATCCTGCTTTATAACAGGACTTATGAGTTGGCCCTCATACGCTGAACCTACTGACTTGCTACATACGCTTAAAGCAAATGATCAAGCAAGCAGAGCTTCTCAGAATCTTTCTTCTCACGATCTTCCCAGAAGCTCAGCTTTCTTTGATCAATACTTCAAGTTAAAAGACGCTTGTTTAAAAGACTATGCGTCTTTAACTAACTCCGCTTATCAATCAAGAAGGCAAAGTCTTTTTGAACCAGAACCAATAGCAAGCCCCAAAGCGGTATCATCAAAAAAAGATCAACGTTTACACCTGACTCAAAACCCTTGGCAACTTGATATCATGTACCTGCAGGTCTCAGCATCAAAGATTGAACTTACCCGATTTTATCGCCCATCAGTTCCCGCTCAGCAAGTATATCAGCTTCCGGTATGGCAAACGGGTACCGACTTTGACTACCTGTTGTTTAAACTAAGTAAACTCACAAGAAAGTCCGTTCAGCAACAAGCTGTTCCTCAGTTATTTTTAGGATTTGAATACTATGTTCTTGATTTAAATCATCTATCAACAGAACAAGACTTTGAGTCAAACATTCCTCTTGCACATCATCAATATGAAAGCCGTTGTATTATCATTGAGGTTTTGTCTGAGTTCTTAGGCTCTCCCCTTGGAAAGAATATCAAGCTGAGCACCCATGGACGCAGTCCTAGCTTATTGCAACACGCTGATCACAGCTTAAAAGCTCAGAGCTTTTACCTGCATGCTGAAAATCTTAAGCAAAGACAAAGTTTTCTCACCTTGAAGCTCAGTACTCCAAAACTTCAAAAAGATCATTCCTCAAGATAAAACAGAATCTAAAAAAGAATCGCTGTTACTCAAGTTTACAGTTTGCTTTGAGCGCGTCTCTTCGAGCGGCCTTTACCAATTCTTTTGGCTTAAACATAGCCTTATCTAGGGCTTTACAGGCAGGAGCAAAGTGTCGGATTTCACAGCGTTGAGTCTGATATTGCTTTTGCAATACTAAGAGTTCCGCTTGGGCTCGTTTGGTTAAAGATTTAAAACGTTGACAGCGATTAGCAGGTGTTTTTTTGGCATCTTGTGGATTGCATTTTAGTAAATTAGCTCGCATGGCAAACATATCAACTGTCGCTTGAATCTCACGAGCGGCCGCTTCTAAGCCCTTACATTGAGCCTTGTTTTCGGGTGACTCAATACAGCCTGCTTTAAGATAGCTTTTTTGGGCAAGATCATATTGCCTCAGAGACTCTTGATATAATTTGACGATTTCAGAACATTGCTCTGCCCAAGCAGTTTTTACAGACAGCGTAAGATATATTACTGCAAGCACTAAAACGCTTAGAAAACCAAAGTTGAATGTTTTATTTTGGATTCGATCCATCATTTACTCATTCCTCACTGATCAAGCTCTCGCTCAATCTCTTTCATAAAGATTTCTCCGACACTAATACCGGTCAAAGCTTTATATTCTCTAATACCGGTGGGGCTAGTAATGTTAATTTCAGTGATCATACCTCCGATTAAATCTAGACCGGCAAAAAAGATTCCATCGGCTTTAAGCTGACGGGCAACATACTCACATAATGATAACTCATCATCATTAAGAGGCAAATGAGTCACGGTGCCTCCAACGTGTATATTACCACGGTGATCATCCTCTTGAGGGGTTCTCAAAATTGCGCCTACGACCTTACCATTGACCACTAAAACTCTATGATCTCCTTTGCGAGCAGAGGGTAAATACTTTTGTACCACTACTCGTTTTTGACCTTGTTCTGTAAGTAGCTCCAAAGTGACCCGAGCATTTCGATCATGTGCATTAAGCAAGCAAACGCCTAGTCCACCATAGCCATCTAAGGGTTTAACAATCAGAGACTCACCGGCCTGTTTTAACCACTCCATTATAAGGTCTGGAGATGAGGCAATCCGAGTATGCGGGGTATGCTCAATAAACTGGAGTGCATATAGTTTTTCATTAAAATTACGCAAGAGTTGAGGTGGGTTAATCACCCAAGTATTGGCAAAATCCAACAGGTAAGTTGTATGTAAAAAACTTTGGTCAACCGGTGGGTCCTTGCGCATCCAGACACAATCATAACTGGCTAAGGAATAATGTTTACGTTCTTCGGCAATCACTTCATTTTCTTGGGGGATTGAAACTTTGCTTGCCCACGCCCAAGTCTGATTGCCATCAAGATATAGATCAGAGGGTGAACAAATATGAACCTCATGATTTCTTTCTATGGCCACATTCATAAAACCAACGGTGGTATCTTGTGGAAGACTTAGTTTTTCCAAGGGGTCCATGACCGATAATATTTTCATTCTCACACCTCATGATGATGACTTGTCACAGTTGCTACTCAATTTGATTTATCACTTTAACGATAAGCACAGATCCATGCTAGTCCTTAAGGAAATGAGATAAAGAGAATCTGAGCTTTAAGGTTTTATTGAGTGGGACAAAGTGATCATAAGAAAGAGTGGTAATGTTTATTTTTTGTCAAAATCCTAACCTTCAGTAAGCCTTTATTATCGAATGTTTAATCTATAATAAGATAATTATGAGAATAGATTTTAAAGTCATCAATATTACAAACTACAGAAGCAAATACAAGATATGCATAATCATAAGTCTATCAGCACTAAATCAAACTAAGGTTGATATAAAAGCTGAAATTATATTCAGTAAGGTAAAAGATGAAACCCATGCGACTTATCATTGATCATCAACTTACAATTTTAATCTTGTCTTTGTTGCTCAATTTGAGTCATTGACTCAAACACTCATTTTTTTCTTACCAACCTGTTATTTATCAAAGCAAAGGGAGCATCTGTATGAATGAATCTTCAAAGCCTAAAGAGTACACTCCTAGCTCTCATCATAATCAGTTTTTTTTCAAATGGGCTGCTTGGAGTGTGAGTCACCCCTTAATTGTTTTAGCCCTAAGCGGACTTGTTACACTTTTATCTATCTGCTTAGTTGCGCCGGCTAAAGTTTTGCCAAATCAACTCGCTGAGCTTCGGCAATCAATATTGGGTCGACCTGGTTTAATTGTTGACACCTCTGTGGATGCCTTTAGCGATCCCAGTAATAACTCGGTTGAGCTACTTGAACGCTACCGTGACTTATTTGGTCGAGATGACTATTTTATGGTTTTGATAGAAGGGGATGTTTTTAGCATGCCCTATCTTGAAAAGCTCAATAAGCTTCACAAAGAACTCGAAAGTCTCAATGTGAATATCAGCAGTCTTGGTGAACGACGCGGAGATCGTTCACAAAAGCCTGCCGAATTAAAACATAAGCCTAGTTCTGTAAAGGTCAAAAACAAGGCTTCCTCTAGCCAAGGTCAATTTGGGATAGACGATGAGTTTGGAATCGGCTTTGATGAAGGCTTCGAAACAGAAGGTGACGGTTGGGGCGCTGATGATGAAACCACTGTCATTGAAGAAGTCACTTCTTTGATCAATGCTCGCCGTACTCGGGGCACAAAAGATGGAATTGTTATTGATAAGTGGCTTGACCCCTTGCCCAAGCCTTCGGAGCTTGAGCAGTACAAAAAATTGATTTTAAATGATGATACGCTGGTTGGCCAAATGATTGGCAAAAGAGGCAAGCATAGTCTTATTTTACTGCGAGCCAACTTTATGTCTGAAGATGATACCATCCTTGTGAATCAGAAAATTACTGACATTGCCATGAACTATCATGATCCCACGGCCGGCTTTGATGTAAAGATCTCTGGTATGCCAGAGTTAAATGGTACATTGAAGAAATCCCTTTTAGGGACTCTACGAATTTTACTGATTCTTTCTATTATCCTCATGTTGGGTATGCTTTCATATCAGTTCAAACATGTGATTGGTATCATTCCACCAATTATTGTGGTTGGGATGGCGGCACTTAATACCTTTGCCTCAATGAGTATATTGGGTATGCCGGTCACCATGCTAAGTAACATTCTACCTGCCTTTATCATTTGTGTAGGCATTGGAGATAGTGTCCACTTACTTTCAGTATATCGTGATCACTTTAAAGAACATCGCGATCCAAAATTGGCGGCTATAGAAACAGTTGCCATGACCGGTACTCCGGTTTTATTCACCAGCATAACAACAATGGTCGGTTTACTTTCATTTCGACTTGCATCTATTCCGGCCATTCAAGAGATGGGAACTGCGGGTGCGATTGGTGTGGGTGCTGCCTGTTTCCATTCGCTTTTCTTTTTACCGGTGATCTTGTCTTTTAACAAAAAAAGCTTGCTTGGTCTTACTGATGAAGAAGCTAAATCTGCCAGCACAGAAAAGAATCAAGACCAGCCGACACACGATTGGCTCGATCGCTTTATTGCATTCATTTCTGATAGTCGAGCAGGTGTTGATGAGCAGGGGGAAGCAAGAGCAGAATCCAAGTCCGAAAGAAAGCGTCGTATTTCTACTTTGTGGATTGGCGCAATCATCACTATGATTGCCATGTTTGGTGCAAGTAAACTTCGTGTATGGCATAGCCCTCTTGCTTGGCTTCCGGAAGGTCAACCGGCCAAGGTTGCTTTTGATATTACCGACCGTGAAATCGGTGGGACTGCGAACCTACAATTACTGATTCAAGGTGGCAAACGCGGTATGAAAGACCTTGAGCTAATTCAAGGGATCGAAAAACTTAAAGCTCATATTATGAGTTATGTGCATCCTGAAGAAGGCGATATTATCGGTAATTCAATCAATGTAAACGATATTATTAAAGAGACCAGGCGTGCTCTCAAGGGGGGAGATGAGTCTGAATACCGTTTGCCAGAAAGCAATGAAGAACTCTCTCAACTGTTATTTCTCTTCGAAAACTCCGGCCCAGATCAATTACGTAAACTCGCTACAAACGACCTAAGTATTTCACAAATGACTGTCCGACTAAAATGGCTTGAGGCAACAGCATATCGAGGCTTAACTGATCATGTTCAAAAAGGCATTGATCTCTATATCCCCAAACATGCCCAAGTCGATGCAACCGGAACTGTTTATACTTTAGTGAGTACGGTCGGCGCTCTGCTCTTAGATCTAGTGAAAAGCTTTGGTTCGGCACTTCTGATCATCACCTTGATCATGATTTTTATGCTTAAAGGGTTAAAGTTAGGCCTGCTCTCAATGGTGCCTAACTTGATTCCGATCATTTGGTTAATGGGTTTTATGGGCTTTGTTGGGATCACAATCGACATGAATAACATCTTGATTGCTTCCATTGCCATCGGGCTTGCCGTAGATGACACAATTCACTTATTGCACCACTTTCGAGTACATTATGAAGAAGATGGAGACTCATTTAGAGCGATCAGTGCCTCACTCAATCATGCCGGCCGTGCTATGGTGACAACAAGTAGTATTCTTACCCTTGGTTTCTTTGCCTATATTTTTTCTGATATGAAAAATATCCAAATCTTTGGTTTACTCATCGGTTTAAGTGCCGCTATGGCGATGCTGATAGACTTGATTTTTGGTCCCGCGCTGCTCAAAACCTGTTATCCAAGATTAAAAAGCACAGAGAATAACTAATAAAGTTAACGAAGGTCTTATATTTATTAAGAAATTGCTAAAGTTATATTTGACCTAAAAGTCCTCATTAATTAGGCGTTTTTTCAAGATATTGCCACTGTAATCATGGCTCATTTCAAAAACAAAGCCTACTCATAAACATGATTTGCGCTTGACCTATGTGGCCCTTGGCATGATGATGAGCCAAAAAGATATAATCATCTTTTCGATCATTAACATATTAGGCTTAGCCACAAGCTTTAGTCACAAGGTTTAGTTACAATGAATCAGCTTAATCCACTTACTCAAGAAGCGCTTAGTGTTATTCACGCTATTTATGAAGATCATCTAGAAGATCGTTACGCCTATCGAAATGAAATTCATCGACTCACTGCGAGTGGTCTATCTAATGCCTTTGGTAGCCTCGAACATTTCTTAGATCGCTATGGCTATATTAGTATCGATCAACGACATGATGCATTACATCTTACTTCAAGTGGTTTAGCAGCAGCTCAGGGGGATTCCAGCCGCTTAAAGTCACTCAATGATGATATTCAATATCACTTTGCCAAAGAGATTGCTGAAGGTGTGATCAAAGATGCGCAAAAGATTAATGCCGGTAAGCGCTTTGACCAACACTATATTCGCTTTGAGGGGATTGGCCGTGGAGGGATGGGTTCTGTTTGGCGTGCTGAGCATCTCAAAACCGGTCGTGCTGTGGCCATCAAAACATTAGAGGGGATTGATGAAGTTGTCACCAGTGGCAGAAAAAGCGCACTCAAAAAGAGATTAGAACGCAAAATCAGACAATTAGCTGAGCTAGATCATCCCTTCATTTGCCCTATTCTTGATCTTAGCGTACATCATACGCCCCCCTACTATGTGATGCCTCTTTATACCGGAGGAAGTCTAAGAGATTTACTGGCAAAGGGTCCTTTGCAACCAGAAATTGCCTTAAATCTTTTTTCTCAAATCTGTCTTGGTTTACATCACGCTCACCAACAAGGCGTTTTACATCTAGATCTCAAACCTGAAAATATCTTAATTGACCAACGAGGTAATATACGCCTCTTTGACTTTGGCATGAGCCGAACCATTGCTAAGCAGGTCTCGCAAGCAGGCCGTCAATCATATATTGGCTTAGGTTCTGTCGCTTACATGGCCCCAGAACTTCTCCGAGATCCTCAGGCAGAGGCTGCGAGCATTGATATTTATGCTTTAGGTCTTGTTCTTTATGAGATGCTGATTGGTGAGCTTCCCGGTCGTCGTTCACCAATGCCAAGCGATGTCATTCAAGGCTTACCGCAACCGATCGATGACCTTTTCGACTCAATGACTCAAGATTCTGTTCAGCAACGTCCACAAGATATGCAAGCAGTGCTTGATATTTTGAATCAAGTACCTCCCTTTGATCGCCTCTTTTCACAATCAATGGTCATGACTTTTATTAGTCCACCTTTTGAGTTACCAGGCTTAAAACATTTAACACTTCCAGAGTTTGAAGAGAGTCTTGACTTTCAAAAATCGGATAAAGATGTAGGCACTTATCGCTCAACAGAATCATCGGCTTCTGAGCGCCAACATCAGCAAAAGGCATCAACCGGAGTAACAACAAAAGCAAATGAGCTGATGACTCACTCTGAAGTTCAGACTCAAAGCAAGCAAGTCCAAACAGGTTCTAGGACAAAAGAGAATACCTCTACATTCTCTAACGGAAGTTCTTCAGTAGAAGCGATGTCAACAGAGGCGAACAACACTCACCATGAGGCTGTGAGTCAAGTAAATCAGACAGAGAGCAGTGTTTCCTCTAGTCCTAATTCAGATCAAGTGGAGCCAGCCGACAGTAATTTAGCGACCACGGGTATCAGTACTGCATCTCCCTTAAGCACATCTGTTACTCAAACCGTAGAGAATCAAGGCATCGAAGAAGTTGAGCTCGAAGAGATTGAGGAATTAGATGATGTGGTTGAGGTAGAAGAACCTACCCATCAAAATCTCGCTGATGATAGTTCAGTTTTCAGTTCGGCACCACGTACCGGTCATCAGAGCTTTGTTTCCTCAACAAGAAATCCTACAACTCAAGAGCAAGATATGCAGGCGATCGCCCAAGAAGCAGCTTCACGCTTTGAAGAAGCCTTAGATGATGACTTTGCCGATGATGAAAAAACCGCTTTACATAGTCGGCTGCCTCAAGAAGACAAGCCACATTTAAGCCAGCCGTATATTCCACGGAAAAGTCACTCCATTGCTCAACAGCTATTTGAGCAACAAAAAAAAGGGAATCAGTTTAAGCAATGAGTGACTTGTTCTCTTTAGACTCTTCTAACTCACCAAAGCAAAGCCCAAAGCAAAGCCCAAAGCATAAAAGTCACTATCACTTTAGGTATAGTATCTTTAACGTTGAACTTGAGTTTCAAGAGACTCAACTTGTTGTACAAATGGGTATAAAAGCTCATGTCATCAACTTAACAACTTTGTTTGCGCTCTATCGACGTGATCTAAAAAGCCAAGGTATCAGCGAACTCACCTTGGCTTTTAAACACAAAAATAAAATTAAGCGTGCTCGAATATATGCAGATCGAGGGGAAGCTGAGTTTGATGCTTTTGTTGATGCGTTAAAGGCCTTAAAACCTAATATCGATATTTCTGACTTGCCCGAAAAAAAAGCCTATGAGCACATGGGGAGTCAAGACCAACCGTGGTTGGTGATACTCGGCCTTATGTCTTTTTCGATCGTGTTAATTGCGATCTTAGGCCTGCCCTTGCTTTTACATGGTTTAGATCATGGCCAATGGAAGCTGCCTTTAGCTGAAGTCTATCAAAATCCTAAGCTTTTAAATCAAGGACCAAGTCGTAATCTCATATTTTCGGGTCACCTTGATCTTGAACAGGCTTTAACCCTTATTGAAGGAAAGGGAGATGAGCAGCAAAAGCAGATTGTTGCCCCCTTATATCCAAAGGCCGTTCAGTCAAAAAAACAACCTGCTGTTGTTCTTGTTTCTTTAAAGGGTCGAGCTCTAAAGCATTTGAACAGCTTGCAACAAGGACAAGTACAGCAAGGCATATTGAGAAACATTTGGTGGGAAGGCTTGGGCGAACAGACCAAACTCAAGCTTAAAGAAAAAGGAGTAAAGATTTCGGATCAATCGGTCTTAATTGAAATGGGTATTACGCAACGTGATGACTTACAACTGTATCTAAGTTTTATCTTAGTTCTGTCATTGTTTACCACAATTGCAGTCCTTTATCTAAAACCGGTCAACTATAAAACCTAGGTATACGTATGCAAGCTCAAACTCCATTAGCGGAGATCTACCAAGAAAGCATTCAAACTATAAATCAAGGCGAACTTAATCTCGCTGATTATCAAGACCATGCGATTTTATTTGTGAACACTGCAAGTCGCTGTGGCTTTACGCCTCAGTACAAGGATCTTGAGGCTCTGTATCAAAATTATAAGTCAAAGTCCGTACTCCTCATTGGCTTTCCCTGCAACCAATTCGGTAAGCAAGAACCAGGAAACCACGAAGCAATTCAAGAGTTTTGCTCCTTAAATTATGGGGTCAGCTTTCCACTCACCCAAAAAATCGATGTTAATGGTCCCCAAGCCCATTCCATCTATAGGCGCCTTACTTCAGCCCAACCCGGTTTTTTAGGAACTCAAAGAATCAAATGGAATTTTACTAAGTTCTTGCTCACACCTCATGCCGGTGCCCTTTTTCGTTTTGCCCCAATCACACCTATTCGCAAGATTGAAAGCCAACTTTTAAAATATATTAAATAAAAAGCTCAAGATTGCTTGTCTTTGTCTCACGACTTGAATAATACTTAAGAAGGCCTTTGAGGCTTGATAAAACAAAATAGGTGAAGAGTAAGGCTAAAAGCCGATTGGAGAAAAGCAACGTGAAGGAAGAGGCGAGCCCCACCCTGTTGTTGGTGGTGAATGTTGAGACAACATGCGATATTAGTAAACGCTTAGATCCTCGAGAAGTTATCGAGTTATCTGTGGTTGCTTTAGATGGTCATACACTCTCGATGATTGCTAATTTCCAGCGCTTTGTTAGACCTGAGGTTCATCCTGAGTTAAGCCCTTTCTGTGTGGCTGAAACAGGTATTGGACAGGCTTATATTGATCAAAGTGAAGTCCTAGAGGATGTTCTTGAAGAACTCAGCCAATGGGTTGAGGAACTCACAGCAAACTCTGAGTTGATCCAAGTGTTTTCTTTTACCCACCCCCAATTACAGGTGCTTAAGCAGCAGGCCCAAGATGAAGAACTTGATCTGCCAATTTGGCTTGAAAGTTGGGTTAATCTATGTGCTACTTTTAAAAAGCATTTTCAGATCAACGGTTTCCAGACCCTTGATAAAGCTTTGGCTTATCTGGGAACCACCACCGATGAAAGCGGAGAACCGGAGCAAACGGGTCTTGCAAAAGCCCATAATGCTACCAAACTTCTCATTGACCTTATAAAACTTGATGCCCGGATGGAAGCTGTGTCAGAACAAGATTCATATAAATCAGATAAACCTGCAGTCCAAGAAAAGCCAGGAGACTGGCGCTGTGATCGCTGCAATTTCTTAAACTTCGCTCGCCGTAATTTTTGCAAAGATTGCGGAGCCACAAAGCCAGGGTTTACACCTTCTCAAAATCAGAGAAGTGGTCAATTTACTCAGGGTCAATTTACTCAGGGTCAATTTACTCAGGGTCAATTTACTCAGGGAGAAGGTCGACCTGGCGATTGGAAGTGTGAGCGCTGTAATTTTAATAACTTTGCTCGCCGTAATTTCTGCAAAGACTGTGGTGGTTCCCGTCCTGGCGGTGCACCACAAAGAACAGGTGGTGGCTATGGCGGTGGCGGCGGCGGCTACGGTGGTGGTGGCGGCGGCTACGGCGGTGGCGGCGGCTACGGCGGTGGTGGCGGCTACGGTGGCGGTGGCCAACAACGTGGTCAGCGTGGTCCAAGAATGAAGCCCGGCGATTGGCGCTGTCCTGACTGTAGCTTTGTTAACTTTGCCCGGCGTAATTCTTGCAAAGATTGCGGTTGTGATCGCCCTGAGCGAGAATTAGGTGGCAATAGTGGTCGCCCAGGAGATTGGAATTGTACTGGCTGCGGTTATCACAACTTTGCGTATCGTAAAGAATGTGGCCAATGCGATGGTCCAAAGACTGAAACCTAAGATGCAAGTCGCTCATACGCCTTCCCTTTGCGGAGTTCTTAGCGATATTGATGACACTCTTACCTGGGAAGGTCGTTTGGTACCTAGTGCCTTCGCAAAACTTCATGAGCTACAAGAGCAGGGCGTAAAGGTTGTTTTAGTGACCGGCCGACCAGCAGGTTGGGTAGATCATATCGCCCGCATGTGGCCGGTTGATGCTGTTGTTGGTGAAAATGGTGGTTTGTGGGCTTATATGGAAGATGGTAAGCTTGTTCAACGCTATTTTGCCTCGGCAGCAGAAAGAGCTCAAAGTAGAGTAAAGCTTGCACAGCTCTCCCAAGAGATTTTAGCCCGCTATCCAGGAGCCGGTCTTGCTTCCGATCAATCATACAGAGCCTTAGATCTAGCCATCGACTTCTGTGAAGATGTTCCACCATTGGCTGATGAGCAAGTACAAGGTATCTTACAATGCTTCTTAGATGCCGGTGCTCATGCTAAAATCTCATCAATTCATGTAAACGGTTGGTTTGGCCATTGGAATAAGCTTGATGGTGTGAGACAACTCTTTAAAGAGCTTTGGGATTTAGACTTAGCCACTCAGTTGGATAAATGGGTATATTTTGGTGATTCGGCGAATGATGAACCTATGTTTGAAGCTTTTAAATATAGTGTTGGTGTCGCCAATATTGCTCCTTTTTTAGAACAGATGCACTTTCACCCAAAATGGATTACCCAAGCCAATGGCGGAATGGGATTTTGTGAAGGCATTGATGCATTAAGTTTGGTGACAAAATAGTCAGTCTTTAATGGTTTTCCAACCTGTTTGTGGTGAGTGATAAAGGAGATCTTAGGTGAGAATTGCTTTAAATCAACAACAAAAAGGCCTACAAAGAGCTCAGTCTCAAGTCAACGTAGCGGCTCATCGCATCGCCAAATGGGGCCTCTCTGAGACTCACTCTTCTGATACTCTCAGCATTGATGGAATTGAACGACCTAGAAAGGTTCTCGATCAAGTCTGGGGAGGGCAGAATAAGCTTGATCCCAATATAGATTTGGGTGAAGAGGCAATTCGCTTAAAGTCAGCCGAATGGGCCTTTAGAGCAAATATTGCTGCCACAAGGACTGTTTTGGATATGGAGCGTATCGCGGCTAACCTAGGTGCTGACGAGCCCAAAGATCCTAAGGCATAGAAAAAGCTGAGAACTTTGAAGTTATTTGCTAAGACTCGTCTTAATCAGCATAGCTTAAGTTTTGCTTTGCAACTGAGTATCTATAGCTGCTTGTTAGTCCCTTTGCTTATCCCTAAAATGAGCTTTGGTCAGTCATTAGAATCTGCATCCAACTCCGTTGATGCTGTCGAAATGAATGTGCCCAAAACCTTATCTCGTACCCAACTTTCCCGACGCCTTCGAAAAATCTTAGCCGATGGAGAAAAGCTTACGGTAACCCAGGTGACTGAAGGTATGCTCAAACTCATTGTGCAGGACTTAAGTTACCTAAAGGTAAAGCTCATCAATCCAATGGTGATTCGTGGTGTTATTCCCAAAGCGCCTCTCAGCGCAACAATGGCCTCATGGGCAGAATCTAGATTGAGCTCTTTAATACACCAAGAGAGCTCCATTATGCTTCGAGAGTGTATTTCTTGTAAACGTCAAGTCACTAAGGTTGATGAGCAACGCTTTGTATTTACTTATGGCAACTTACAAAACAATGAAAATTCATCTGTAAATACCGATACAAAATTTCAGTCAGCTTTAGATATTACCCTGACTTGGTCAGCAAGCCGTATGATCATGATTGCACATGCGCGACTGCTTTCTGCACAAGGTGAATTACTATGGAATGAGTCATATCGATCGGGAGATTTTGGTGCGCTTGCCAAGCGTGGGATCGGTAATCAAAAAGACGAGACATCCATTGCTAAATATCAAAAGTTAGCCACAATCCCTGATGACCAATTTTTAGATCTCAAAGAAATTGATTTTGGAGTCGCTCTCAGATCAGGTCAAGGAAGTACTAACAATGTACTCGCAAAAGTTGGAGCAGGCTATGGCGTATTTTTTGGGGGACAAGATCAATATCTTTTAATGCTCAAAGGAATGATGAGTTTTAATAATCTTTTCTTTACTGATGTTAAATTAGAATTTCGAAGGCGTTTAAGCGAGCTTTCAACCAGCACAATGGTAGCAACTCCAAGCATCAAGCAAAGAGCAATGCTCGCAAGTCAAGGTCTGTGGCTTAAAGCGATGTTAGGCATACCATTTTCACCGTTTATTACAGGAAAGTCTTTTGGTTTCGGCCTTCTTTACATGACGCCTTATCGAATTGGTATAGCCGGAAATATGCTTTATGCTTTTGAATTTGATGAAAGAGAAGATCCGGCTCCTGGTGGTTTTGGAGCAGATTTAAACTTAGTGATTAACTTTTAATCAAACTTGCTCAAAAGCGAGTTCAAGCTAACGTTCAAAAACTTGCCTCTGTCCATGGCATGCTAGAACAAGTCCTAGAGCAATAAAGACAGTCACCAATGAAGTTCCACCATAACTCAAAATAGGAAGTGTTACTCCGGTCACCGGTAAAAGATTAAGAACCATCCCTACATTCATCATAATATGCCAAAAGAAAAAGGCAGCAATGCCCAAAGCTAAATGCTTACTAAAGCGATCCCGAGCCGTATAAACCGTATACATGATCGATAAGAGCAGAGCTAAATATAATAAAAGAGTAAAGGAGCTTCCTAAAAAACCATGTTCTTCAGCTAACTTGGCAAAAACAAAGTCGGTGTGATTTTCAGGTAAAAAACCTCCAGCCACCTGTGTACCTAAGCCCTTACCTTGACCGGTAAGCCCTCCGGAGCCTACACTTACTTGCGACTGATATGAATGCCAGCCGGCTCCAAGTTTATCGACTTTGCCATCAATTAAAGTCAAAATTCGTTCTTTTTGGTATCGTTTCAATAAAAATTGCCAAGCAATCGGCAGAAACATGACAGCTGCAATGATAAGACCGATTAAACTTTTACGATCAAAGCGTTCGATCATACACATACTTAAAGTAATTAACATAAGCATCAAAGTATGACCTAGGTCAGGCTCAATAAACACCAAGAACATCGGTAAGCCAATTAAGCTAGCAATGACCAAAATATCACTTAAAATATAGTTTGGCTTGGTATAACGCTGAAACCAAGCAGCTAAGGAAATAATTAAACCAAGCTTGGCAAGTTCAGAGGGTTGAAAGTTAAAAAAGCCTAGGTCGATCCAACGTCTAGAACCATTGACAACTTTTCCAATCAATAAAACTAATACAAGTAAGCTGTTCATTATAATATAAACGATTGGTGCTAAGCGTCTTAAGTAATGAAGATCAACCAACGAAAATATAATCATTATGGGGGTAGCAATACCAAACCACTTTAGCTGCTGAATATGCATATTGTTAATGTGGGGCCCAACAGTACCCTCAAGGTTATAAATACTTAATGAACACAGTAAAAATAGAACAAAAAGTAACCCCCAATGTATACTTTGAGGCCGTCTAAACATGCTTCATCCCTGACTAAGTGTATATAATTAGCGTAAAGCTAACTCATCTAGCATAAAGCTAAATCATAACAAGATGTCTGATTATAGACTACTCTGATTCGAGCCTGCTTGATAAGGCTTAACATCAAGTCTGGCTTGAGTATCAAAGATTGGTTCAATTTCTTGATGGTATCCTTCAATGACTTTACGAGCAATTGGGGCTGCATCTTTGCCACCACTACCGCCGTGCTCTAAGAAAACAATCACTGTTAATCGCGGTGATTCATAAGGTGCAAAGCCGGCAAACCATGCATGATCTCGATCTCGCCAACGTTGCTCTCTTTGCTTATGATTACCACGGATGATGGTCTTAACTTGAGCGGTACCGGTTTTACCCGCCACCTTGCCCATTGGTACAGCGGCTCTATATCCGGTTGCTCGTTTAGGATCATTCACTGCACGTTCAAGAGATTTACGGATCATGTTAACATGATATGGGTTAGCCTCTAATCGCTTAACCATCTCAGGATTGTAACGTTCTAAAATATCACCTTGTATATTTTGGCTATTGAGTAACAATTGAGGTCGATAAACAATACCATGATTAGCTAAAGCACTAAAAGTTACAGCCATTTGTAATGGAGATGTTTGAACTGCACCTTGTCCAATCGCTGAACTCAAGCTTAGACCATGTTGAAAACCACCACGAGTATGCTGATCGTGGTATTCTCGTGTAGGCACGATTCCTTTTGACTCGCCATTAAGCGTCAGCATTCTTTCACCGAGTCCAAAGTTTTTTGCATATTGTGCTAAGGTGTTGATCCCTAAACGCTCGCCGAGCTTATAAAAATAAACATCCGCAGAGGCAGCCATAGCACCGTTTAAGTCAACACGTCCATGGCCACTTAGCTTATGGCAGTGAAAAACACGATTGCCATACTCATAGGCACCTGGAGACTCAATGGGAAGTTCTGGATCAAGAATCCCTTCTTCCATAGCCGCAAGTGCAGTGACTACTTTGTAAATAGAGCCAGGAAAAAATGAATGAACTGATTTATCGATCAAAGGCTTAAAGGGATTTTCATCTACTTTTTTCTTGATCGTTTTAGTTAATCTACCAGACCAGACATTTGGGTCAAAGCTTGGTTTGGACACGCTACCCAAAAGCTCGCCTGTTCTAGGGTCCATGAGCACAATAGAGCCAGATTCATATCCATCCAAAGCACGGTAGAGCATTGCCTGAACATGAGCATCAACACTTAAAACTAAATCTTGCCCACGAACTGCAGGCTTAAGATATGAGACTCTTTGACTCACTTCTTGTGCCCAAAAGTCTGTCGATTTTTTGCCCTTCACATCAACAACATAACGTTCAACACCATGCTGTCCTTGCAATAGATGGTCGTATAATTTCTCAGCACCATAACGGCCGACCATTTGATTTGCAAAAATATTGCGTGTTTTAACTTCTTGAGCCGTTGGATTCCCCAAATAGCCAACTAGGTGGGCACCCACTTCACCCTCTGGATAAACTCTTTGGTATCTGACATTAACAGATAGTCCACCAAGCCGTGCACTTAATGCTTCAACAGCAGCAACTTGCGATCGACTTATATCGGTAGCGAGTTTGTGTTTGCTATGGCTTTTAGCATCGATAACATCAGATAACTCTAGTCGATCCAAAGCATCAAGTTCTAAAATCTCTGAAATCTGTTCTAAAAAGCTATGCTTATCTTTAACCCGTCTTGGAGATAAATAAACATCAAATGTCGGTTTATTTGTCGCAAGTATACGGCCTTTACGATCAAAGATTGTTCCACGATCAGCGATTAAGATATGATCTTTAGTATAGTTATCTTGAGCGATTTGACTATGATCTTCATACTCTAAAACTTGCAACTGTACTAAACGTAAAATAAGTACAAATATTGCGGTTGTAAACATTAAGGAAATGCCAAATAGCCTCTGATTTTGATTGATTGAGGAGGCTTCTATAAATGTTGGCATTGACGCTCCTTAAAACTGACTAAAAAGAATACTTTAGTAAAAATTACAAGCTCGTTATGAGTCGTGAACTTAACAAAAAAGCACTTGTGAGCCAAGCCTATTTTCATAGAGAATATAATATTTTTTGCTGAATTATTTCAGGCATTTAACCTACGTACAGCAATCTGAAATACATACACCTACATATCATTACATTAAGTTAGTTGATATATTATGGGGATGATTTTTCTGTAATCTTGCTCAAATTTTTTTGAGCAGATGGAACTGAAATGATCGCGACTAAAGAAATGGAGCTTTTGTTTAGAGGAGAAGTAAGTAATGCTGACTGAAATAAACCATTTTCATCGATTTGAGCTTGTACAACCTCACCCACTGTTAAAGGACTAAGAGTCGGTATGGTAGCGATAGTTGAACTTTCTTTGCCAAAAGGTCGTTTTCGAACCAATAAAGCTCGCTCTCCAACAACTGCCGGCGTGACACGCTCTAAATATTTCAGTTCTATTGTGGCCTCTTCGTATCTTCCTGTATTTAATTTAATCGATCTGTTGCCCAGTCCAATCGCAACGCCTCTCACACCACTTTTTTCTAACACCACTTCAAAGCTAGACTGCTTACTCTCCACAGGAATCAGATTAAAACAGTCATTATTAATCTCTGAGATTTCTCCAATGAGTACTCCTTGGCTGACGACCAAGTCACCAGATTTAATTTTAAGTGTACTGTTCATCAGGCTACGCTTGAGCAAGCAGACTTGAGTGTGTGAATCAAGTGGATAAGCATGGCTAAGCTCAGCAAGTTCAAAGTTGGTCACTCGTAAGGAGCGTAAAAAATTATTTAGCTTTTCAGCATCGTCAAGAAAGTTAAGTTTGCTCTGTAAATCTCTTAGCTTAATCTCTAAGCTTTCTCTTTCTTGCATGCATAACTTAACTTTAGTTTGCTCATTGGGCACTAACTTGACCTTTGATTCTGTGTTAGAGATCAAGTCTGTACTTTGGTTCTTCGCCGTGTCTAGCGAATCTAGCTCAGTCAATGGATGATTAGATTGGGAATAGCCTATAAAAACACCTAGGCCAATCCATATTAGGGCCAAACTAATGTGCTTTAGCCAAACGCGTGTTAAAGAGGATGAAGGAACATAAGCCGATTGGGATCTAAACATCATCTCATTCTACTCAATAAAAACTTTTCATCATAAAAACTTTTCATGAGTATGGAAAAGCGATTAAGCAAGTCGAGCCACACTCTTCAGTAAAGCATCATCATCAATGGCTTGCCCACAACCAAGGGCTACAGCTGATAATGCATCTTCTGCAATCATCACCGGTAACCCCGTTTCTTCTCGTAACAGTAAATCTAAACCTTTGAGTAAAGCGCCCCCACCAGCAAGAACAATCCCTTTATCCACAATATCAGCGCTCAATTCTGCTGGAGTCTGTTCCAAAGCAACTCTAACCGCTTCAATGATTGAGCTAATTGGATCGGTTAAAGCTTCTCTAATCTCATCTGAAGTTATGCTTAAAGTTCTTGGAAGGCCAGCAACAAGATCACGGCCTTTAACTTCCATCGACTGAACTTCACCTGTTTCAAAGGCATTGCCAATCTCACATTTGATTCGTTCCGCCGTTGGGTCACCAACTAGTAAATTATATTTACGCTTCATGTGTTGGACAATTGCTTCATCCATTCGATCACCACCTAAGCGAACCGAACGCGAATAGACAATATCAGAAAGGGATATGACCGCAACCTCAGTCGTTCCCCCCCCAATATCAACAATCATGTTTCCACTGGGCTCCGTGATGGGAAGCCCTGCTCCAATGGCGGCTGCGATTGGTTCTTCAATCAGATAAACTTCCCGAGCACCTGCTGAACGAGCGCTTTCTTTAACCGCTCTTTTTTCTACCTCTGTAATACCAAAAGGTACACCGATGACTACTTTAGGGCCACGTAAGTAGAAAGAAGGTTGGATTTGGTTCATAAAGTGACGAATCATCGCCTCGGTAATATGAAAGTCAGCGATCACTCCATCTTTCATGGGTCGAATCGCAAAGATACTACCAGGTGTTCGCCCAAGCATTTCTTTGGCGGCCTGTCCTACGGCTACTACTTCTTTACCACCACGCTTACCATCACGCACAGCAACAACCGAAGGCTCACGTGATACAATACCTTGGTGTTTTACATAGACAAGTGTATTTGCTGTACCCAAGTCAATCGCGACATCTGTCCCAAAAAACATGTATTACCTCTACTAATAGCGAAATTGAATCGCTAGTCCCAATTTAAGATCCCGAGTAAAGATCCCGAGTAAAGATCCCGAGCTAAGAGTTCATCAAAGAATGTGTTTAGAACGAATCTCTAACCATTGCAAGGGGGTAAAATACAAGCCTTCTCAGGTAAGTTCGCAGGTGGTGGACGATCATCACAGCTTAAGGCGACCGCAAGATCAGGTGCCCAAGTAAATTCGTTAAACTGAAGCTCACCAACATGCTGGGCAATTCCGCATTGATTATAGGTACGTACTTCAGCACTTCTTATCCAGCGAGTTGTTTGGCGATAGAAGATACCAAACTTACCACGTGGAATGAAGCCACTGAAGCTCTGCGTAATAGAGTCTTGATTAGAGCTTGAAAGAGTTAAGTTTTGAGCAACGTTTTCTGATTCGCTGATAACTTGATTACTTGCTTCACTCTCACTTAAGTTCCAAGTTCTATTACTGCTAAGGCTTTCACTGTCACTGAGAGACCGGCTAGAACGAGAGCTTAATGCATAGCTGTTATTAATGCTTTGTCCTCGTGCTTCGGTGCTTGAACTACCAAAAGATCGAGAGTCATTGCTTGAGCCGGAAGATGAGTAACCACGCTCTTGGCGAGTACTTGTAGACATGCCCATTGAATCGCCGGCGCGTCCACCAGCTTTGACGCCCACTGATGTTGTGACCTTACCGGAAGCCTTTGCTAAAAAGGGAACAGAACCCTCTGCAGAAGCGCTGACAGTATTTTTCCAACTACCACTACCGTAAATATCACTCATAGTGTCGGCATACTCGGAGTTGCTTTGGCCTTCACTCATGTTCCAAGCCCAAGATTCGCCATCACTTTCAGAAAAGTTAATATTATTTGATTCGCTCTGATTATAGTTCACGTTCATTGACTCAGAGATAAACTCTTCCTCAGAAAGACTACTTCCTAAAGTTCGGCTACTTGTTTGTCCTTCTGAGACGCCTTCTCGCCAGCTGCGATTTAAGCTTTGTCCGGATGAGCGTAACCAATTTTGACTGACAGTAACGCTTACTGTTTTTTGACGATACTCTGACTTGGTTTCAGAATATGAAACTCGGGTACTGATACTTCCCGGAATACAACCGCTCACCGGCATGGGTTCATAGCGCTCAGCAACCAAGCGCTTGCCGTCATATACGATTTCTAGTGGACGATGCACCGTCAAAGGTAGGGCTGTTTCTGCGCTGTTGCCTTCGGCATCATAGGCAATGACCTTGATCGAAGTGACATAAAACTGCTCACCCTCGGGTACGGGATTAAAGAATAATGGTTCACTTTCACCAATAAAATCCTCGGCGACCGGAGAAGCAAAGTCATGATTAAAAGTTGTCACACCGGTTACATCGTTAATTTGACCAATTTTATATTCGAAACGAACCGGAGTTAAACCAACAGCTTTAACGCCAAGCCGATAAGCAATGCCCTGTAAAGCTCTTATCGCAGGAGCACCGCAATCTGCAAAAAGTGGTTGTAGTTCGGTGATTTCAATTGAAGGGCCAACACTGAGTTGAAAGTTTTTAGGCTGTAGATCGACATAGTTATCACCATTATCATCGGAAACAACCGCACGAATCATGCCGTAAAATTGACCGGGACGTCCGCTGGTAATGAAAGGGTTTTTAAAGGGTCCAAAGCGACTAATTCTCAGTCTTTGAACATCTTGCCCCTTCCAGTTTACATCAGCCTCAATAATTGGCTGAAATGACATGGAGACTTCTTCACGATTTCCACGATCATCGGTAAATACTCCATCAAAGTGAATATAGTTATGCTGATAAATCTCATCAGAGAAGTTTTTACCATAAAGGTATAAGCTTTCCCCCACTACAATTTCCTGTTGACCTAACTCAAGAACAATAGGTGCATTTGGATCTCTCTCTTGTTCTGTTGAACAGGCAGTCGTCAGCATAAAGAGTGCAGAAACCACAGCAATAAAGATTGAATGATTTTTCATAGCCTCTTGCTCCTTTTCTTATTCGCCACAAGGCGAGATCAAACAACGAGCACTAGGCAAGTTAGATGGAGGAGGACTCACATCACAGTTTTCACCAATGGCAAGATCTGGTGCCCAGTCCCACTCATTGAATAAAAGCTCACCCATGTGGCTACCGATACCACAGAGGTCATAACTAATGACTTCTGCGCGCCTAACCCAACGAGTTGTTTGTCGGTAGAAAATACCATAGCGGCCGCGTGGGATATAGCCTGAAAAGCTTTGTGAAATCGCTTTAGATTCAGAGCTTACCATAGAGTTGCTAATCGATTCGCTATTGCCAGTACTAGCAACCTCATTGATAGAAGTACTCTCACTAAAGTCCCAAGTACGAGTACTGCTCATCCCTTCGGTATTGGTTTCGCTGTTATTTTGAGTTTTACCAAGGGTATAAGTACCATTAAGACTTGAAGTTCGTCCTTCGCTCATGGCACTCCCAAAACCTCTTGATTCACTGCTACTGCCTGACATGGAATAGCCACGATTGGTGCTAGTGCTTTGACGGGTACCTTCGGTGTTACCACGGCTTGTACCAGCGGTCACTCCTACTGTTGTTTCAACAGAACCACTTACTTTGGCAAAGCCTGGTACAGAGCCTTCGCCGCTTACGCCAACACCAACACTACCACTTGCTTCACCATAAACCGACTGAACCCGACTTTCATATTCATCTTGGCTTTCACCTTCGGACATATTCCAGCCCCAACCCTCACCATCGGTCGTTGAGAAATTAACATTGTTAGATTCATTTTGCGTGTAGCTTTCACCAAAGCCTTCGCTTAAGCTCTCATATTCAGAGTTTGAAGCTCCAACGCTTACGCTTCGGCTTTCACCAACAGCAATGCCCTCGCTCATGTTCTGTGAAAGAGTACGACCCTCAGAGTTTGACCAACTATTGCTCACGGTCATTGATACGCTTTGCGTACGGGTTTCTACTGTGCTTTCGCTGTAGCTTACTTGGTTGCCAACACTACCAGGAATACAGCCCGAAACCGGCACGGGTTCATAGCGTTCTGCTAACTCATAGCGGCCGTCATATTTAACTTCTAAAGGGCGGTGAACACTAATTGGCAGAGCTGTTTCAACAAAGTTACCTTCTTTGTCATAAGCCACAACTCTAATGCCACTTACATAGGATTGTTGATCTTGAGGAATCGCATTAAAGACAATGATCTCAGCGCTTTCGCCCACAGCATCTTCAGCGGTTGGCTGATCAGTATCAAAGTCATGAACAAAGCGACTGATTGAATCAACATTGTTGACTTGAGAGAACTCATATTCAAAGCGAACTGCTTGAATACCGGTGGTGCTTACCTTCATCCGATAGGGAATACCAGGTAATACGCGCACAGCGGGTGCACCACAATCGGCGTTAAAGGGCTCTAATCTATCAATGATGACCGAAGGATTAACCTGTAGATTGATTCTTTGTGCTGGGCCTTCCTCTACAGTACCATCATTATGATAATTCATGACCCGAACGGAGCCGGAAAAAGTCCCATGACGAGCATCCCCGGTAAATGGGTTTTTGAAGGGCCCAAAACGTGACCAGGTCAGAATGTGCCGTCCATCCTCACCAATTTCTTTGCCTCCAAAGAATGGAGTCACGCCAAAATCGACTGCACTGACTCGGCCAAATTGATCTACAAAACTACCGCTAAAGTATAGACGAGAGCTACCCTCATCTTCTTTTAGAAAGTTACGACCGTAAAACTCTAGGGTCTGACCAACAACAACAACCGCTTGTGAAGTAGCTTCAACAACGGGGGCAACCTGGTCGACTTCTTCAACTTCACCGCAACCTGTAAAGCAAGTTAAGCCGGTGAGCAAACTTCCACAAATAACAGATTTTAGCCAAGCATTTCCGAGACTTGATGAAATGGCATCACTAAGACCAAGCTGTTTATTTGGTGTTTTTTTAAACAGCATACAAACCTCCTACCTCTAGATTAGAGAAAATTAAGCTTCTGTTATCTTAACAGAAAAGGCGGTTCAATACTAGTTTAAGTCTAAGATTTTTAAGTCTTTAATCTTGATTCTTTTTAATGAGATAAATCGACTTGTGTGGACGATTAAAACGCTTGCTAAAAAGCGAGTACACTCACCTAATGTAACCCATTGATGGTCAAGGTATAAAACTCATTACAGCTAAAGCTATTGTTACTGAATCCTACAATTTTGACGATATAGGTGCCACTATCATCGTTGCCTAATGGCTCACTCCAAATAATTTCTTCATCACTGCCTCGACCGGCAGCACTACTTGCAAGCTCATTACCAGATACACAGTCCTCCTCCGATTGGTATACATAAAGATCAAAATCAACAGAGCTTGGCACATTGGTCAGTGTAATCGTCAATTCCTCGTTTGTATCGAATGGGTTAATGGGAATATTATCCTCAACCTCAAAACAGAAGTAATCCACATCGGCAAAATTATCAATCGTAGCGGTTAGAGTGAAGTTTCTTGGGTCAAGCGTTCCAACTAAACGGCAAGAGGCGCAAGAGTTATTAGGCTCAAAGCCGTCAGGGCGATCATCCACAGACCCATCACAATTCCAGTCTCGCTCAGCGCCACAAGCTTCTGTGCTCGATTCAACACCACCTTCGCAAGCCCCCTCAACCCATTGACATGAGCTATTGCAGCTTTTTACTTGAGTACCAAACTCACAAGCACCAACATTAGTTCCACAGGCTACGGTCACGTCCTCACCGGGTGTACATACTCCGCCACCGGTACAAGGTTCCCAATCCCCCCAGCCACATTGACTTGTACAACGACGGGTTTGTGTGCCACAAAGTCCACATTCACGAGTCTCGACATCCCCAGGTGAGCAAGAGCCTGCTTGACACTCCCCCCAATCTCCCCAGATACAGTCATTTGAGCATACTCTTGTTTGTGTCTGACAAGCGCCACAGGATTGATCTTGTGTCTCGCCGGGCGTGCAGACATTACCTGAGTTTTGGCATTCTCCCCAAGTGCCCCATTGACAAATATCGCTGCAGATTCGTTCGCGGGTCTGTCCACAAGCGCCACAGCTTTCGCTTTGCACTTCATCCGGCATACACACTCCATTCTGCGCTTCACAACCGGTCCATTCACCCCAACCACAGTTATCTGTGCATGTGCGAGTTCGTTGTCCGCAACCGGATGGGCAATCTTCCATCTCAACTTGTCCGGGGGAACACTCTCCTTCATTGAGACAAGCTTGCCAATCTCCCCACTCACAAGTCGACACACAAAGACGTCGTTTGGTACCGCATAGTCCACAAGTGCTTTCTTCGGCTTGGCCAGGGTTACATTGGCCACCCATAAGACATTCAGACCATTCACCCCACTGCGGAGTTTCACAGATTCGGCTGCGTTCACCACATGAGCCACAAAGTTGAATATCTACTCCCTCTTCGGTTGAGCAATTACAATTTTCAGGAGCATCACACCCCATCCACTGACCATTGATACAACTTTCTGAGCCTGCCCCACACTTATTGTCACAGTCGCGGACAATTTGTTCATCGATTTGCCCATCACAGTCATCATCTTGCCCATTACAGACTTCATCGACTGGAATCTGTGCCGAGCAATCGCGATAGCGTCCATCACGGCATATTTCTTGGCCCATTCCACAGCTCGTTTCACAAGTACGAGTCGCGCCTTCTTGAGGACACATCTCACACTCTTCATCAATGATGCCATCACAATCTTCATCAACGCCAGCCTCTGGGTCCAGGCAAATCTCACTGCGTGGTCGGCCTGCGGTACACCCAATAAATTGTCCATCGATACAGCGTTCTACGCCTGTCCCACAATCAGTTCGGCATGGACGTTCGTCTCCATTTTGACAACCTTGACAGCCCTCATCGACTTGGCCATCACAATCCTCATCTATATTGCTTCCACAAATCTCGGTTGTTGGTTGAGCATTGCAAGCACGCCACACGCCGCCAGAACATAGTTCTTCGCCAGTACCACAAGCAGTTTCACAGCCCCTTTTCATGCCATCCATACATTCATTTTGAAAGCAAGTCCCCTCAACACAACGGGCATTTTCACCACAATCAGAACTTTGAAAGCAATCTATGCCAGGACTTAAGTCGGGCACCGGTGCAGCATTTTCACAGAGTCCATTGATACAAACCTGTCCATTAGAACACTCATCGTTGGAGTCACATAGCGGTGATGGTGATGGTGTTGTACATGCCCACATGAACATATTGATCAAAAAAGCTAAGCCAAAGACTCTTAAGACTCTTGTCGAGCAAAGGTGCAAGTCTGTTTTACTCTGCTTCATTGTCGCAATCCTCTCTAATGTTGTCGAACAAAATCTTTTGTCGAATGAACTGATCATCATATTTTGGAACAAGTTTATCAAAGCCTTACCCTTACGCAGAATTCAGCATTTGTCTATTGAATGTGATGAGTATAACGAGATTATTGATTCTGATCATCTTTATTGAACGATCATTTTACTTTGCACACTTTACTTTGCACACATGGCAGCATCATACAAGGTACAGAACCCTTTAGCCGATTGTTCTAAAAGGGCATACTTGGCAGGCATACTAGAATGACTTTGAGGAGTTAGAGCCAAACGCCGACTCGCTCTTGATAGTAAAACCCAACGCCATAATGCATGATGTTTATCATATTGAATATTATGATTTTGCTTGGAGGGATTCTGATTACTATCGACCAAGCTTCTTGCTCTCTTATTGATAAAAAGTCTATTGTTTTCGATTGTTGCACTTATCTCATCAAGAGTTAAAGCCTGCTTTTTATGCGTGAATTCCAAGGCTTGATCAACTAACTCTGGCTGATCATTTGCCTGAACAATGAGTTCGCTAACCCAAGTGGGTAGGAGTGAGATTAATTCAGCTGCGAGTGCACCACCAACACCACAAATAGTCACAGTCGCCAATTGTGCGTCTTTGAGTTGCTGCCATAATTGCCAATTTTCATCTGAAAACGAGTGAAACACCTGCTGCGAATTTCTTGTTAAAGGCTCAGACGCATTAACAAAAGCTTCAATACCATCACTATGTATTAAGGCTATATCCTCAAGCATATTCGTTTTTTGAAGCGCATTGTATGCTGTGCGCAAAGGAGAAAGCGCAATATCCACTCCAAAGGCTAAAGGTGCTTTTTGAGAACGAACCAAGAGTAAGGGCAAATGTGCATGATCAGTACCAAGATCAATATTCACTTGGCCAAACTTGTATAAATCCATCACACCTTGTAAGCGTGGCGTTAGGCGCTTGGAAATATTTTTTTTCTTTGCTTTAACTCCAGCCAATTCTTCTAAAGTTTGCTTATAATGCTTTAACCAATCGTTGCCGTGAAAAGTAAAAATCTCACTGAGCTCATGACTCGAAAGATGAGATTGGGGACGAAGCTGTTGTAGTAGTTCAGTCACTATTCCCAATTCTTGCTCAGGTAAGTACCAGTTTCCCGAGAGGTCCCTTTGCTCTAGTCGCCAACTCATGACTTACTCCTGATCAAAGTTCTCCAAAGCTTGGGCAAGCTCTAGTTCTGCTTCTTCCCACTCAGTCATAACCGACTCCAATAAAGCCTGTTTATCACTCGCTTCTTTGGCAACTCTAACGACTTCTTCGGGATTATCATAATGATCGCTTGCACATTGTAATGCTTCAAGTTCAGCAAGTCTTTCCTCAATTCTTTGGATCTCGGCCTCGGCTTTTTCCACTTTTTTCTTGAGAGGTTTAACAATTTTTGAGCGAGCCTCACGACGTTCCGCATTTCGTCTTCTTTCTTCTTTACGATCTACCTTCTTATGTACAGTTTGGCTCGGCAATGTACTTTGCGTTGGAGCTACAGCCGACAAAGGAAATGGCATGGGACGTTTTCCTTGTTGCACACACTCTAAATAATGGGAGTAATTACCCAAAAATGGTGTTACTCGGCCGGTATTAACTTCCCAAACCTCATCGCAAACCTCATCAATGAAATAACGATCGTGACTAATTAAGACCACCGCGCCTTCATAGGCTCTTAGGGCTTGAGCTAAGACCGCTCGACTTCCCATGTCTAAGTGATTGGTCGGTTCATCTAAAAGTAATAGGTTTGAAGGCGTGAGTAGCATCTTAACCAAAGCGAGACGATTTTTTTCTCCACCACTTAAAACAGCAACTTTCTTTTTGACATCTTCCGCATCAAATAAAAAGGCACCCAAGATACTGCGGATATGCGTAATAGAAGCACCTTCTTGAGCACTTTGAGCTTCTTGCAAAACCGTCCATTCTAGGTTTAAAGCTTCGGTTTGATGCTGAGCAAAGTAATAAGGTTTAACCAAGTGCCCTAGCTCTCTAAAGCCCTTTCGATAGTCGGTAGCACCTGCTAAAAGCTTAAGTAAGGTTGATTTTCCGGCTCCATTAGGGCCAACCAAGGCCAAATGCTGTCCTCTTTCTACTTTGACATCTAAGCCACGATAAATGACTTGCTCGGTCGAATACCCCTGCTCAATCCCTTCCAAGGTCATCACAGTTCGGCCACATTTAGGTGGTTCAGTCAGTTGGAAATGAATTGTTTGTGTTTCTTGAACCTCTTGGACAGTCTGCATTTTCTCCAAAAGCTTGACGCGACTTTGTACTTGCTTTGCCTTGCTTGCTTTGTATCTAAAGCGTTCAATAAAACGTTCTAAATTAGCGGTTTTTTTAGCCTGGTTTTTTCTTTGCCTTTCCAAGAGTTCGTTTTGTTGCTCTACCTGTCTAAGATAGTCTTCAAAATGACCGGTAAATAAGCCAACACCCTCTTGAGTCAATTCGGCAATATGCGTACAGATCTGATTCAAAAACCAACGGTCGTGACTAATAAGAATTAAACTGCCTTCAAAGGTATTCAAAAAATGCTTAAGCCAACCCACTGATTCTAAATCAAGGTGATTGGTTGGTTCGTCTAACAGAAGTAGGTCAGGAGACTGAAGTAATAGTCGAGCTAAAACCACACGCATCTGCCAACCACCACTCAGAGTGTCACAGCGGTTATCGAGTTGCTCAACTCTAAATCCTAGGCCGCAGAGAATCTGTTCAACTTTAGACTCTGCCTCAAAGCCGCCTTCTTGTTCAAAGCGAGCTTGGGCAGTTCCATATACATTCAAAAGCTCGTTATACTCCAAGCTTTCGGTATTACTCCCATAACTCGCCAATTTAGTCGCTAAAGAATCTACCTCTGCTTTGAGCTTCCACAGTGATGCAAGCCCCTTGCTTGCTTCGCTTCGTATGCTATTTCCACCAAGTTCAGCAACTTCTTGGGGTAGATAACCAAGCTTTAAACCCTTAATTTGATTCACTTGTCCGTGATCGGGCTCAATCATCCCGGCAACTATTTTAATAAGAGTGCTTTTACCGGCGCCATTGGGTCCAATCAGACCAACTCTTTGGCCGGGATTAACCTGCCATTGTACATGTTCAAATAAAGTTTGTGGTCCAAAAGATTTACTGAGATCTTGAATCCAAAGCATTTGTATATTTCCCCGACCTATTCAAGAATTTGCGTATGTAATTCTAAAGCTGGATTATGCTTTTTCTATTTTTTGTGGCCACAGATAAATCACACCAGAAACAACAGTGAGCACAACTGATACCCAAAACAAGATATGACCAAGTTGATAAGAAAAGCTTAAAAAGCCTGTCATTGGAAGGGCTTCTATAAAGGTGCTTGGACCAAGCAAACATCCTACAGCGATCAGTTGGCAAAGAGTTTTAATCTTGCCCCACATATTTGCACCGGGAACCGACCCACCACTCACTCGCCATCCAGAAACAACCAAATCTCTTGTTAGAATGATAAAAACCGGCCAAGCGGGAATCACTCCCATTTCGATAAAGGTCAGCAAAGGACCTAATACCAAGAGTTTGTCCACTAGAGGATCAAGAAAACGCCCAAGTTCTGACTCTTGATCAAGACGTCTTGCTAAGTAACCATCAAGCCAATCCGATCCTGCTGCAAACATAAACAAACATTCTGTCCACCAAGTATTGGCTTCTTGAATCAGCATTCCCACCATTATGACGGGCACTAGGCATAGTCTAAAACTAGTGACGATTGTCGGGATCGTCATCACGGCCATGTGTACCACCTCTCATTTAATCTAAGTTCTATTGAGCTATACCATTAAACTTCTCTGCTTATGAATACAAGCATTCTTAACGTGCAAAACCCAAGATGAACTTTTTAAACTTTTTTTGAACAAAGCCACAAGCTCAAAGGTAGTGCTCACATTCATCTACTTATTCACACCTTATGAAAGGGTTTTAAAATGAAAAACATCACTTACCTATTGGCTCTAAGCTTAACTTTAATTTCACTTTCCGTATCTGCCGCACCTCGTAGACGAGTCATTGCAAATGATCATTCTTCAGCCCAACGAAATGATCGCTCTCCACCACAAAGAAGACGACGAATCATTCAAGCTCAACCAGCGAGTCATCAAGCTTCTCAGTCAAGAGTTCAGCGTCGTCAAGATCGTCAAGCTCAGCGTCGTCAAGATCGTCAAGCTCAGCGTCGTCAAGATCGTCAAGCTCAGCGTCGTCAAGATCGCCAAGCTCAGCGTCGTCAAGATCGCCAAGCTCAGCGTCGTTATAGTCGCCGAGTAGAACGCCGTCAACAAAGACGCTTAGAGCGTCGACAGCGCTCTGCCCATCGTTCCGTAAGTCGTCATCACGCTCGCCACAGTCGTCATCACCGAGATTTTCAGCGTGCTCAACGTCGTCATCGTCGTATGCCGAGTTGGGTTTTTGCTCCTCCGACTCGTGTTGTGGTTGACCATCGTCATCTACCTGGTTCTAATGATGATGCCTTTTTTGACAGAATCTATCATGATGGTGCGCGTTATGGGATCAATAATGACTTTAGGGATGAAGAAAGAAGAATTCAACGTGGTATGCGTAAGGGCTTAATTACTCCTCGTGAAGCTCGTCACTTAAATGCCCTACTTATGGATGCTTATGACCTAGAAGATGCTTGTATTGCTGATGGATACTTAAGTGAAGAAGAAGAAGCTGATTTATATTGGGCTGAAAGAGATTTGAATCGCGCAATTCGCTGGGAGATGAGAGATTTTGATACTTGGTGAGTCCACCATTAATTAATAATATAAACTCATTCCTCTCCCATCTATAACATAACAATTAAGAAACTAGACCCCTTCAGCGAAGTTCAGTATGCTCTCTTTACTCAACATTTAGAGAGGGTAAAAATGAGCTTTCAAGGTGACCTAACACTTAATCATTTCTTATATGTTTTAAAGAACTACTTTGGTAGCTTGTTAATAAGTACCATGATATTTGCTTGTGATGACCAAGTCTCTCAAAGCCTGCTTGATCAGTCAGTAAACACCACATTGGACCAAACACTTGAAGCTGATGCGGGGGAAGCTGACCAAGCGTTAGAGTCTAATGATATGATGATCAATCGAGATCTTGGACTAGCCCCTCTAATTACAGAATGTAGTTCAACTCAAATCATCCAAAGTAGCCCTCAATCCAATGAAGGTCGCTTGATTGACGCAGAACAAGAGCCAGAGCTAAACTTGATTTCATGGGCTTGGCCCGAAAATAGTCTTCAGGCGATCATACAGACCCAAGAGGGACGGAGTGTGACTGAGCCACAGGCGGATCAATGGCCTGAGATTACTTTATCTTGTGAAGACTTACCTCGTCCAGATGGGTTACGTACTCCGTTTTCGCCTATTTATAGTATTACGCCTAAGTTGCAAGGTGAACAGATTTATTGGTCATGGCATCGACCCGCTCGTTTACAGATCTATCTAAACTACATTTTTGAAAATGATGATGTGCCCTATGATGAATTAGAATTATGGTGGTGGCCCTTTAAAGCTCAGTTAAATCAAGATCGTGCTTCCTTTATACCAACACCAAAGCGACTAATGCTACGTAACCCAAGTTGGGATACTGAGCAACAAAGCTTAAGTTTTGATGTTGATGAATGGGGCGCTTATACTCTTATGCGTCGAGTCAAGTCAGACTCTGAGCTAGAACCTAAACCATTCACATACAGAGCGATTATGGGGGTGAGCATGGGCGGAGGCGGAAGTGCCCATATTGGTGCTCGTCATCCGGAATTATTTGATTTTGTGGCACCTTTAGGAGGTCCGTCAGATTGGCTCTACATGCTCCATTATGTTACCGACCGCTTGTTATCCGGTTTTTGTAACGATAACTTAGGAGAGTTTTGTGGTAATGGACCTAGTCAAGATGACTATGAACAGTATTCTGACTACTTAAACTGGATTTATACAGAAAATGGCGCTCAATTTGACCGAGATATGTATATTAAAGTTTTTCAAGATGTCGTTTTTGCCTTTGGCAACCCTACAAGCTATCATCCTAGTGGTTCTTATTTGCCTCCGGGTATTCCGGTCAACGAACTCCTCAGGTCAAAGCAAGATCGCTGTCGCCAAGAATGTCGAGAAGATAATTGTGATGATAATAATAATTGGTTAAAGCTCACGCAATTTTATGATGATCAATTTAATCCCGAGGGAACTTATTCGGTGATCCCTGTTTGTGATGGCAATGCGGGTGATGGACCTCCTGCCCAATGGGCAGATTTAGAGCATAGACAGCCAAGTGACTTATTTTTAGCGGTCGATCTCAATGACAATGGCCGAAGAGACCAAAATGAGCCAATTATCGTCAATGTTTCTGAACCTTTTCAAGATGTAGGCTGTGATGGTTTGGCTGACGAAGATGAAGAAGGGTATCACCCACTCTTTAATCCTGATCCGGCAGGAGATAACTTTCATTGGCTTTATCATCCATTTGGTACAGAGGGTGATCGTTTGTTCCAAGGCGCAAATGGTGATGTTGGTCTAGAGCTTGAAGAATGGCCACAGCAAGTACTTAATCCGAGTTATAACCCTGTTTCAACAATTAAATCAGTGCTTGAACGTATGGCTTGTCAAGCCGGTGAAGCCGGAGAGCCCTTTGATGATTTTGGCCTAGATGGTGTGCCGTTAACGACAAGTTTTGATGAAGGTGGTTTTGATTGGGGCGAGGGCAATGGTCGCTTTGATTACAATCCGCATAAGATAAACTTTATGGCAGTGAATCCTGCTTTTTGGCTCGCTGATGCCCTAAGTAATCCTCAAGGTTCTGTTCCTAGATTTTGGATTGATGGGGGAATTAGGGATGTTATGAATTTTGCTGTGGCTAGTATGCATTTAGCCGGTCGCTTACATGCATTAAGTGAAGCGCCTCTCACCTTGTTTGATAGCTTTAAGTCTCTACTTGGAGCGGATTTATACTTACCAGGTCGAGCACCAGTAAATCCTCTGCATAAGGTTGGTCAACATGTTCTATTTAGGTACGGCAACCCTGATGCTAGTCCCCAAGAAATAGAACAGGGGGATGGAGGCCATGTGGGTACAAATGCACAAGCTGCCGGTAGAGTAAGCGGAGCCTTAGATTGGATGGCAAGCGCGTGGAAAGAAAGTTTATCAGATGAACCAGCCGGCAACAGTGGTCCACAGGTGCTTTCAGACTCTGTGAATTCTGAATACTTTGGTGGGCGCTATCACTTTGAAGTTGTGACTCCACCGGGATATGATGATGATGCTAATCAAGATCGACACTATCCAGTGGTCTACTTTTTACATGGTTATGGGCAACGCGCTAGCTATGCAACCAGCTCAAATGTTTTATTTAGCGGAGCGATGAGCTCAGGTATATGGCCGCCCATGATCTTTGTATATCCTGACGGCGCTTGCTCTGACATGAAAGTACGAGCATGCAATGATGGCGTTGATAACGATGGTGATGGCCTAGTAGATTTGGCTGATCCGGGTTGTCAAGATAATGAGCGTCGTCGAGTTGAAGATGATGATCCTGAAGAAAGTAGTCCGCCACGCTGTCGGGATCGAGTTGACAATGATCTTGATGGTTTAGTTGATTTGGACGATCCCGGCTGTCTTACCCCTGACCATGATGATGAGGGCGAATGCCGAGAGGGTACTTTTTATTTGAACCATTTAGTCAATATTGATGGAATAAGTACAGGGCGTGACTATGAAGGCGCTTTTTTAGATATGATTCGCTATGTTGATCAAAATTATCGCACCTTAGCCGGCAACGAATAAGCCTTTTTTTCATCTTATCTTTGTGTTCGTACTAAACAAAACGGATCATTCTTAAACTACAGATTGGGATTTATTGATATGTCATCACCACTAAGTGGAAAAACACTTTTTATTACCGGAGCCAGTCGTGGAATCGGCAAAGCAATCGCCTTAAAGGCAGCCCAAGATGGTGCAAATATCATTATTGCCGCTAAAACGACCGAGCCTCATCCAAAATTAGAGGGCACAATCTATACTGCTGCTAAAGAAATTGAAGCTTCAGGCGGACAGGCAATGCCAGCTGTGGTTGATGTTCGCTTTGAAGAGTCGATTAGTCAGGCTGTTCAAGCCGGAGTTGAACGCTTTGGAGGAATTGATATTTTAGTCAATAATGCTAGCGCAATCAGTCTAACACCAACCTTGATGACTGATATGAAACGCTATGATTTGATGCATCAAGTCAATACTCGCGGAACTTTTTTATGCTCAAAGTTATGTTTACCCTACCTTCTGAAAGCGGAAAAGCCACATATTCTCAATATCTCACCGCCCTTAAACATGGAAGCGCGTTGGTTTGCACCCCATGTCGCTTATACGATGGCTAAATATGGTATGAGTATGTGTGTTTTAGGCATGGCGAGTGAGTTTGGTAAAAAAGGTGTGGCCGTAAATGCCTTATGGCCAAGAACAGCGATTGCCACGGCGGCTGTCAGTAATGTTTTAGGGGGTGAGTCGGCAATGAAGCGTTGTCGTACGCCCGAAATTATGGCCGATGCGGCTCATTGGATTCTGCAGCAACATACCAATGAACTGAATGGCGAATTCTTAATCGATGATGAAGTCTTGAAAAGAGCAGGCGTTGAGGATCTTAGTTCTTATGCTGTTGTCCCCGGAACGCCAGATGAACAACTTCTTCCAGACTTTTTTGTCTAATATTGCTTAGCGAATTAGCGAATCCCTTCGCCGGCTTTTGGACCTTCGGGGACTTCAACAAGACGCATCGTTTCTCCCTCGCCGGCCGCTAAGATCATTCCCTGACTCAAAATCCCACGAATTTTACGGGGCTTCAAGTTAGCAAGTAAAGCAACTCGTTTACCGATGAGCTCTGCAGGCTTGTAAACAGATGCAATCCCAGCACATACTGTTCTAAGTTCAGCTTCACCCACATCAACGCTAAGCTTTAGTAAACGGTCAGCATTGGGATGAGCTTCTGCGTCAACAACCACTGCAACTTTGACATCAAGCTTGGTAAAGTCCTCAAACTCAATCGTTTTTTTGGTGTCTTCTGAAGCTTGTTTTTGACCTTTTTGGTCTTCTTTTTTACTTATGTTGCCCTCTTTTTTGGCTAGAGTCTTTGCTTGAGTTTCTGTCACTACTTGAGACTTGCGAGTCAGCTCCAAAGGCCCCTCAATTCTTGGGAAAAGAGCAAGTCCACTGCTTAGTTCTTGGCCACCCTTTAATACAGTTCCCCAAGCATCAGACATAGTCTGAGCAAAGGACCAAGTGCTTTCATCAACCTTAATCGCCTGTAATAACTCTTTTGCTTTACTTGGTAAGAAGGGCAAGGTCCACACACCGATGATACGTAATAGTTCAATGAGATTATAAAGGACTTTATCCAACTCCTTGGCCTTTTCATCTCCAGCCTTGGCTAAGGTCCATGGTGCGGCACTGTCCACATACTTATTGCCGGCACTGACCGCCGTCCAGATGGCTCGTAGAGCATCATGGAAACGATAGTTTGACATCTGCTTGATAAGCTCTTGACGCGCTTCACTTACCGTATTTAATAATTGTTCTTCAAGCTCTGACCAAGATGTATCTTTAGGGCTGACTTCTTGCGGTAAAACTGATTTGCGATACTTTTTAAGCATACCAAGCGTTCGATTCAGTAGATTACCATAGTCATTGGCAAGTTCACTATTGATACGGGTAATCAAAGCAGATTGACTAAAGTCCCCATCTGAACCAAAAGGGATTTCACGAAGCAGGAAATACCTAAAAGCATCAGCTCCAACTGCGGCCACTGCCTTGAGAGGATCAATGGCATTTCCCTTACTTTTACTCATTTTTTCGCCCTCAACAGTCCACCAGCCATGAGCAATAATTTGCTTTGGTAATGGCAAGCCGGCGCTCATCAAAAAGCAGGGCCAAAATACAGCATGAAAACGCAAAATATCTTTACCAATAATGTGATGTGCTGCTGGCCAGAACTTGTCATAAAGATCTCCATTAGGCCCGCCAAGCGCGCTGATATAGTTGGTTAATGCATCCACCCAAACATAGGTTACATGCTGATCATCATTGGGAACCGGAATCCCCCAAGAAAAGCTAGTTCGACTGATCGAAATATCTTTTAGCCCTTGTTCCACAAAGCGCTTAATTTCATTGGCTCGAGTATGAGGTAAAACAAAATCCGGATGGGCCTCAAAATATGCGAGTAAGGCATCGGTATATTTGGAGAGTCTAAAGAAATAACTCTTTTCTACAACCCATTCTACCGGATGTCCACTTGGTGCCTTACCATTGACTAACTCATCTTCTGTAAAATAAGCTTCATCACTAACACTATACCACCCCGCATACTCTCCGAGATAAATGTCACCATTGGCTTCCATGCGTTGCCACATTTCTTGCACAACCTTTTGGTGACGAGCTTCAGTCGTCCTAATAAAGTCGTTATTTTCAGCATCAATGATCCCACACAGCTCTCTAAAAGGCTGTGAATAGCGATCTGCATGTTCTTGAGGACTGACGCCGGTATTACGCGCTGCTTGCTCGATTTTTAGGCCATGCTCGTCAGTACCTGTAAGAAAGTAGCTTTCATGACCAAGAAGCTTGTGCCAACGAGAGAGTGTGTCGGCTGCTAAAGTCGTATAAGCATGCCCCACGTGAGGTACATCATTAACATAATAAATGGGGGTGGTGACATAAAATGGCTTTGTGTTCATTACCGACTCCTCTCTAGAAATCATTGCAGGAAATCATTGCAGGCGCTGTTTATCACAGTGATTCAATAGACGCTAGTCCACATCTATGCTTTAGTTAATTTATCCCAAGTTTATGATCAATCATCTAGTGTTGAGGTTATGTATGTTAGTCATCGGCGGTGAAAACCTTTTCGATATGATTTCAGAAGTTAAAGATGGGGCATTATCATATAAAGCTGTACCCGGTGGCTCTCCCTACAACACAGCGGTCGCCGCGGGGCGTTTAGGCGCACAAGTATGCTATCTTAGTCCCATTTCGAATGATCATTTGGGAGATCATTTAGTGCGGTATCTTAGCGACTCCCAAGTTAGTTTTTTAGGAGATAGAGTTGAGGCGCCTACTTCCTTAGCTTTAGTGAACTTAAGCAATGGACAGGCAAGCTATCAGTTTTATCGCACAGACACTGCTGAACGCTTAGTTCAACTTAACGCTCTTAAAGACAAATGCCGGCAAGCGATCAATCAAGAATATAGTATGTTACATATCGGTTCTTTGGCCCTTACCGGTGAAGAAGATGGTGAAACTTGGTGCCAAGTTTTTGAGTGGGCTCATTCCAAGATGTTGACCTCAGTCGACCTAAATATTCGCCCGCAATTTATTGAACATGAAGTCAACTATCGACAAAGATTACAGCGAATCATGAATGCGGCCACTGTGGTTAAGCTGAGTGATGAAGATTTAGCTTGGTGGTTGGACTCTAATGCAAACTCTGAGCAAGTAAAATCGAAGAAAACTAAAGAACTAAGCGATGCTGAGATTGAGCTTGCCTGTTTTAAACTTTTAGAAAGCATTTCAGCTAAAATGCTTCTACTTACTCAAGGTAGCTATGGTTCACGTTTATTTGTCCAAAACCAAGCGAATGACTTTGTTGACTCAAGTTTACGACCGGCTTTTAAGACCGAGTCATTTAAAGATACAGTGGGTGCCGGAGACACTTTTATGGGCGTATTTTTAGCTAAACTGCAAGAGCTTAAAGTAACCTCAAGTCATACATGGACACTGCAGGAACTCAGACCCGCTTTACGGTATGCGTCAATGGCGGCTACGATCAACTGTGAGCGTGTAGGCTGTAATCCTCCTTATCGTGAGATGGTTTTACAGCGCTTAAGCCAATCATAACTCACAGAAGATTCAAGTTAGGTCATGATAGTGAACTTTAAAAACATCATACTCTTATTCGTTTTAGGCTACCCTTATTTGGCTTGGTCTCAAGCCCAAGAAGCCCAAGAAGCCCAAGAGTCAATTGCTGCCAAACCAAGCTTTGAGCTCGCACAAATCAACCAGAGCTGTGATTCAAACACTGAAACAGTCTCAATCATTTTACATAGAACCAAAAGGGATCAAAAGATCAAAGCGCCAAAGGGTCTTGACTCAGATCAAGCTTGGTTGTCGGCCCAGCTTAAAGAGGCTCAAAGTCTATTTAAAGAGATTGGTGTATGTTTTCAGTTTACCGAAGATCATGGCTTGCCTAAGAGTGAATCACAGATGAAAACTCGTACTCAAAGGACGCGCTTAGGTCGAAAGAGTGGACGGTTGCATAAGGGTCATATTGATTTATTTATTGTGAATAAGTTAGTGGATGTAGATGTACCAGATCAGCAAATCAGAGGAGTGCATTGGCGTGATCCCAAAGACCGTAAACATAAGCGTTGGATCATTTTATCTCGCATTGCTCGGCCAAAAGTGCTTGCCCATGAACTTGGGCACTACTTTGATCTACCGCATAGTAAGTATCCTAAAAGTATAATGAATAAAACGCCCAGAACAGTACCACCGATGAATGAACGTGGCTTTGTTAAGGCTGAATATAAGATCATGAAAAAAGCTTGGACTCGCATGAAAAGAAGTAAACATCTCGTGCCTGTCTCAGCTTTAAACGCACTCAAATAACCTAAGTTTGTCATAGTGAGAATGTAGCATCTAGTGTGGAGTATTTGGCAAGAAACAAGAACTTCACTTGCTGAGAGCGCTGAGTCTTGCTAGATCTTCGGGCTTGATCATAATGAGATCAACTTTTTAAGCCGATAAGGAGTGTGCCTAATGACCCTAAGTAGCTTGCTGATAAAACTTGACCGTTGCTCTTTTGCTTTTCGCTTAATTGGTGCTGCCTACTTAGTTTTATTCACCTCGTGGTTTTTGAGTGATGCTGAATTAATCTCTGCTCAAAGTACAACCGGCATCTTTAGTGACCTAGCTATGCCATTGTCACCTGCCCTACAAAAGCTTTTTTTGATTCTGGGTATATGCTCGAGTATCAGCTTAATTGCAGTACGATTAATCAAACCATCATTGGTTGTAAGCATGATCTCACTCATAAGCTTACTGGGGCAATTACCCACTGAACTGATCCAAAGTACCGACCGCTTTCTATTTGCTTTATCACTGTTACTTATTATTGCACCAAGCCAACAAAAGCATCAGAAATCTATTGCCACAAAGCTTGCCTTAAGTGCTTTGGTGGCTTTGTGGGCATGGCCAAACCTTTATGTTGTGTATCAAGAGGCAAGTCCTTTATGGACCGGCGATCACTTTTTTAATTATTGGGCTTGGACCGATGCGGCCCCAACACCGCTCGCCATACATTTAGCGCAAAGTCCCTTGTGGTTAAAAACCTTGGTCAATAAACTTCTTCTTTTAGCCTTTGCATATACCCCTGTAGTGATGCTGTTAAAGATTAGGATTTGGCCGCTCGTTTGGCTGGTGTTTTTTGCTTTCTTTGGGTTCCTAACTAATCTACCGTCTTGGTTTATTTTGGCACTTGCTCTTGGATTATTAATTGCTTGTGACCAACGGTGGTCCAATGGTCTTGATCAAAAACTTGCTCAGTATATTCCCCTAGAAAAACTCTCCAATTTGGCGCTCCTGTTTTGGCCGTTAATGTTATTAGGTTTTTGGATGAGTATGAGTAATCATTTGGGCATTACTCCGTTTTTGATCATTGCTCTCTATTTGCTGTGGTCAAATCAACATATAGATGGCATTCTTCATGAGCCGGCATCTCAAAATAAGCCTACCGTGATGAGTATCTTATTAAAGCAAGGCATACCTTTAGCCTTAGCTCTCCTCTTTTTAAGCTTAAATCTGATGGGCTTTGAAAAAACAGTCCGTAAGTCTATGCCACAGGCCTCAGCTTGGTTATGGAGTCAAGCTGATGCGCGTTGGACAGTAAGTCCTTTAGCTAGAGCATCATTAGTGATAGAGCGTAGTGAGGATGGAGGTGCATCTTGGCAACAAGAGGACTATCCGGTACTGAGTAGAGTGACTATGAACAGCTTGCCCTGGCGGCCTTTTCATCCCCTCCGTGAAGAAAAGTGGTATAATGAACTTGCTCATAGTACCGAATGCGAAGAAGGCCCCTTTATGGAGCTATTAGAGCGCGGTCTTAGGCAACATGTAAAACGCTTAAATACACCTCCGCTACAAACCCCTAATCAATTGATCTTAATCAGAGCTAGAAGAATACATTGGGTTCGTAGTCGCTATAATTTCTGGCGAGAAGAGCATAAAGGCTTTTTCTGTATTGCGACCAACCTACCTGTTTTACTCAAAGCAAGAGCAATGGTAAAACAGGCTCAAGAAGAACTGCCTAAAATGCCTCGTCTTGATCCTAGTCACAAAAAATAGCCCTTGATTGCAGGGATCTTAAATCTCAAAAAGTAATTTAGGGTTAAATTGATGATTTTCTTCATGATTTAAGTAGCCAAAAGGGTTAGCTATAAGGGTGTGATTGGGTAAATCAGTTTGCACACTATCATGTCCATGTCCATGGCACCAAAGGCGCGATTTTGTGACCAGTTCTTCGGGTAAGCTGTGTACAAAAAAGCGTCCAAAACCTTCAATCGACTCTTGCCAGCGGGGTGCAACGCCACGAGCCGATGGAATATGATGAGTGACCACAACATCACCTGCTCTAATTTCTTGCGTTAAATATTGGGCATCCTTTATGGCTTCTTTATATACCCATTCCTCAAAACCTCCTTTGATCTTGTGAAAGTCATTCAATCTAAGTTGCCACATGGCTTGGGCTGAATCATCACGCTGAGTAAACCAAAGAGTTGCACCGATAAAACGTTGGCCTTTAATCACCACAGAGCGACGCGTTAATATATGGAGATTAGGAATAAGCTTGAGTTCTTGGAGTGCTAATTCAACCTCACTAATACTAGAATGATAGTATTCATGATTACCGGGAACAAAGATTACTTCTGGGTAACGCTCACAAAAGCTTATTAAAGCTTGCTTTAAAGCGCCTTGGTGGACTTCAGCAATATCACCTGCTAAAACCAGTACATCAACCCCACTCGGATCCAAAGCATCAATCCACGCTAGACCTTGATCCGAGTGATATTCAAAATGTAGGTCACTCATTATTTTTAATATCAACTTAGGCATGTTTTCATCCTTAATCACCTGGGCGATCAATCTTCTCGTTAATCCTCTATTGATCAAGTCTGACCTTAAGAGTTTTTTATGCTATGTGTAATGCATTCTTTATTTAATCAGATGATAAACTAGTCATATTTTTGTAATCTGACTATGTTCAGTGTGTTTTATGTCTCTAGTTTTGTTCATAATAATTGGATTAATGGTCCTTAACCTCAACAATGCATGCATGCTTGGGCTGTGTCTAAAACACACTCTAAGTCGATTGGGGTTATCTTTCTGCCTTTTATCCTTAACGGCTTGCTCTCAATCCGATGTTCAAAAGAAACAAAGCGCTGAGAACAAGCTAGTCAAAGATCAAAGAGAGAAAACAGAAAAAAAGGAAAGAGCAATTCCGGTTGAAGTACATCGGCTTTCTTTGGGTACAGTTCGCGCAACAGTTAAAGCCGTATCAATTCTCTCTCCCAAAGAAAAAGCATCGGTTAGATCATTGATTTCAGGCTTAGTCACCGAATTATATGTTGAGGAAGGGGATCAAGTTAAACCCAAACAGAAACTTGCTTTGATCACTAGACCGGGGGCCAAGAGTTTAATTCGTAAAGCAGCAAGCTTATACCGTAAAGCTAAGCATGATGTTAAACAGCTACAAAACTTGGTCAAAAAAGGGTTAGCACCCCGTGAAGAATTGACTCAAGCTAAGTTTAATCGAGATCAGACAGCCATTGAGTTAACTCGCTTACAAGAAGAAGCCAAAAATGAAATATTACGATCACCGATTGCAGGAGTGGTTGTGAATAGACCTCTGTACCGAGGAGAAACGGTGAGTCCCGGACAAGTGATCTTTGAGGTGATGGACCTATCTAATATTTACGCGCCCTTAAACCTTCCCGACCGTTGGTCAACAAAGATTACAGAGGGGATGACAGCACAGCTTTTTGATCGTGAAGGCACACTTCTTTCCGCCCAAGCCCATGTAAGTCATGTGAGTCCGGTAATCGATGCAAATACTGGAACCTTTTCTGTCTGGGTAAGCCCTGATACACAAGCTACAAGAAAGTCAACTCAGAAGAAAAAGGGAAAAAGCAAGCGTTCAAAAATGAAAGCTCAAAAAGAGCCGAGCAATCCGCATAAATCAAAACTCAAACCCGGCTTATTTGTGAGTACTGAAATTACTTTGGGTGAACATAAAGATGTTTTGGTTATCCCTAAAGAAGCAGTCATCTACAAGGATGGCCAAGCACAAGTAGCTGTGGCACGTAATGATAGAATTACTCTTGTCAATGTGGAAATAGGCTATCAAGAATCCAAAGTTTTGGAGCTAGTTTCTCCGTTGAAACTTGGTGATGTTGTGGTCACCTTTGGGCAAAGAGGCCTAGACACTGGTGCTTTGATCAAGCCAATTTGGCCCAAGGGTTTGACGATAGAAAAAGATCAGAATGCCAAGCAAGGTGATCGAATTCCAAACCAATTAAAGCGCTAAATAAGATTTGTAGTCTACGGGTGAATGAGGCTACAGAAACTTATATAGATCGTTCATTCTGCCAACATAATTTTGAAGAGATTATTTGGCTGTTAAAGCCAAAGTAACATCAACTTTCATTACTTGCTTCGCTGCTTGCTTCGCTACTAGCTTCTTCAGCCAAAGGTGTTTTACGAGGCTCTACAGTGGAGGTTACACCGCCACCTTCAAGTTGTGGTTTCCCGACCGGTACTCCGATATCATTGAGTTGATCGGTAAGTTCCACTAATTGAGCAATCCAACGATCGGTAACCGCTCGCTCTCGACCACGCATACGAACCACAAACCGCACTCGGTTGCCGGCTTCTAAGAAGCGCCGAGCATGGCGTAGTTTGGTTTGTAGGTCGTGTTGATCGGTCTTAGGACGAAGTTTGAGAATTTTTGTTTGAACTTGAACTTGCTTTTTCTGGTTCTTTTTCTGCTCATAGCGGAAACGACCATAGTCCATAATTCTACATACAGGAGGGCGAGCTCCTGGGGCGACTTCTACTAAGTCTAAGCCACGTTCTTCTGCAATTTTACGGGCATCAGCTGGTGTCATTACACCTAACTGTTCGCCTTCTTCGTCAACGACACGGATTTGGGGGATCCGGATTTGATGATTAATTCTTCTGCGCTCTTCCAAGTTAAATACGACTCCTCCGACAAACGTCAGTCTGAATCTTTTAAAAAATTTATGATTAAATGATCATCTCTAAGCGATAGCATTATGATGATCTAAGGATTTATGTTTTAAGCATACTCTCAAATGAAGCTTAACGCTAGCCCATTTGACTATAGTCATGACTTATTCCGTTGAACAAGCTTTACTCCTTACCATAGGTACATATTATGAGCTCAACTTTTTTCAGTATAACGAATAAATATCAAGCATTTAAGACATTTATTTTATTTTTCTTACTTGGCACAGTTTCTTTTCTTTCAAATGTTGAAAAAAGCTTTGCTGAACCACTTCGAGTCCATTTTATTGATATTGGCCAAGGAGATAGTGCCTTGATTCAAAGTCCAAACGATAAGGTGATCTTAATTGACTCTGGGCCATCTAAAAGTTGGAAAGCCTTAAAGGGGTATCTTGATCAGCTTAACATTAAAGAGATTGATCTGATGATTAATACGCATCCTCACTCTGATCATATTGGAAATGCGAGCCGGATTTTGGAACACTTTAAAGTAAAAATGGTTCTCGATTCTGGTTTTGCTCACCCGATTAGAGCGTATAGTCAACTTTTGGCAAGCGTTAAAGAAAAGAAGATACCTCTTAAACTTGGTCGTAAGGGAAGAACCATTGCCATTGGTGGTGGAGCTAATTTGGAGTTACTCGCTCCGGAAGAACCCTTTATCAAAAACTCTCGCTCTGACCCTAACAGCAATTCGATTGTTTTTAGACTCAGCTATAAAAATCAAGCGGCCTTGTTTACAGGAGATGCCGAAGAAGAAACCGAAACTCGTTTATTGGTGGATTCAAAAAAACTACGAGCTGATTTACTCAAGGTTGCTCATCATGGCAGTAAGCATGCTTCTGGTCGAGCTTTTTTAGATGCAGTTAAGCCCAAGTATGCTGTTGTCTCTTGCAGTGAAACCAACCGTTATGGTCATCCGGCTCCCGAAACACTGCTTGCCTTAAACCGAGTACAAGCACAGGCGATGGTAACCGCTCAAGTCGGAAGCATTGTGGCAAGCACCGATGGTGAGACTTGGCAATTTACGACTCAAAGAAAACCTAGTCCATCGGCTACAATCAATCCACTTAAAAAAGCTCAGCAGATCTCATCAACAAATACGCCTAATACAATTCAAAACGCTTCCGCACAAGGAAAAGTAAATGTAAATACTGCTTCATTAAACGAGCTTAAAACCTTACCAAGAATCGGTCCGGCCTTGAGTAAGCGCATCATTGAGGCACGTAAGGACAGCAAGTTTACTCAAGCGAGTGATTTACGCAGAGTTCGTGGTATTGGTGCTAAAACAGTAGAAAAGCTTGCGCCACTCATTACTTTTTAAAGGTTAAATATTTAGCCATTTACTAATCAGCGCTATTAAGCTCTGCTGCTAAAATCTGCTGACGACAGTGTTCAATGATTGCTTCTGCAAATCTTGTTGCGCTTTGAGGGTCATGTCTAAAAAAGAGTGAAGGCTCAATTAACTCTAGCTCAATTAACCAAGGCTGACCTTGAGTATTGGTTAAAAAGTCACAACGAGCATACAAGGGCATCACTTTAAGCTTGTTAAGCATTTGTTCACAGTTTCTTTGCCACGCAACCGGAGCTTCCCAAGGCATATCACTGGCTCCATAATCGTCTTGTACACGATAATCGCCATCAACTGGAACTTTGCGAACAGCATGACTAAACTGTCCATTAAAATAGATCAATGAGCATTCGCCCATAGACTCTACTTCTTCAACGTATGGCTGTAAGATGAGATTTCGCTTGGGTAACCACTCTTGTAAATGAGATCTGATCTGCATCTTCGCTTGCATTTGGCTGAGATCAAATCTTAATGTGCCGACAGCTGATGCAGCAATCGTAGGCTTAATGAAAGCTTTTAGCCACCCCTTGCTCTGACAGGTTGCAATCACTTCATCTACTCGATCATTTAACTCTTGCTCGGTTAAGGTCTGTTGTTCAATCCAATGTGTTGGCGGTTGTTCAATCGCTAAATCTTTGAGATAGCGCTTATCCAAGTTCCATTGCATAAGTTCGATAGGGTTAAGGAGTTGGCTGACTTGGTCAACATGCTTCATCCAATTTAAAAATTCCGTCCATCGTCCTTGATAATCCCAAGTGGTTCGAGGGATAACTAAAGTACAGCTTGCCCAATCAAAGGTTGGATCGTCCCAACTAGGCGTGAATACCTGAGCCCCTAATTGCTTTAAAGCCTGCCACAGAGGCCGATCATCAACTTCCCATTCTGGTAGGTTTTGGCAACTGGCTAAAGCAATCTTAATCGGGGCTTGATTGAGAGAGTTTTCTAAGGATGAACTCAAAATACGCACCTCTGGCATTAGTGAGATGCCAAATTGTGCCCAAACTCGCTGTTGAACCAATTGGGCTAGGCTGATTACCTCTGAATAGCGACCCTCATCATGACTTATAAGCGCAAGACAATGCTTGGAGGAAATGCCAACATTTTTTAGGCGAAAGCCTTTGTGTATACCGCTTTGCTCAATCAACCAAGCCGCAGGTACTTTAAAAGTGTTTGGCTGTTCATTGGGCCAAATTGGAGGTGTAGCCAACGCTAAGTCATGGCAACACTGTCTTAAGTTATGAGCCTGCTGAGCATCTATGATAGGATTCATAAAAAAAGATCCGGCACTGCGTCGATTGGGATCATCAGCTTGCCAAAACATCGACTTTTGACTTCTCAAGGCTAAAACGCTTTGGCTGACTTGTGCAACATTGAGTTGGTTTAAGTCATAACCCATAGTTTTTATACTTTCCTCAAGCTGTGGATATCTGATTACCGGCGGAGCATCATGCTTGAGCTTAAGTTTGAGTGCCAGGATTAAATAACGACCCAAATGCTTTTTGAAATGACTGTGCCGATACGCAAAATCGCAACGGCTTGCCGGCCACCAAGCAAGCTGATCTTGTTCAAGATCATAGACTTGAACTTCACTGCAGGTATCGCTTAGAGATTGACCGTACGCACCAATATTTTGGATAGGGGCTGCGCCTGCCCATCCCGGAATCCCAATCAAACATTCCACACCGACCAAGCCTCGATTTACGCTTTCTTCTACAAAGTCATGCCAAATCACACCAGCGCCTAAGGTGACCGTGAATATACCATTTTCGTTTTTAGGACCCCATTCAATGTTTGATAAAGCAATTTGTAAGACTAAACCATCTAAGAATTGATCATCACAAAGTACATTAGAGCCACCTCCCACAATCCATAACGGAACTTTATGTTGCTTTGTCCACTTGGCAACAGCAACCGCCTGTTCCACTGTACTTACCTTAGCATAATATTTGGGCCGAGCTCCAAGCTCAAACGTAGTTAAGGTGCTTAATTTAGGGCAGTCTACTGCGCTGAGTATCTTCAAAGACTCTGGTATTTCTTGCATGGTTCACTCAATGGTTAGTCGAAAGGCTTAGGGGTTAAAACTTAAGTCTCCTAGCATTTCCTCATTTGATAAAACAACATTGGATGAAAGATTAGTACCATCGAGAAGCCATACGGTATTTTCTGACATGACCGCAAGATATCCTCCCTTGCTACTCACAGCGATTTCTTTGACTTGTCCCCTCATCATTTCAGGTAGGGCCTTACTTTCCTTTTCCTTTAAATCAAATATTTCAGCACTTCCCATGCTTCTTCCACAGTTATCCAAGTGCTTAACCAAAGCATAGCGACCTGCTCCACCCACAGCGACTTGATGAGGCTCTTGGCTTGTGTTTATAGCGGTTACTGTTTCAGCCTTTAAGTCGATTAAGTGAGTTTGTACTGCATAAGTCACTCGTTCATCGCAACTACGAGTACGATATGTTTCGAAAAGGACTTTTTCTGTGCCCACTATTTTGGCCTGATAGGTTTGCCCAAAGCGAGCATCGGGTAAAACAACACTATATTGAGGGGAACTTCCTACTTCTGCACCTAGTTCATACACATTGAGTCTAGACTGAAAGGTACTTTCACGAGTTAAAACGATCGCTTTACGCTCACCCAACCCAATGAGTTGCCCATCTCCAAGTTTGATTGCTGAGTTTTGATCCACGCCTAAAAAGTAGACGACTCCTCGCTCATCATAGACAACACCGTATGGCAGAGCATCATGCATTAAAAAATCACTGGTCCCAATTTGAAATAAACTAGGTTCAGCGGGCGCTTCTTCAATGGTTAAGCCACCTTCGCCTTGATCTCGTAGAGCCCAAATCTCAGCGGGACGATTAATGATTAAATGATCAGGGCCCACAAAGCCATGCATCACTAAAGACTTGAGTCGAGCGACCTCGATGGCGAATTCATCATAGATGGCGATGTGATCAAGCTCATCGGGAACTTCAATGGGCGAGGCAAACACAGTGCCATCCTTGGGCATCATAGGTTTTGCTAAGTTACTTGAGGTCCACTCAGCCAAAGACTTAATGGTTGACCCTGATAAACGATCGATAAACCTCAGCGGAGTTGCCTTGCTTTCCGGCGTGCATAAAAGTCGATCTCCATCTGCACTGATAATGGCTGTACCAGCCTCACAAAGCGTATTTAAGCGTTGGTCTTGAAGGCTTAATCCTTTAGCACCATTGACGGTTTGAAAACGGAGCAGGGTACTCTCTGTCAATGGCTTAAGAACGGGTAGGTCTTCACCGGGCGTTGCCGATCCTAAAAAAGCATCAAGTTTGATATCTTCAACCTCTACGCAAGCAGACCAGAGAAATGCGGAAAAAAAAGTTACTATACCTAAACAACAATAACTGCCAACCAAGTGACTTTGCTTGTGCTTATCATTCATCATAATTTCCTCATTTTCACCCTATAAGTTTTAACTAGGCTATTAAACAATTTCAGCTTTTGATAATTGATAGCCTACCTCATCTTCTTTGAGTAAATCGAGAGCACTTTCAGTTTTGATAAACCATTGTTCTTGCTGAGCGCTTGAATGGATAAACGGCCATTTTCTATCAAAAGACCATTCCAGCCATTTCACTTGGAAATGATAGATGAGTTTTTGCTCATCACTCGGCACTTCCTGAACTCCTAAAAGCTTAGTATCGCCGGGGACTAATATACGTTTTTTATTCAGATGGACACCCAATAAATGCGGGGTAAAAATCGTTTTCCCAATCGTAGTGAAGATCTCTTTAACCCTAGCTCGGCTCTCCACTCTCCAAAGAGTTAAAAAGCTCATTTTATCAAACCAAAAAGACTTATACATAAAGATTTGACCAATGATGAAGTAGCGTAGGTATGAGAATAAGATGACTGTTTCTTTTTTCTTGTAACCAAGCTTTAAAGCTTTCCATGTACTCTTCAATTCTAGGTCTTTGCTCAAGGAAGCCATCGCCTTTAATGCGGGATATATCGCATCATCACTCACTGGTAATTGCGCTTGCTGACCTCGTTGTTTTTGTGCTTCCCAGCCGGTGATTGAACGACTGATACAGTAGTAAACACCCAATAAGCCTTTAAAGACCTTGTAACTAATATAAACAATAAAAGCGCCGCCCTTAATCCAAATAAAAGCGAGCTTACTGATCGCTAACATCAGAGTAAAGGCTGTCGCCAAGAAAGGTAAGATTACACCTTGTAGTAAAAAGAGAGCGATTAATATGGGAATAATGATTAAACCAAGACCAATCTTAAGAATCAAGGATTGATCCATATACCAAGCTGATAAACGCTTACTTTCGCTTTTAACCTTAGCTTGTAGCTTACCTTTTTGAGTAAACTCTCTCCATTTAAAGGACTTGCGAGGACTCACCAATCCCTGTTCGACCTGCTCTTGATATTTATCCAAGTGTTTTTGACGTACCTTAGCTTGGCGCTTTTGATTCTTCGCTCTCTTCTTTTTGAGTTGACTAATTTTTGGTTTCTTTTTCTTAGCCACAGTATTCCCTGATCGTCTAAAAGTTGATTCTATGTAATCTCAGTTAATTTTGATTTATACACTTACATTCCTTTGCAATATGGTACAAGACCGATGAGTAAGACTTTTTAGATGTACCTTTTTAGATGTATTACTGCCTAAAGATCAATATGGACTCGCTGGTATGAGCGACAAGAATGATCTTAAACTTAGAATCAATAGGAGAAGTCATTTGGGCCACAATACTCGTTATCACCCAATATTGAATCAAAGCTTTGAGCTAAAAAAACAAACACTTTTACCCCTTTGCTTGATTGCTAGCTTGCTATATGTGACAGGGATCATGACGATCCCAAAAGGATATGCTGATCAACCACAGCCCACACCTAAAGTAGTCTCCAAATTGAGCTCAGGGCTCACCCTGGAACGCTATGATCGTAAAGTACGTCCACAAGATGATTTTTATCGCTTTGTGAATGGACAGTGGTTAGACACTTTTGAGCTACCACCCGAAAAGTCTCGTTATGGTGTATTTAATGATTTGCATGAGCGCGCTCGAAAGCAACTTAAGACAATCATTATGGATTTAGGTCAAAAGCCTAAAGATCCTAGCAAAAGTAAAGCTCAAGCCCAAAGTGCTGAAGCACAAAAAGTGAGCGATGCCTATCAAGCCTTTATGGATCTTGAGCAACTCAATCAGCAAGGACTTACCCCCTTAATGGATGAGCTCAACAAGATCCAAGCGATTGATAATCAAGAACAATTAGGCTCATATTTGGGATATATGTGGCAAATTGGTAGCACTGGTCCTATTAATGGCTGGATTGACCAAGATGCAAAAAATCCCACTGAATATATTTTACACTTAACCCAAAGCGGTCTTGGCTTACCCGATCGTGACTATTACCTTAAAGATGAGCAAAAATTTAAGGATTTGCGTGATCAATATCTAGTTTATTTAAGCAAGTCTTTTTTGTTAGCGAAGCTTGCTAAAAATCAAAAAGAGGCTGACTCTCTTGCCAAATCGGTCCTTGAGCTAGAAAGTCAATTAGCGGAGATTCAATGGACAAGAGCCGAAAGTCGTCAACGAGATAAGACCTATAATCACCGAAGCTTGGTACAACTAAACCAAGACTTTAAATTTAAATGGTCTGCTTTCTTTGCAGGCATGAGTCAGCAACAGCACCAAAAAATCAAAGCCGTAATTTTGAGACAGGCAAGTTATTTTACCAAGCTTGATCACTTATTACAAAACACTCAGCTTACTGCTTGGAAAGCTTACTTAACTAGCAAACTACTGGGTCATTTTGCGCCTTTATTGAGTCAAGAATGGGTCGGTCATCATTTTGACTTTTATGGGAAAGCCATTAGTGGAAAAGAAAAAAATGAGCCTCGTTGGAAAAGAGGCATAGGTCATGTTGAAGAAATTCTAGGCGAAGCTCTAGGTAAGGTTTATGTGGTAAAACACTTTAAACCAGAAGCCAAAGCGCGCATGGAAAAACTTGTTGCTAACCTTTTGATCGCTTTTAGAGCCGGTGTTAAGTCTTTGGATTGGATGAGTGCTGATACCAAAGTCCAAGCTCTCAAAAAGCTTGATCACTTTACGGTTAAAATCGGTTATCCAAATCGTTGGAAAGACTATAGTGGCCTGTCGATTAAAGCGGATGATCTTGTGGGTAATTCTATCCGAGCGACTCAGTTCACCTTAAAGCGGGAGCTTGATAAACTAGGTAAGCCGATCGATCGTGAAGAATGGTTTATGCCTCCACAAACGGTAAATGCGTATTATAATCCTTCGATGAACGAGATCGTTTTTCCAGCTGCTATTTTACAGCCTCCTTTCTTTAATATGGAGGCCGATGACGCGGTGAATTATGGTGGAATTGGTGCAGTGATTGGCCATGAGATTAGTCATGGTTTTGATGATCAAGGCCGAAAATCAGATGGTGAGGGTCGTTTGACCGATTGGTGGACCGACAGTGATGCCAAGCTTTTCCAAGAAAGAGCTCAAGCCTTGTCTACTCATTATGAATCTTATCAACCCTTGGAGGGCATGAAGATTAATGGTGCTTTGACCTTGGGTGAAAATATCGGTGATTTGGGTGGTTTAACCATAGCTTATCGCGCGTATCAACTTTCTTTGAATGGTCAAAAAAGCACTGAAATGGATGGTTTTACCGGTGAACAACGCTTCTTTTTAAGCTGGGCACAAGTGTGGGCCTGTAAATACAGAGAAGCCGAACTGAGACGTCGCCTACTCACTGATCCTCACTCACCAGCCATGTATCGAGTTACGGGGATTGTTCGTCAAATGCCAGAGTTTTATAACGCTTTTAAACTGAACCCAAGTGATAAACTGTATTTAGCGCCCGAAAAGCGCGTCAAGATTTGGTGATCATTTATGCATCCGATATTATTTGAGATTTGGAATTATCCGCTTTACCTATACTCTCTTATGATCACAGTGGGCTGTGTGATGGGGATTTGGTTGGTGGTTCGTCATGGGGACCAAGCCGGCTTAAGTCGCCTAACTTTATTGGATCTATGCTGGTGGTTGATTTTAGGTGGCTATCTAGGTGCACGTATCATTTTTATGATCGTAAATTGGCAAGATCATTGGTATCCTTGTGTAGACTATGAATACTACAACAGTATTAATCCTAGTGCTCAACTCAGTGGTCCTGACTGCTGGCCTTTAATCGCAGTTTGGAGCGGTGGTCTAGTTTTTTATGGGGCCTTTTTAGGCGGCTTTTTAGTACTTTGGTGGTTTAGTCGCCACTATAAACTCAGACTTTTGCCCTTGGCTGATGCTCTTATGCCAGCCTTTGCGATCGGTCAGTTTTTTGGTCGTATGGGTTGCTTAGCCGCTGGATGTTGCTGGGGTAAAATCACTGATCTTGCTTGGGGTATTGAGTTTCCCAAACGTTCCATGGTGTTCAGACAGCAACTTGAGCAAAACTTAGTGACTATGCATTCAGAACACGCCTTGGCCATCCATCCCACGCAAATCTATGATAGTTTATATGGCCTTGGTCTGTTCATTGTTCTGACTTGGATCAGACGTAATAAGCGCTACCATGGCCAAGTCTTGATGTGGTGGTTATTCCTTTATCCTTTAATGCGTTCTTTGGTAGAACTCTTTAGAGGAGATAGCGAACGTGGCTTTGTGACCAAGGTTGTCTATGAACCTTTAAATCAATTCTTGGGCTTGCCCGCTGGTAGTGTCACCTTCTTATCAACATCACAGTTTATTAGTTTAGCGGTAGTGCTCTGCTCTGGTATTGCCTTAGTGGTGATTCGTGCTAAGCTCAATGCCCGCGATGCAAAGGAAAGCTAACTCCAAGTAGTTGTTAAGTTAAGTGAGCCGAACAAAAACAGGTATAAAGCTTAACATTACTACTCGTCAGTGCTCACAGCCATATCACTAGCCATATCATCAATTTGATTTAAAACCTCACTATCTGTAGCAAGCTCGTCATTCACTGTGCCATAATCGATAAATACGGGATCAGGGTTCATATCGCTAACACTGTCTTCGCTTTGATTATAAAGTTCAGTCCATTCGGCCACCACAGCCTCTAAAAGCTCATTTGAGATCTCCTCAGCACTACATAAAGTCAGAGTTTCATACCGATAGGCAATAGGGACAGTTGGGGGACAGTAACTTTGTTGGTTCAAGTCTTGCGCTTCACTCATCCCCATATCATCTACACCTATATCGCTCTGATCTATACCGGAATCTAACTCTGCGCTTTCAGCTTGCTGATTACCCATATCACTAGAACTGATCTCACGGGTATATCTGAGTTCGCTGAAGACACAAAAAAGTCTTTCATTGAGGATGACACGATCACCCCCTTCACAATCATAAGCGGCTGATCCTTGATAAGGGGATCGAGAGCAAGATTGCCCAATGATCAATAACGAAAAGATTACAAATATACTTAAGACTTTTATTCTCAAGTAAGGCTTACTTATACTAGTGCGAGTTTGAGAAATCATGGGAAGAGTATTTTGAGTATGATGTGGGCGATTTAAGTCCATGTGCTATATTAAATCCAAATCTAATGATGATGAAGTTGAGTGGTAAGTATTATTCTACACCAAAGTAATCTACCGAGTGATCTTTAAGTGAACAAGTCTTGCTGTTGACTTTATCAAGTTCTATCCCTAATAGTCCCACAGAACTTGCTTTTCCTCTTGATCAAGGAGTCATTTATGACCTGCATTCTTTCTTGCCCTCAACGGCGCTCATCAAAGATGAGTTCTAGTGCTTTTATCAGTGTAATAAGCCTAATTGCTTTTTGCTTATGGGGAGGGAATGCACTTGCAAACCCTCGTACAAGCGTTTCTTTAAATGGACAAGTTTCTCCAGTCTTTTTCAACGATGGAGATAGTTTTCGTGTTTTGTCGGGTGAGTATAAAGGAAGCAAGGCTCGTTTGGCCGGCTTTAATACCTTAGAAAGCTATGGTGCAGTTCACTCTTGGGGCACTTGGACTAAAAAAGAGCTCTATGCACTGGCTAAGATGGGTACTTACAATGCACGAGAGGGAACTTGGGAGTGTATATCTGATCTAAGTACCGATACTTATGGTCGTTATTTATGGATCTGTCCAGATTTGGTCGTTGACCAAATTAAAAAAGGCTATGCACATGCCATGAGTGTGACCTCTGAGTCGGCCGGTGCTGATGCGGTTGCTGCCCAAAAAGATGCGGTCAAAAATAAGCGTGGTATCTGGGCACATGGTGTTCCTGAGTATGTTCTAACCTCGTTGCACTCAGTCGAAGAACAAAGCAGTGATAGAGCGACTTATAATCGTTTAGTATCTAGTGTAGATGGCCACTCTTTGAAATGGAAGCACACAGATAAGTATGAAGAATGCCAAGATGTTTGCTGGAAGCCTTCCAAAGAAGATCGCTACCAACGCTTTACGCAGCGCTTTGCCAAGCACAAGTCGGTTGCATCGTGGATTGCAAGCTATGATGAAGCGACCCAAAGCAAAAATATGAGTGCTTTTTTAGATGGGCAAAAAGAGAAGATGGAATGGAAAGAAGACAGCCATAAAGAAGCAGCCCAAAAGGTACTTGCCGAAATGCAAGAGGCCGGCTGGGTAGATGCAGCTCAATCCGAGATTGAAACCTGTATGCTTTATGTGGACTTCCGTCGTCGCTTTGGTGCTAGTCGTGCGGTGTGTCTCAAATGAACATGAATGCTTCAACGATAAATAAACTCATCTTATTGGCCCTTGCGGTAGTGATCGTCAGCTGTGAATATAAACGGCCGCCTTTACCGGTGATGGGCTATGAGTTTGATGATGTATCATGCAGTGACGGCATCGATAATGACAATGACGGTCTGGTTGACTGTGCTGATACTGGCTGCCTTGAGAAATCAACCTTATGTGGGGTCAGCATTCCGCTTAATCCCTATTATGAAGAAGAATCAAGCTTTGAACTTTGTATCGATGGCCAAGATAATGATGATGATGGGAACTTTGATTGTGGTGATCGAAAATGCCAACAAATCTCTGAACTTTGCTGTGGTCGAGAGTTTACCAATGAACGTTGTAGTGACGGCATTGATAATGATGACAATGGCTTTACCGACTGCGAAGACTTTGGCTGTAGCCAAGGGATCTTTGTCACAGTATGTTTAAGCCGTGAGGATACAGATGAACTGTGTAATGATGGCTTTGATAATGACCGTGATGGCAAGATCGATATGGAAGATGAGGAATGTAATCCCGAGGTTGCGCCGACACCAAGCAATGTAGAACAAGGGGAAGAAAATACCCTTGAGCGTTGCCAAGATGGTGGCGACAATGATGGGAATGGTTACATCGACTGCGGTGATTTTTCTTGCTCACGCAGTGATAACCAAGACATTGTCGCTTACTGCCAATCTTTGAGTGAAGCGACCTTGGACCAGTGCAGTGATGGCATTGATAATGATGGCAATGGTTTTATTGACTGTGGTGATTATAGTTGTAGTCGCAGTGATGATGCCGAAGTGCTTAGTTATTGCGAAGCTCGCTTAGAAGTCAGTCTTGAGAAATGCAGTGATGGCGTAGATAATGATAGTAATGGCTTTACCGATTGCGCTGATTACTCTTGTAGCCGTAGTCAAGACCCAGCCGTACTCAGCTATTGCGAAGACCAGCTTGAAGCCACTTATGAGCGTTGTAGCGACGGTATTGACAACGATGGGAATGGCTTTACCGATTGTGCGGATTATTCCTGCCGTCGAAACAATGACTTAACGGTAAGACAAGCCTGTCAAGAAAGTGTGGGAGATAACCCAGCTCAAGCTGATATGCATTGCTCCGATGGCATTGACAATGATGGCGATGGCTTTATTGACTGCGATGACTGGGACTGTAGCTATAATCCAGAGGTTACAGTTTGCCCGGGCCCAGGCGTGTGTGAAAATGTTTATCGCCATCCTGAAACAGACGATCGGTAATCCAATGAAAATGAATAAGATAAGAACCACCCAAAAAAGTGAGCAACTTGTGAAAAAACTGTCTCAACATCCCCTTTCATATGTCGCTTTAGTGACACTATCTGTACTTAGTTTTAGTGCGTTAAGCTTCATAACTCTCACCACTGCTTCAGCTATGCCTAAAGAAACCATTTGTGACGATGGAGTCGATAATGATGGTGATAGCGTGCCCGACTGTAGTGATAGTGACTGTATCAAAACCGATGCCTGTAAACCTGATGGTAAGCCTGAAAACACTAATAAACGCTGCCGAGATTGGGTCGATAACGATGAAGATGGCGTCACTGATTGTGATGATCAAGACTGCCAAACTGAGCTCATTACCGCCTGTAATGGATCTTGGGATGTGGCCATGAGCCAATCATCATCAAATACACCCACAACCCAAGGACAGGGTAATACAGCAAGCACGCCGGCAACCGCTTTTGTTTCTGGTGACCCACTTGATTTAATTGGTGCGGGAAATGATCAAGATGGTGAGCGTAATGATTATCTTTGCTCGGATGGCATTGATAACGACAATGACGGAAAAACCGACTGTGAGGATCCTGGTTGCCAGTTTGATGGCAGTGTGCAAGTTTGTCGTGGCTCACCTAATATGCGTTTTTCAATCGTTGGTCAAATCGCGCACAATGTGAACCTTAATCCAGAGCCAAATGATAACTCACCTTATGATACTCGTATTTCTCGTTTGCAATTAAGAACCTTTGGTCCGATTCCACAGATTGAAAACTCATTTTATCTGATCAGTATGCTCACTGAAAAAACACCTCGCTTGACCTTTGCGATGTTTAGTTTACCCATTGGCAAATCACGTCATATGTTGACCATTAACAGCGGTGCCGCCGGCTTATCACAAGCTCAGGCCTTGTCAGTACACAAGCAATTATTAGTGTCTCGTACTAACGTATTTAGAGCCTTTGAGCAGTTTAACTCGGCGGCAATGGAAGTGAGTGGTCCACTTAATGATGATAATACCTTACGTTATCGCGTTTTTGGTGCGGGTGGTAATGGTCGCTTTGATGGTAACATTGGTGGACGTAGTATCGCCAACCAAAGCCTTAACTATCCTTTCTCTGCGGGTGCACAGCTTGGCCTAAATATCTTTGGCTATTATAGTCGCTTTGATACGCCATTCTTATATGTACCAGTCCCATTGACCTTAGGTATTTTGGCGGGCGCAAAGTATGATCGCCGTGAAGCCGAAAACTTTTATTCAACCAATGTACAAGCCGCTTTACGTTATCGTCGCCTAGTTGTACTCGCCGAACATTATTGGAAAAACGAAATTGAGTTTGAGTCTATGCAGGCGGCCTGGCATGCTCAAGTTGGTTTCCTAGCCATTCCTAAATATTTGATGCTTGCCTTTGATTATGGTGAATATCAGGCTGAGCCCTTTAATAATCCTCCTGAGCGCTTTTCAAGCATCGTGCGTGAGCCTAAAGATGAGATCCAATATCGCCTAGCTGCACACTATTATTACTACCGTGATATTGGTGTTCTTTCAGTGGTTTGGAACAATCGAATGGTAGAAGAAGGCTTGCGTGATATTGAGGAAGATGATGGGTATCGCGATCTTGTTGAGCAAGAACTCAGCATCATTGCCCAATTCCGTTTCTAGGTTAAAGACCAAAGAGAATATATTCGTCATTTCTAGGTTTGACGCAAGGCGAGGTGCAGAGTAAGATAGGTTCCGTTATTCACAAATAAGGAGCCCTATATGGAACCCGCTAAGCTGCCTCAAGAAACTCCAAATATTAAGCGCCCTCTTCCTCACAATGTTGAGGGGATTCCTACCCCAACCGGCACGATTCCTGCTGAAATCTACCGTGCTCGTCGCCATAAGTTGATGGAGGAAATGGGCAGTGGTGTGGCTTTGATTTTTTCTGCTGACCATGTGGGAGATGGGCATCGGCAAGATCTAGACTTTTACTATTTGACCGGCTTAGAGTTTGAATCAGGTGCGGCTCTTTTGTTGGCGCCCGAAGATCCACAATACAAAGAGATCTTATTTTTAAGTCCTTTGGATGTTGAAGATAACCGTTGGCATGGTAACAGGCCTATTTTGGGTCGAGCGATTGAGTTGGGCACCGGTATTGCCAAGGTATTGCGTACTACGCTTTTACCGAGAATGCTCACCAATGCAGTACTCAATACAGCCAATCGAGAACTTGTGTACTTGGGTGCTATGGTGGGCTATACGTCGCCGATTCCAAAGCAGCTACAAGTGCTTCGTGATGCTAGTGCAAGAATCTTGAACAGTAGAATTGTGGATGGCCACGAGTATCTACCAAGAATGCGCTCTGTTCATGATGAGCATGAGATTTCGATTATGCGTAAGGCTGTAGATATTACAGTTGAAGGCTTTAGACGGGCGATGCAAAATGTACGTCCTAAGATGAATGAATCAGAGCTTCAATATGTGTTTGAAAGCTACTTTAGACAGCAAGGTAGTCATTGTAATGCCTATCGTCCAATTGTGGGCTCTGGCCTTAATAGCTGTGTGTTACATTATGGACAAAATCGCAAGATCATGCGTGATGGTGAACTTGTTTTATGTGATGTGGGCTGCGAATATGAAATGTATGCATCTGATATTACGCGTACCTTTCCGGTCAATGGTAAGTTTACAGCTCGCCAAGCCGAAGTATATCAGGTCGTCTTAAATGCTTGGAAAGCCGCCGTAGCTGCCGTTAAGCCGGGGGTAACCTGGGTAGAACTTAATGACATCGCTCGTAAAGTGATTGACGACGCTGGCTTTGCCGATGACTATTTCCACAGTTTGGGTCACTTTGTTGGCTTAAATGTACATGATGCGGGACTACAGCGAGAGCCCTTAAAGGCGGGCATGGTGATCACCATTGAACCGGGAATTTATTTAGCTAATGAAGAAATCGGGATTCGCATTGAAGATGATGTTTTGGTGACAGAAACCGGCTGCGAAGTACTTTCGGCTAATTGTCCTCGTGAAATTGCAGAGATCGAAGCCATCATGGCAAAATAATTAGATTCCTCAGCAAATGAGTCATCAGTAAAATAATGATAAGGTATATCCATGTCACAGTCGGAAATTGTGTTAGTATTAAGTAATGTTCCGGCTGAGCAGGCCGAAAGCATGGCAAGTGCTTTAATCAAAGAATGCAAGGCGGCCTGTGTGAATCTTAGTCCAATTCGCAGTGTTTATCGTTGGAATAATGAGATCTGCATTGATCAAGAAGTCACCCTTGTCGCCAAAGTGAGCAAAGCTCATAGCGAGAGATGTGTACAGTTCATCAAGAGCCTTCATCCTTATGAGCTACCCGAGATCTTGGTGATCCCAGTGGATGCTCAACGCTCATATGGTCCGTATTTGGAATGGGTGCTGAGCGAAACTCAAGGCTAGCAACGTTCAACAACTCTATCCTCTTTAAGAGCTAAGCCCGGTAAAGAGCTCGTGCTGACACGCTTAAAGTTTAACTAGAAGTAGCAGAGAATAAGCCCAAAATAAAAAAAGCCCACTTAGCGAACTAAGCGGGCTTTTTTGAGCAATCTCACTTAAGTCATTAAGCGGCGATTAAATCACCCGCTACCTGACTTGAGATCAAGCGATCATTAACCGAGAAGTGCAAGTGCAACCTGTGGTTGTTGGTTCGCTTGTGCAAGGATAGATACACCAGCTTGCTGGATGATCTGGTTGCGAGAAAGCTTAGCGGTCTCAGCAGCGAAGTCAGCATCAAGGATGCGGCTACGTGAAGCTGAAAGATTCTCAGAAGTAGTGCTGAGGTTGTTGATGGTGCTCTCAAGACGATTTTGAAGCGCACCAAGCTTAGCGCGTGATGAAGAAACATGCTCAAGAGCAAGATCGATCACGTCAAGAGCCTCAACAGCGCCTGAGCGAGTTGAGATGTCAACGCTGCTTACAGCTTTGTCTGAATTAACACCGTAAACACCGGTTGCATGTGCGATTGCTGCAGCACCATCATCACCAGTAAGCTTAAATTGATCATTTGATTGAAGGCTGATTTGACCGTAGCTTACACCAGCACCTGAATTTATAGTAAGACCGGTAGTTGTGCCAGCTGTACCTGTTTCAGAGACTTCGATATTACGGCCATCTACAGCAGTAAGAACGAGCTGACTGTTCTCATCAAGAGAAGCAACTACACCGGTTTCCTCAGAAACAGCATTGATTGCATCAGTAAGCGCACCATTAGCGTCATTTGCCTGAACGGTAAAACCACTGATTTGCTCGCCATTGATAGTAATGTAGTTAGATGTATCAAGCTGACCGCCACCAATATTGGTACCAGCAGCAGTTGTCTCACCAACAATCGCACGAACACCAGTTGTCTCAGTTAGGCTATTGATTGCTGCTGCTTTAGCAATTGCTGATGAAGCCTTCATTGAAGTTGAGTAAGAGTCATCGTTAGCACTGGTTGCACGAACTTCAGCGGTGTTTACCCCAGATGTTTGTGTAGCATCTTTATACTCAATAGTAACGGTATCTGCTGTCGCTGCACCAAACGTGTCCGCAGTTACAGTCTTATAATCGGTACGAACTTGACGACCAAGGTCAGTAGTAGCTGCACCATCAATGCTTACGTTGAGGGTCTCACCAACGTTAGCACCAACTTGAATGTCCTTTGAAAGGAAAGAACCGTCAAGAACTTTGTTACCGTTGAAGTTGGTAGTCTCAGCAATACGATCAAGCTCGCTCTTAAGTTGTGAAACTTCTGCTTGAAGTGAAGCGCGATCGCTGTCGTTGTTAGTGTCATTTGACGCTTGAACAGCTAGCTCACGGATGCGCTGAAGGATGTTGGTAGTCTCGTTAAGAGC
>CAKZRU010000143.1 GCA_937146725.1 uncultured Myxococcales bacterium
TTGAGGCCAATCATACTTTTTAGACATCGTTTTCTCCTTGATTTGAGTTAGGAGTATGATGCTAGATAAGTACGCTTGTCTTGGCTAGATGGCTTAGCTCGGACGATTACGGATATATTGCCGAAAACTTCGTGCAGCAAGAGCTTGCTGTCTTAGGTTATAATCCGAGCTATTCATGGCACAGTGCCCGAGCAGAGATTGAGTTTATCTTACCAACCCATCAAGGGGATATAGTACCGGTTGAAGTCAAAAGCGGTAAACGCACCCGAGCTAAATCTTTGGCATCTTACATAGAAAAATGCGCACCAAGAAAAACGTTTAAACTCACAGGTACACAAGGTTCTTCAGCACAAGAACAAACAAACATCGTTATACCTTTATACTACACTCAATTCTTACCATTAAAATGGTGAAAGCAAACCTCATTGGAATAATTATAATCAGACCAAGCAAGACTGTCTTAACATGACCCTAAGACCTTACCACCTTCCATGATAACACCGAATCAAACTAGCCGAGCTTGTTTAATCATGTTATAGAAAAAACTTAGAACAAGTGTCCATGATGCGTTAAATCTCTCATTCCTAAGATAAGAGGTAGCTTTTATGAGCTCAAAACCTACTCAATCTCAGTCAAATCAAAAAACAGGTGGGATGTTCTCACAGTTTTTAGAGTTTTTTGGCATGACTCCTTCTGTTCCTAGTGAGTATTTAACGCGTATCGAAAAGAATGATGAAGGGCAGAGGATTGTTTGGCGCTGCCAAGCCTGCCATAACCCTACCCGTTGGGAAGAAAAAGAAGAGCGTTGGCGTTGCTCAAGTCATCCACAGGCCAAGGTCTTTGAGTCACAATAAGGAATCAAAGTGAATTCATTCTCTACAATCGTTTCGGAAGCAACATCTACTCAATGGAACGATTGGCGCTGGCAACTCAAAAATGCAGCTCGCTCTGTGGAAGATCTAAAAACTTGGGGCTTTGTAGACCGGTTAGCTTCTCAAGACTTACTTACTCCGCAAGCGCTGTTTAATCAAAAGCTTACAGAGCGATATAAAACTCTCATTACCCCTTACTATCTTTCTTTAATCGACCAAAATGATCCCTTGTGTCCCATTAAGAAACAAGCGATTCCACACTTAGATGAACTCTTGGAAACTCAAGGTGAGCTTACAGATCCTATTGGTGATCAAGCGCACTCTCCCCATCCTATGTTAGTTCATCGTTATCCTGACCGAGCACTATTATTTCCAACCTTTGAATGTCCTATGTATTGTCGATATTGTTTTAGGAAGGAAACCTTGAATGAGAGTAAAATCAAGCTTCATCAAGATTTGCCAAAGGCCTTGAGTTATATTCGTTCTCAAGAGCAGCTCGAAGAAATTATTTTAAGTGGTGGTGACCCTTTAATGCTTTCAACAGCCAAACTTACCAAACTTTTTATTGGTTTAAAACAGGCAGGAGTCAGCCGATTAAGGATGCATTCCAGGATGTTGGTCACCCTACCTCAAAGGATAACCAGCGACTTGCTTCAACTCTTTAATGAATATCAAGAAGACCTTAACCTTAAGCTCATCACTCATTTTAATCATCCACAAGAGTTAAGTCCTGAAACTAAAAAGGCAACCAAGGCCTTACTAAGTACCGGTCTCAGAATTTTTAATCAGTCTGTTTTACTCAAAGATGTAAACAACACCCCCCAAATCTTAGCTCAGCTTTCTAAAGGCTTAGATCAGCTAGGGATTACTCCCTATTACTTACATCATACTGATCTCACTCGAGGGACTCAGCACTTCCGTTGCTCTATTGATGAGGGCATACGAATCTATCAAGCTTTACGTGGACAGATCAGTGGCTATCTTATTCCAAGATATGTTATTGAAATCCCTCGTGGTGGTGGTAAGGTTGAAGTCACAAGTCATGCAGTGCGTAAAGGAAAACAAGAGGGAGAATGGATCTTAACCAGCCCTCTAGACTTCAAAGACTACGATTACAAAGATTTAGCCCATAAATCATAGTATTTAAAGTCACTGTTTATACAACGAGTATATAACATAAAAACAGCTGCCCATATAATAAGGAAGATCTATGTTGAGAAAAGTGAGCCGTTATGATGAGCATCCAAGTAAGTTTGATGCATATCATCAAGTGATTGGTCGCAGTTCTTCACCCACCGAGCTTCCTCTTGTCTCTGAGTTAAACGGACAATCTCCTAGTCGAATCATCATACCATTGGTGATCTTATTTATCGTGGTGACTCAGGCTTGTGCTAGTTTTGCGCCGGAAATGTTTTTAGGTTGGCTTACCCATACTTTGTGTTTTTTAGTGTTGGGCGGTATTGTTTATCATCTATGCCCACCCGATTGGACAAGGCGAACAGAGGTGAATAAAGATGAGGTGATCTTTGAGTACCTAGACCTTACGGGGTATCAAGTCATTCGGGTTCCGCTAGCTCAATACCGTGGGATCATTCCGATTGTACACAATGGGATTGATACCTCTGGCTTACCTTACAAAGAATATGGTGTTGCTCTTCGCCATGCCGACCCAACAAAAACAATCATTTTATCCTTGAGTCCACTTAAGCAAGAACAAGCAGTAGAACATTTTTCAAAACTACTTAAAGTCAAAGCTCTTCATGAGAAAAAGTTTGCCCTTGAACTTAAGAGTAAAACCCAACGTCTTCAAAATCAGCAAAATCCAAAGCATAGTTCGATTTAAGTGTACACAAAAAACAAGGTTCAATTGGCAGATCATCATTCTTCGGATCGTTATCTTTCTCTGATCATCACAGCTTATAACGAAGAAGAAGCACTACCCAAGCTCATTCATGAAATTGTACAAGATATGAGTACCTGGGAGCATTTAGAGCTGATTATTGTGAATGATGGCTCACAAGATCAAACTCAAGCTGTGATGCAAAGTTTGCAAACTCAGTTGAACTCACTGTCATGGCTTACGATCAAATTGATTGAGTTTACTGAAAACAAAGGCATGGGGGCGGCTTTAAAAGCTGGCTTTAAAGAAGCAAGCCAAGCTTGGATCAGTTTTTTACCCGGAGATGGGCAAATCGAACCCAAAATGATGCAAAAGCTTTGTCTGCTCGCTCACAATGAAACCGTCTTGGTCACGACTCGCTATACCAATCGAGAATATAATCTATATCGAAAAGTCATCTCCAAGGGACTACGTATGATTACCTTTTTGATTTTATGGACGCAGATTACCAGTGAAGGTATGTATTTAATTCAACAAACAAAGCTCCAAGAGCTCCATCTTATTTCTGATAGTTTCATGTTGAACTTAGAAATACCGATTCGCATTGCACAGAGTAAAGCCAAGATTAAGGTCGCAGAAATTCAGGTCAGAGAAAGACAAGGTGGCGTATCTCAAGCGACAAATTGGCAACGCATCTTTAATACCTTCAAAGATTTAATCTATCTTCGTTGGCGTATATGGCTTGAAAAACGAAACCGTTGATCATGGAGTCAGCCCTTGAGTCAGAACCCCTATAAAAAGTACTGGTCTTCTCTTAAGTTCTTGGCCCTGATTGGGTTAGTCATTTGGGCTTATGATCAAGGTCTATTACATGACGCTTTCAACGTCCTAAAAAAACTAGATGCGAGCAGTGCTGGCTTAGCCTTTACTGCTTTAGGCATTACTCTATTCTTAGGTGTCATCCGTTGGCGTTGGCTTCTGCGATTTCTAGAACTTCCAGAGCCAAGTTTTAAGCAGGGCTTACAGCTATATTATGAAGGCTTATTTTATAATACCTTTGCCCCCGGTGCCATTGGAGGTGACCTTTTACGGGCTCATTGGCTACGCCAAAGTGGTGAAACACATTCTAAACTACATTATTTTGTCACTTTAGGAGAACGTGCTTTAGGCTTGGGTACCTTGGGTATTTTAGGAGTATGGGCTTGGTTTGGTCTACAGTTTATGCTTTTTTACTTAGCCATAAGTTGCTTATTTATTGCCCTCTGTCCCAAACTCTGTCGCTTACTGAATAGTAAATGGGCCTTACCTTTACCGCAGTTTCCTAAAATCCGTTGGCTCTACTTGGCGACAGCGCTTAACACATTGAGCCATCTGGTCAGTTATCTTGTTTATATATTAATTGGCCAAGCACTCGGTGTGGAGCTTGAGCTACTCACTTGGCTAGAAATCCTTTCATTAACTGTGTTAGCCGCAAACTTACCTCTTTCCGTTGCTGGGATTGGCCCGCGAGAGTTTGCCTTAGTGAGTTTACTCTCTCAACATGGTGTTGCTCATGAGATTGCGATTGCGATTTCTATGGGCGCTTTGGCTATGCTCATGATTCATTCGTTAGCAGGAGGAGTCATTCATCTTTTTGGGTCTTCTAAAGGCCAGCCCCCCAAACCATTGGTTGAATGATAAGCCGATTGCAGAATTAGGGTCTTGGTACGCTACAACCACCATCTTGGAGACCGGTTTCTGGCTGTTCCCGATTTTCACAAGGCGGCTCAAAGCAGCCATTTCCCGCTTTTTCTATACAAAACCGATATTTTTGGTCGCTTGACCAATCCTTTTTAGAGCGTAAATCACGAATACTTAAGGTGTAATAGAAATCTTCATTCATGCGCCCATGGCCTTGCCAAGCATAAAAGCATTGGTCACCTGCATTAAGGCCTCCAAATACGCCTGATATGGCCGCGTTAACATTTAATTCACTCACCGGTACAATGGGATCAAACCATAAATCATTATGCTGATATACCTGTAATAAGAAGTCGACAGGTCCTTCATCTATTTCATAATAGATTTTTACCATACAGTCTTCACCTGGACAGGGATGGCGGTAGCTATAAAAGTCTTGGTCATCTTCATAAGAAATCACTCCTTCTGTCCATTGGGCATTAGGACTACTACATGAGGTCGGCAAAAATCCATCTACTGGCATAAGCATACCCGCCATAGACTCACCCGCCATGGACTCGCCCGCCATAGACTCACCCGCCATGGACTCACCCGCCATAGACTCACCCGCCATAAACTCGCCTGCCATAGCCTCACCCGCCA
>CAKZRU010000144.1 GCA_937146725.1 uncultured Myxococcales bacterium
TGTATTGGAAACTCTCCCGGAGGCGGAAAGGCGACCCATGCTCGAGGACGATTGAGATGAAGCACCGACATACAAGAATATTCGTTGGTTGAACCTACACCAATAGTTTCTAAGCCTGGCGACATGATCCATCGGCGGTGACCCATAGTCGTTTCATTGCCCGGATCGATCATATACATGGCCACAGCATCTATCGCATTTGAGCCGGCCAAGTTACTTTGTGATGCCATATAAGCCCCATCTGACTCATAGCAGGCCCATGATTCTGGCGGTTGATGGCTTAAGCGTCCATTGGCATGCATCAACAAAGCACACCCCTGTAAGGCCTCGTTATTGGTAGTACTTAAACCCACCGGTGAAAGTTCAGCAAGCTCTCTATAAAAGTTGGTGAGTCTTAGTACTGTTTCTAAAGCTTCAGCATTAACGGAACCGGCTTCACAACTTTGAGTCGAACCGCTCCAAGTGACATTAGGCGCAAGATCCCAAATGGTATTCCATTGATCGCACATCCCAAGACCGGCAAGTGGGTCTTCTTCCTGTATTTCACCACCTGCCACAAAGCCAGCCATCATGTCTATCCCCGCTTCCACGTCGCTTCCTGCGTTAGGCGCAGAGCCAGCAATCATCTCTGTTCCCGAGTTCATTTCAAAACCTGCCTCAGAGACTATACCGGCAGTCATCTCACCCGCAACCATTTCCCCCGCAACCATTTCCCCCGTATCGAGAGCCATATCAAAGGCTTCCGGATTAAATATGGTTGTTGCTGCATCTGAGTCTAATGAACTTGGCATTGGGTCTGAACAGGCTAAAACACAAACGTTTACTAATAAGTAATAAATCACTAAATTGAGTTTCATAACGCCACTCCTAAATCAGTTAAGTTTTAAGACTTTAAAGGATAGTGTTGGCTATGGCAACAAAGTCACTCAATGGCTTGGTAGATCACGAGTCTGTATTTAGGTGCTTATCAAGAATGCTAGTTTGATTTGTACACAGAAGCTTGTTTTAGGCTTATGACCTTTCGTGTTGCGTCACAAGGTTCGATTGAAACACAGTCAGTAATTTCGATTTCTTCAAAGTCAATAATATAGGTTTGGCCCTGTTGTAAGCGACCGGTTTCACACCAATCAAAGCTTGCAGGAAAGGTTGTTTGTTTTTGGGTGCTGAGATCTAATAAGTCAACATAACAAGCAAGATCACCTTGACTTACTTCAATCACTTGATAGATGTTTTTTATGTTCTTTTCTAATTTAATAATAGGGTGTTTATGAGTTTGAGTCATTTTTTGTTGACTGAGCATTTGACTTGCTGAACAAGCATTGAGTGTTAAAAATAATATAAATAGGAAGATTTCATATCTTTTTTCCATGACAAGCTTAAAGTTATTAAATAATATGATGCTCTTGAAAGACCTCTTTAAAAATCTGATAATTGTTTGGCCCATAACCCGCATGGTAAATCGCAAAAGCAATAAGGGCAAACTCTTGTTTACGTTCTTGTAATACAGAGGCATAACACTTCGCGACTTCGTGGCTTGGATTCGCAAAAGCACCACAGCCATGGGCTCCAAGAATAGCGTATTCTACACCAGCATCCTTAATTGTATCCAATAGCGCGTTAAATCGACGCTTACATTCGCTAGGGTCAAAAATTGCTCGGCCATACCTCAGATCAACAGCGGCTGCTTTTAGTTCGTAAAATGGAAAGATGTTTTCTTGATCTAACCAAGAATAACCTGCACCAGGCTGACCTTGAGTTTCGGAACCTCTTACACAGACTCTTGCTTGCTCAACATCCAAACTCACTCGCCCGTATTTTGCATTAAGGATATCCGTCATTTCATCTTTGTATCGTGGCTCTCCCGGTCCGCTGACTTTGACAGAGAGCAATTCTTCCTCATGCAACGCTAAATGGCAGTCAGTACGTCTAAACATATTTTCTTCTTGAGCTGCAGTCCCCCTTTGGTAGGCACCTCCTGCAACATAGGCATTGGCCATATTAAGCACAGCAAAGGTTTGACCATAGTTTTGAGTTAAATTAAGCGTAACCTCGCCCCAGTCTCCTTCGATCATTTCTACTTGTCCTTGAGGTTTCGGCAAGCCTTTGATCTTTCTTGCTGTTTGCCAACGCTTAAGATTGTTTTGAGCATGTTGATGAACATCTTGGAAATGCTCTCTAAGATAGTCCAAAGTTTCATGCAGAACCTGTTGGCGTTGAGTTCTAGCCGAATCATAGGCGTTGATTGCCAAAAGAGTCCGATCTGATCGTATTTGCGGTTGTTGTCTCATGTGCTTCACCTAAGGTTTGTTTTTTTAGAATAAGTTCTAAGTTATTTATGACTTTTTTAGTAAATGTTGATTAAGTTAAGTGATATGTAATTTTAAAATCATTCTTTTTCATAACTAGAAAGGCGATCAAGCCATGACAGTCTCATCTAAGCTCTTACCTTATCTCAAGCACTGGATAACAACTCTGAGTCTGTTGGTATTCCTAATGACAACAATTAACCCGCATGTTGGGCAGGCCAAGCCACGAGTACAGCCAACAGTACAGTCAACAGAGCAGCTAAATCCACCACAAGTTTCTTCGCAAGACTATCTTGCTAAAGTGGTGACCACTGATGTTGACCGATATCGTCCAAAAAGAAGAGTGATAAAGAAAAAGAAAGAATGGTATGGTCATCAAATCATTTTTGCGGAATTATTGGATCTTATTTATTTCGTTCCCTATTTTTTTGCAGCTCCTCTTGTGCACATTGCCAATGGTGAGAGCGGTAATGCAGCACGTAGCTTTCTTATGAGACTTGGTCTGCCTGTATTAGGTTTTGCAGTAGGTGCTGTCGTGTCTGATGAAACTACTGGATTTTTCAGAATTCCAATAGTGGGACTTTTTCTAGGATTAGCAGGTATAGTGGCTGCGATCATATACGATGTTTCAGTCATTTCTTATAAAACTGTAAAGTATCGTAAGGTTGGTGTCATCACTCCGACGATTGGTGAACCAAGCCCAAGAGTCTTAGGATTTGAACAAGCACCCATGCTTAATATGAGCTTTTCCTTTTAAAAGTTGAATCAACAACGATTTCTTAGCCAACACTGAGAAACGATTGCTAAGGTCTTGGCTTAAGCTTATCCAACATAAACATAACTCGTAATTGCGTTGTGATTATAGCTTGATGTTTGCTCGGGCGGTCCTGCGAATCATGGCCAAACTATGGGTACTTGTAGTGAAGGAGGTACATGTTCAGCGACTTGTAACAACGGTACATGGCAGGCGAATCATTACGGTTGTTTTTCAAATCCGAGTTATACATGGAGTGAAATACAAGCATTTAATTATGGACTTCTTGATGATCCTAACAGCTGTGAAGAACGATTACCGCGTACACCTCTATGCACAAGTGGAACAGGGAGTGCTTGTTCATCCAATGGTACTAAATGCAAAGATTCCTTAGAATGTTTAGATGGTGCATATTATGTATTAGGCCGAATATGCCAATAAAGATCGAGCAAAACTCTTAGTTTTTAATTTGAGATTTCTTGTATTTTTCAGAGATCTATCAGATGATTAACCATGTTTTTACACAGAATCACCGCAAGGAATCTCATGTTAAAAAGATCATCTAGTTTTAGAGAGATAATTCCTCTATTTGGCCTAAGTTTTATGCTTTCATGCGAGGGTATTGATGTAGTACCTAATGCTGACCAAGGAATAATCTTAACCAATACAGCCGGTGAAAGTATTGCCGGTGCAAGTGTTGCTGGTGAAAGTGTTGCTGGCGAAACGCCAATACCAGCCGGTGAAAGTCTAGCGGGCTCCATGATGGCTGGTGATATCCCAAGTCCAAGTGGGACAGCATTGAGCGATCCTGACTTTTCTGTGTCCGGTACCACCAGTCCATCTGATCCTAATCAATGCGGCTCAGTCATCTGTGACCCAAATGCTGTTTGCGTGTCCGATCCTGTAGAGCCGTATTGCGAATGTAAACCTCGTTATGAGGGTGATGGCGAGAGTTGTAATACTCAAGAATGTCCACCCAATGCGTCTTTAGCGCCATTCTGCCAATGCGATGAGGGCTTTCAAGGTGATTTGGCCTATGATTTAGCAAATCGAAGCTGGTTGGGCCAATGTGATCCGGTGATTTCATGTACCTTGATGACCATTCGTGAAGAAGCGTTTATCGAAAGCACTGAAATTAGCTTTGGGCAAGAAATTCATGAAGCTTGTTTACAAGATGACCAAAGCAACGAGTATTACCGTTTTTCCTTTGAGAATGGCCAAGTCTATCAATATTATGGTGCAAGCGGAATCAATAGTGAGTGTTCAACCATAGAAAATGATCATCAGATTTCGGTGAGCGCATGGCCATACAGCGGTGGCGTTTTAAGCGATCAAGGTCTATTTCATGCAAGCAACCTAAGTTACACTGCTAATGGGTGTACCTACGATATCTTAGCTGTCACCAATGGACCGGTGATTGATACGGTTTACCTAGCGCCAACCGGCAGATCCTGTGCTTCCGGACAAAGGATGCCGATTACCTGTGGAGAAGGGGCCTGCCAAAGCAATGGTGAAATTTACTGCGTTGATGGAGAATGGGTTGAGGATTGTACGCCGGGTACCGCCCTTGAAAGCCCAGACCTTTGTGATGGTTTAGACAGTGATTGCGATGGGCAAACCGATGAAGATTTTGTAATCGAAAGAACCACCTGCGGTCAAGGTGTCTGTCAAGGTGAGGGGCTAAGTTCTTGTAATCTAGGACAATTAGGTGATTCATGCATGATGGAACCGCCCCAGGGCAATGATGATGATTGTGATTTGATCGATCAAGATTGTGACGGTAATGTTGATGAGGCCTATGCCACCCAGCTGATTAGCTGTGGCTTTGGTGTGTGCCAAGCGGACGGAGTCGTGCTGTGCCAAGAAGGCCAAGAAATTACCAACTGTACTCCAAGTATCAGCACAGAAACTGATGATAACTGTGATGGCATTGACCAAGACTGTGACGGTAACATTGATGAGGGCTATGTGGGACAGCCAGTCAGCTGTGGTGTGGGCGCTTGTGCGTTTAATGGCTTAACCCGCTGTCTCAATGGTGTAGCTGAGCAAGAATGTACCCCCTTAGAGCCCGCTGAAAACGATGCGAGCTGTGATGGAATCGATAGCGATTGCGATACCCGTGTTGATGAAGACTATGAACCAAGCACGATTGTATGTGGCCTTGGTGTGTGTGCAACTTCGGGTCTAAGTCAGTGCGAAGAGGGCCAAGAAATAGAGCTGTGTACACCGAGTCCAGCGCAAGGTGATGACAGCTCCTGCGATGGCATTGACCAAGATTGTGATGGGCAAAGTGATGAGGCTTTTGAAAGTGTAGCGATGCCTTGTCCGGGTGCCGGAGTTTATGATTGTGCGGTGACAGCCCCATTAACTTGCACAAATGGTGCTGCAAACTTTGACTGTGAGGCTGCATTAGCGAATTTAAGCGATACCAGTTGTGACGGAAATGATGATGACTGTGATGGCCAACTTGATGAAAGCTATGTTTCGGTTGAGGTAAGCTGTGGGCAAGGCGTTTGTGCCGATACTTCTATGACTCGCTGTACTGGTGGTGTGGTGACCGATCGTTGCCTTGAGCGTTCACCTACCGGTGATGATAGTGATTGTGACGGCCGAGATGATGACTGTGATGGCCAAGTTGATGAAAGCTTTGTTGAAGAAGAAATTAGCTGTGGTTTTGGCGAATGTGCAAGCAGTGGTACAGCCCGTTGTATTGAGGGGAGTTACCAAAGCGAATGTGAGCCCTTACAGCCTCAACTCAATGATGAAAGCACCTGTGATGGCTTGGATAACGATTGTGATGGCCGTACTGATGAAGCCTTTGCTTCTGGCCGAACCGATTGTGGCTTTGGTGTATGTTATGCTGTGGGCAGCAGTAGTTGTACTGACGGTGTAGAAGCCACCAACTGCGTACCCTTGCCCTCTACCGGCAATGATGCTGACTGTGACTTACTTGATCAGGACTGTGATGATCGAAGCGATGAGCACTATCCACCGGTAATTGATGAATGTGGCATTGGTGTTTGTTATAATACTGCGGAATCCTCATGTATTCAGGGTCAAGTTCAAAACAACTGTGTGCCATTACCTCAAACCGGTAATGATGCCGATTGTAATGCCTTAGATAACGACTGTGACGGTCAAAATGATGAATCATACCCGCCAGTGCAGCAGGAATGTGGCGTGGGCGTTTGCTACAGCACCGCTTTCTCATCTTGTGTGGCCGGCCAAGTCCAAAATAACTGTGTGGAATTACCAAGTACCGGCAATGATGCCAACTGCGATGGCTTAGATAACGATTGTGATGCTCAAAGCGATGAAAGCTATCCAATACATACCGATGAATGTGGGCAGGGTGTGTGCTACAATACGGCGGCTTCATCCTGTGTAAATGGCCAAGAGCAAAACAACTGTGTTGAATTACCACAAACCGGTGATGACAGCGATTGTGACGGCCTTGATGATGACTGTGATGGCCGCATAGACGAATCTTATGTGCCACAACCCACCTCCTGCCTCTTTGGTTCCGTCTGTACTCAACCTGGCATGACTGCTTGTGTTGATGGCTCGGTGCGTGATGTCTGCGATCCGCCGGTCTATTTTGGCACAGATAACAGCTGTAATAATGTTGATAATGACTGTGATGGCCGAACGGATGAACACTTTGTGGGTGGATCATATTCTTGTGGCAATGGCATGTGTGCAAGTACAGGATTCAGATCTTGTTCTAATGGGGTTGAAAGTGGTGGAAATTGTGTGCCCAACAATCACTTAGCCACTACTGATAATAGCTGTGATAATGTGGATCAGGACTGTGATGGTACACCTGATGAAGGCTATGGAGTTCGTGGCACAACTTGTGGCGTAGGGGTATGCAGTAGCGAAGGAACGAAGCGCTGTATTGGCGGAAATGTGATTAGATCATGCTCGCCCGGTGATCCTACCGGTGATGACACAGACAGCAATGGCCGTGATGATGACTGTGATGGCCAAATTGATGAAGATGCCTGCACAATTACCGGTGATGACAGCGACTGTGATAATCGTGATGATGACTGTGATGGCTCCATAGATGAAAGTTTTGTCGGTGGACCAGTGACTTGTGGACAGGGTGTATGTGAAGACACCGGAGTAATCACTTGCAATAACGGGGTAGAAAGTTCCACCTGTTCACCCAATAACCAAAACTCAACAGTGGATAGCTCTTGCAATAATGTTGATAATGACTGTGATGGTCGGATAGATGAACATTACAGCGGTGCTCCAACAACCTGTGGTATTGGTGCCTGTGAAAGAAATGGTCAATTTGTTTGTAATAATGGCTCTACAAGCAATTCTTGTGTGGCCGGCCAACCTACCAATGAGATTCCCAATAATGGAATTGATGAGGATTGTAATGGTTCAGATCTAACCGGTCCGGTTCGTCCATCCGGACAGCAATATGGTACTCACTACGCTGTAAAGTATACTTCCGGAGGCTTTAAAGCAGTTTGGTCAGGTACAGGATTCACGCAGCAACAAGCCGCTCAACAACTGCTTGGATACATCACCGGTCAAGGGTTTGCGAGTAGTAACACCTATTATAGTGTAGGATTTGGTATGAGAATATTCTATTCAACATCTCCTTACAATGAAGCAGGCGAGTTTAGTCGCTTAAGCTCTTCACGCGCTAAATACTTTGTTGATGGGATCGAAACTGTTGTTCAAGTTGAAAATGTGAGTGGACCATTTGGCGATATTGGAGCAGGTCCACGTCAAGACAACTTTATCTATCAACGAAAATAAAAGCTTTGCTCACTTAATAAACTTATTTCAATCGAATCTTAGGGCCTATTTCAGTCATCATTTTACAAATAAATTAAACTGAAAGAGTGGCCCCTGTTGAAGAAGTTATGTTTAATTCTTGGTGACCAATTAAGCGATCAATTAAGCTCGCTCAAAAGCTTAAATCCTGATGATGAAATCCTGATGGCAGAAGTATATGCCGAGGCTAGCTATGTAAAGCATCATCCGCAAAAGATTGCGCTTATTTTTTCGGCTATGCGACACTTTGCTGAGCAACTGATTCAACAAGGATATACGGTCAATTATTACACTCTTGATGATCCCAACAATCAAGGCGATCTGATCAGCCAAATGGCTTACCTAAGCCAAGTCAAAAACGTGAATGAATGGATATTAACCGAGCCCGGAGAATGGCGTTTAAAAGAGATTTTTTTAAATGCTGGGCCGAGTCATAATCTTGCTATTACCCTTTTGGAAGATGATCGTTTTGTGGTCAGCCATAGCGAATTCCAAGACTTTTTGCAGGGTCGTAAACAGCCACGCATGGAGCATTTTTATCGCAAAGTTCGTCAAAAAACCGGTCTACTTATGCAAAATGGTAAACCGGTACAGGATAAATGGAATTTTGATCATGATAATCGTAAGCGCTATGATGGTGGCACACCACCGGCAAGATTAGAGTTCAATAAGGATCAAATTGATCAAGATGTCTTTGCCTTGGTACAAGAAAAGTTTGGACATCATTTTGGGTCACTTGAAGCCTTTAATTGGCCGGTCACACGAAACCAAGCTTTAAGGGCTCTCGATTATTTTATCGAACATTATTTGCCCAAGTTTGGTGACTATCAAGATGCCTTGGTAGAATCAGAAGATACTCTGTTTCACAGCTTACTTTCAAGCTCGCTTAATATTGGCTTACTTTATCCCTTAGAAATATGCCAAGCCGCAGAACAAGCTTACCAAGCTGGTAAAGCACCGATTAATGCTGTTGAGGGCTTTATTCGTCAGATTATAGGTTGGCGTGAGTATGTACGAGGGCTGTATTGGGCATATATGCCTGAGTATGGGCAGCTTAATGCCTTACAAGCAGACCATGACTTGCCTGCCTTTTATTGGGATGAGAGTAAAACAGGTATGCGCTGTATTGCCGAAGCTGTGCGCAATACTCGCGAACACGCCTATGCTCATCATATTCAACGCTTAATGGTGACCGGAAACTTTGCGCTTTTATATGGTGCTAAAGTTCAAGAAGTCTGCGACTGGTATTTAGCGGTATATATTGATGCCTTTGAATGGGTTGAATTGCCAAATACACTGGGTATGGCTCTTTATGCTGATGGTGGAATTATGGCCTCAAAACCCTATTGTTCAAGCGGTAAATATATTCATCGTATGAGTAATTACTGTAAAAACTGTATTTATTCGGTTCAGAAATCAGAGGGAGAGCAGGCTTGCCCCTTTAATATTTTATATTGGGACTTTCTGATTAGGCATGAAGCTGAGTTTAAGAAAAATCCACGAATGGGACTCACGCTTAAGCATGTGGCCAAAATGACAGATGACAGACGACAGCAGATTATTTCAGATACTCAAAGCCTCAGACAGCGTATCAACAGCACCGGATCAGACGTTCCTCCAAGTCTACAAGCCAAGTTTAATGCTCAAAAGCAAGCAGGCCTACAAAGCGCCCAGCAAGGTGAGCTATTTTAATGGGCCTCAAGTAAGTTATTAATCAGCGTTTAATGGGCGAAATGGAAGAATTGGGACTCCATTGTGAGCTAGAGCTAATATCCAGCTTTCCACACATTTATCCATAGGTAAGTCTGCATATAAGTGTGGAAATAATAAATCATTGCGTGACTTTTCCCATTTGAGTTCTTCAAGGTCATTGGCCAAGAAAGATAGCAGTCTTAAACCCTCTTGATTTTTAAAATATAGAGCTAAAGTTTGAGGAAGTTGCTCTTGGGTAGATAGGTGAATAAAACCATCTTTTTGATCAAGTGCTGACCCGGCATACATAGCAGTAGTTTTAGCACTTTCCCATTCTTGCTCGCTGAGTATTTTGTAGACAAACATTGTCATCCTTTCTGAATACTTATGACCTAAAAAGTAAAGCCATAGCTTAATCCAAGACTATTTGAGTTAGCCGATGGTAAAAGCCATTCGGATGTTTGTGATCTTAAAGGAGATGAGTGAGTGAGCGGACGCCATGGTGCTTGTAGTTTTTCTTTAATCGTAAAGTATTGTTTTCCACAATAATACCAAATACCTGCTGATACTAAAGCCAGTGCACCAAGCTCTCCGATTGCTTGGTTTGGCCCTAGTATAATTATGGCACCGGTGATTAAACCGAAAGAAACAGTACTTGCCCCTGATAACTTATTACACATGGCGTATAATTGAAGGTTTGATTTAAGCTCAGTTCGCCTTAAGTATTGGGCTTTAATTGGGTCTGATCTATTTAAGTTTTTATATTTTCGGGTTAAACGTTTTTGTTCTATTTTACCTGATTTCAAGCCACGATGGCCCAAAACAGTGCCAATCACTCCACCTGTGAGAAGTACCAAACTCGCCAATGCAACGGTTTGATCTAAACTACCACTACCAGGTGATGAGCCACTTGCAATTAAACCTAAACCTCCCACAGCCATAGAGCCAATACCAAGCACCATTAGGGCTTTATTTCCTAGATTACGCAGATCATTACTAGACTCAGAAGTGTACTCATCCTCTGAAGAAATAGAGTCATTTAGTGCATCATCTTGGTGTCTAATAGCAGCCATAGTCTGCCCGGTAAAGTGATGAAAATTAAGTTCAGCATTAGGCTCTGCATATACAGTTCTAGACTGTATTCCACCTGAAAAAATGAGAGTAATTGTGAGGATAATCGTGCTAATTTTCATGTTATTTATCCTATAAATCAAAGCTCAAACGAAAGGGTAAGATTGAGATAATCAAGCGTTTTCTCTTCACTGAAGTATTGTTGCTCTTGATTAAAAATTAAGGGAGCATCGATATTCTGATAGGACAAATATAGGCCTAAATTAAGCTTACTCACCGGAAAACGAAGACCCAATGCATATTCCACAGTCATTCGTTCTAAGGTATTAGAGTTCAATGTACTGCCATAATAGTAAGAACTTTCAAGCTGCGTAATTGCAAGATCCATACGAAAAACAAGCTCACTCGCAAGCTGACGCCAAAAGACCCATTCTCCCCCAAAACCGACTAAGAAATGACTTTTTCTGCTAAAGCGTATATCATTAAATTGTTGAGGTTCAGTTTCTTCCGAATAGGAATAGATGGCATTTCTAGTGGAAGTGGCGCCTGATCGTGTTTTACTTGCAAGGTCGGTACGTAGGTGAAATCGTAACCATGAAAAAAGATGCATAGTGGGCCTAAAAGAAATTAACCCTGTGAAGTTTTCAGCTAAGCCCTCGCCATCACTAAAGTTAAGGTTAACACCACCTCCCATATCAACCCGAAGACTCCAGTCTTTTTGTAGACTCCTACTGACCATATTGATCCCAGCTGTCCGCTTTGGTGTTAAGAACCGAGCCTTATGCTTGGAGGCCGTTTGAATTGTATTATGAGCCGTAGTGTCAGTGACTTGTTCTTTATTTTGATCTTTGGGGTTCTCCTTAGGTAACATACACTTTAAAAAGAAAGGTTCTAACCTGGATTTAATGTTTCCTTTAAATCGAGCATAATTATCCAAGCTAAACAAGCGCTCATTAAAGCCCAAAACATCAATGTGGTAAGCATTATCTACAACAAGATAGTCAACCGATGAAATACTCACTCCGGTTAAGCAGGATGCCTTAGGCTCCAATACAAACAGTTTTTGGTCTGTGAACCCAAATAACTCCCCTTGCATCTGCTTACAAGTCACTGCTCCACAATCAGAAAGTACCGTTATTTTTGTGCCCTGAGGACTTAATTCTTGGCCTGAGTTAACTGTTTTTTTAAGATTAAATTTTGCCCTAAAAGGGATATGGTTCAACCTTTGAATATCCTGATGGAAAGTTGGTGTACAAGCGCTGAACTGGAGGATTAAGCATAAAATGCTAAGTTTATAAAAAGATTTTCTCATATATAGACCAATTCAAGAAGAGATCGATTAATTATCGACTTTCTATATGGGATAAGCTGAAGTAAATGACAACTAAAAATCTTTGAGATTAAGGTATAAAATTTATATTTTTGCTAGATTAGATCTAAAGTATTTTTACTAATGCAGTAGTGCATTTGTCATATTACTCATTCAAATATTCGTACAAATTGTTAGAAAGATAGTCTTATGAAATTAACAGAGTTTCTATCCATCTACACAAAGACGCCCACTACTCATATTGAACATGACGAGGCTCCAAGATTGCGTTCAGATTTAGTACATCAAATCTCTTGTTTAGCGGAGTGTGATGAACACCGCAAAGCCATTACTCAATATATCCAAGAACGGGCTTTAAAAGAGGATGCTGAGGCAATTCAACACCTAAGCATTCTGCTGACCACCGAGAATCAGATATTTTACACTTTAGCAAACTCCTCACATTTACTTAGTCGCCTTAATGCCTTGCAGGTTTTAATCAACAGGAGAAAAGGCGAGAAGATGAAAGCTCAAGTCCTTGAATTGATCCCTTATACCCTAGGCCGATACCCAAAACTCGATGTGTTCACGATGATTGAAACGCTTACGCTTCTTGGAGGTAAGGTTGGGATTAATGGACTTTGGGACATGACCAAAGTTGCAAGTTTAACAGCTCAAAGGATCGCTTTTCAGAGACTGCTGAAGCTTTCTTCACCTCATGAAAGCCTAGAAGAAACTGATCTGGCCAATCTAGAACGCTGGGCCTGTCTTCCTTTGAGCACTATGAAGTCTGAAGTCAAGCGAGTCATGATTGATGGTAAACTTGGCTGGTTTGAAGGTTTACCGATTGGGAGTGGTTACACACGAGAGCTCCAAAAAATGATTAGGAATATAGGTAAAATACCAATTGAGTTAGATCATCTTGCTACTCTGCCTCAGGCATGGAGAGTCGAGATCTTGTTTCGCATTATAAACTTAATGAGCGACTACTTTGATCCCACTGAACAGTGGAGTGAAAAATGGAATCAGCCATGGCCCATACAAGGCGTTGATATACTGCTTTCATTCAATCCACCATGGACGCTGGCTGTTTTTAAGGAACTCCTTTCCCTCATCCAATCTCATTTAGAACAAGAGGCTATATTAGGCTTACCAGACATCAAAGCAGAGTTAGTAAAGATTGAAATGGAGCTACAACAAGCGATTCAATCTATTGACCATTAACTGGCTATATTGCTTAGCCAAGTTCCCTATGGCAAACTAAGTGCCCTATTCACTAAAAGCCCTATTCACTCAATTAACTAGCTGCCCGATTGAGTTTGATTTATTTAGAAATGGAGCATTAATGCCAACACAGTCAAAGTACTCAACAGTTCAAGGTCAATCTACTCAACCTGACTCGTTAGCTGAGCAAGTAAAATTATCACTGATTGAGTATTCAGAGAGTTCCTTCACTGACCCTCATACTTTTGTTTCATTGGATAAACCACAATTTGATCAGGATGCTTACAGCCATATTGGCAAGATTTATGAGGGGATTGAGCCTTATCGAATGGGTGGACATGAATCCGAACCAAGTGAAGCAAAACCAATAGAATTGATTCATCATTATGACCCTAATCACAGAGAGCATGCGGTCATTCTCTTTGATCAACGCACCGAGGTACAAACCCTGTGCATAAGTACTCAGTTTTTTGCGGGTAACCCTGCGAGTGATGTTAAGGTGACCTTGATTGATGATCTGCTCGATAAGCAACATATCCTGCATATCGCTGACTTACAGCCTGATGCCGAGCATTGGTTTAATGATATTCAATTTACCGCAACCCGACTTATACTCCATTTTAAAGCCGGAGGAATCACAAGGATTTGGGCCTTTGGCGATAAAGCGAGTATCCAGCCTCCTGCGCTGACTTGGCTCTCAAAAAACTCTAAAGTATTGTTTAAAGAGGATGATTTCTTTGGCGGACCTGATTTTGCGCTTAGTGAACAAGCGGACCGCTCGACGCAGCATATGCTTGGATGGGAAACCTCAAGAAGCGCTATGGGGCTTCAAGCTGTTTTCCCCATTATTCACGGAACTGTGAATGAAATCATGATTGACACCTATCGACATGTGAACAATTATTTGCGTTCAGCTTGGGTGTTTAGTGCGCAATTACCAGAGGACTATACGCTCAAAAAAGAGGACTGTCCGCTTTGGGAGGTTAGTTCTAGCGAAGGCGAAAGCTTTAAAACTGATAACTTAAAGAAAGCTTTTAGTGAGCGACATCAAGGTCAGTTAAATACACCCACCTATTCTATTACTGCGACAGCAAATGAGATTTGGAATTTGGAAGCGACTTTTAAACTCAACAAAGACGCTATGCATATCAAGTCGAACCTTAATTTTGCAGCCACTCATATATGTATTATGCTTCTACCTCATGGTGGGCTTCATGCGATTAAGGTCATGGGGACTCCAGAAGTTAAATGACTATGCAAATCAATAGTTTATGTAGATTGAGACATTTTATGTTATCTTAGATATATTAAAATCTTTCTAAGGCTAAACACATGAACAAAACAATCATTTTTCTTATGCTTTTCTACTTTTTGAATGCTTGTAATGCAGGCAGACAAGATAGATCAAACGATGAGATGAACATCTCTAATGATTCTGATATGGAAGGGCTAAATGCAGACACTAACAGTGTGCCAAGAGTACTATCTGAGTCGACTTATCCGGTGCTAGAGGATCTTGATATCACTTTTGCTGAGGGACTTGCATACAATGGAACGAGCACTACTTCTGTGCCTGTCCCGCTCAAGCTCGATATGTACTATCCGGATTCAAACTCGACAAATCGGCCGGTTTTCATGTTTATCCATGGTGGTAGCTTTAAAGGTGGGACTAAAACCAAGCCTGAAATCATAGAAATGGCTCGCTATTATGCTGCAAGAGGTTGGGTCTTTGCCTCTATCGATTATCGTACCACAGAGGAACTATGTTATGTAGAAACTATACCGCAATGTGAGCGTAGCTTGAGCAACATGTCTCTTGAACAAATGATCGAATTTTATCAAGGAATCGTCCCTCAAGAATGGATCGAAAGTGTTATGGAAGGCTCAGATAACCTTGCTAACTTCCAACAGGCACTTGCTATGTATACGACTCAAAGAGATGCCAAAGCGGCTCTTCGTTGGATAGTAGCAAATGCAAGCAATTATGAAATCAATACCGATTATATCGCAGTAGGTGGCGCATCAGCAGGAGCGATCACCACTGTTGCTTTAGGCATATCAAATCAAGAGGACTTTCGGGATGAGATGTCTGTTGAGGAAGATCCCACACTGACCACGACAAACCTTGATGCAAGCTATAATATAAAAAGTATCGTTTACTTTTGGGGCTCTAAACTTAAGCTTGATGTATTTGAAATGGTCTATGGCCTAAATCGCTATGACAGCAATGACCCAGAGTTATTCATGGCGCATGGTACCGGCATGGATTTGGTTACGCCTTATGAAGGTTCACTAGCACTCCAAGAGATTTATAACTCCTTAAATATATACAGTGAGCTCGCCACCATCACTCAACAAAATGGTAATCCGGCAGGACATGGCGCTTGGAATGGACAAGTAGACGGTAAAGGTTTATCAGAATTATCCTTTGACTTTTTGGTGGAAAGACAAGAGTTGGTTGTGGAGTAATAGCGTGAGCTAATTTAATAATAGAAGAATCAATAGAAGAATCATTTTATAAAACTCGTTCGAGATGACCGAATGCTTTTACATGGACCGATTACAGATTCTATCAGCAGGCTTCGAGATTACATTCGAAAATACATGAGGAATAAAGTCCTTACTTATTCAGAGTTTTTTTAGGAAGTTCATTGATCGCCTGAATGATTTGAGGTCGATGAAAGATAAACTTCAATTCAGCAATTTTTGAATCTTCACCCAATATTTTGAACTCCCACTCAATTTCATTTGAACTGACTTGTGTTTTTATAGGACTCAAGCCTACATCCAAACTATCTTCTACGCCATTCATAAGACAAGAAGAACTCACCAGAATTAAGTACTCACCCGTTTGAGAGATACTTTTATGAAGTTGCTCTAAACAAACGACCGTTTCTTTTGCT
>CAKZRU010000145.1 GCA_937146725.1 uncultured Myxococcales bacterium
GGCAGGTACTGAAGCAGGTACCGAGGCTGGTACTGAGGCTGGTACTGAAGCCGGTACAATGGAAAATATATCTTGCGGTGCTGTTGGTCCAACCATTGAACCATCTGAGATCCCAAATGGCATTGTTGGAGTTGAATACTTTGTAGACTTTAATGCACTAGGTGGATCTCAAGACGAAGTGAGTTGGATAATTAATCTTACCCCTGATGGCCTACAGTTTGATGAGGCCACTGGCGAGTTGTCAGGAACGCCTACAACTGCTGGAGAATACGAATTAGAGCTCCAAGCGAATATTAGTTCGTCAGGTCCTTGCTCAGTTGATCCGGGCTTTGCTGCTTATACATTTGTGATTGCAGAAGCCGAATAAGCCGAATAAACAATTACGATCAAAGATCTTTAAGTTTCCCCAGCAAATTGAGCATCATTTATCTTCGTTTTACTGATTAAACGATGGTGCATTTTTGACTCACTTGTTTATTCAAAGGTTTACTTAAAGCGAATAGGGCACTTGATGTGATCTTATTTTTTCTTAAAAAGACCTTTTAAGCCCTTCATCAGTGCTTTCGTTTTGCCTTTTTTATGTTCTGCATTTCCATCAGGATTTTGCTTGGCATGGATTTTTTTGAGCGCAGCTAAGCTGGGCATTGTTCCGCGCAAAGTATTAGCCTTAGCTTTGATAAACTTGGCCATGCTTTTGATGGCAGGCACATCTTTCTTAAGACTTCTCTTAATCTTATCAAGGTTAAAGCCTGCTACCTTCTTTTTATCGGTTAGGCCCACCGCTGAAACACTAGAGGTGCTTTCACCCATAAAGCTTTTAGAGTCTTCTGCAAACTTATATGTGGAAGTGACATTGGTTTTAAAATGAGGAAGTGTGAAGGTGGCCAAAGCGGTTGCACCTTTGAGCATCCCTGTTTTTTTCTCTACACCAATGTCAATAAAGACTAAGGCATCGGCCGCTCCGCCAAAAACTTGTACATCTTCGGCAAGTGCCTGTGGGGTTTGCGCTTCTTCCTTTTTGGGAGAACCGCTCTTGACGCCAGAACCGGACATCAGTGAACCTGGATTACTGAAAGCAATATTTAAAGCCATGTTCATCTTACGCTTTTTTAGATCCTTATCTAAGGCTTTTTTGGTGATGACTTTAAAGGCCTTATCCTTTTTAAACTCATCTTGGATCATGGCAAGATATTTATCTTGATACTCTTTCATGTCGGGGTGAGCCATAGGCACCAAGGCAATACGAATAACCTCATCTTCGGGCTTTCGTGGTGCTTCAGCAATCTCTTTAAACAGCTCTTGTCTTTTGGCTGCAGCTTTTTCTTCGTTTGCTTTAATCTTAGCAATCTTCTCTGCGTCGCCCTCATAACGAGTCACTCCATTTTCAACAATGGTACAAACCCCATCACTACAGCTTTTGCTATAGCCACCACAGGCAGAGATCAAAGTCGAACTCATTAAAAGGATAAAAAGAATCTTAGGTTTAGAGATCATCTTTCTTCTTTCTTTCAAAGTAGGTTAATTGAAGGATCTCTAGGGACTCATAAATGACTAGTTTATTCAAATGTAGATTCTATTTTTTGCCATTAATTTGTAAAAATATCTAATTATATGTCACAATTTTCTAAAAAAGAGAATAATATATATCAATTCTTCTTTTTTTACACATAATATTAAACTAATTAAACTGCCTCGTTAAGCTAACGACCATATACCTTTTCGCCTGTGGCATAACTGTGAATTGAGGTTAATTGGGCTTGGCCATTTACTTCTTTGGCAAAAATTACCATGTTCACCGCTTGATTGGCCAAATGCTTGTGCACAGAGCGCCAACGGATTTTATGAAATGCCGCTTCGGGGTTTTTAGCACTGAGTAAAACCATACTTGAGGGTACACTTGCCAATACATCAAATAATTTATCACCCGCTAAAACCGGATGGTCACTGACGATTACTCCTTCTAATAATAAAGAAGCGGCTTGATTAAGACCCTCATTACTAAAGGGTAGATCAAACCAAGCAGAGTCATGGCCTAAATGATGCTGAACACCGACTAAACCAAAGCGCTTTGCTTGACAGTATTCTTGCATTATTACGCCCGCAACTGATTCGGCCACATGTTCTTGTCCCTGAGGACTCGCAATCGCAAAACATGCTCCTCGGGCAATAAGCTTTCCGAACGGCCAAAGTTTATTTCTGATTGAGCAAAGCTTACATATTTAATCGCTTCATCACTTTTCGCCAAAAAAATCCCAAGTTCCATAAGTCTTCCTCTGTTTGATTGTTATGATGAATCAACTCTTGCTTGCCTCTTGCTTGAGATTGTCACGATCAGCCGCATAATAAACCGAATATTACCTGTAGGTGAATAGTCGCTTAACGCTGAGTAAACTCGACAATCAGTTGCGCAACACAGCCCGTCAGCTTTTTGGCCATGTCCAAGTGTAAAAACTCGTTAGGACCATGGGCATTAGAATTAGGCCCCAAAACACCGGTAATCATAAACTGCGCATTAGGGAACTTAGCACCAAGCATCCCCATAAAAGGAATTGTACCGCCCTCACCCATATACATACAATCACGCCCAAACCATGTTTGCGAAACCTTATCCAAGGTTTGAGTCAGCCATGGCTCTAATAAAGGTGAATGCCATCCTGAAGCTCCATCACCCTCAAAACTCACCTTGGCTCCATAAGGAGGATTGGACTCTAACAAAGCCTTTACCTCATGATATACATCTTCAGCCTTTACTGTGGGTGGCGTTCTCATGCTTAACTGTAACTCGGTTTTGGGTCTTAATACATTCCCCGCATTATCAATCGCTGGCATACCCCCCACCCCAGTGACCGACAGAGCCGGCCGCCAAGTTCGATTTAGTAAAAGCGTGATATGATCCTCACTCACCGGACGCATTGAACCCACATAAGGAAAGCGCTCGGCTACAATATCACCTAATATCTCAGCACTGGCTTGGGCTTGCTCAATACGCTGTTTAGGAATCTCGGCATTTAGACTTGCTAACTTAATGCTTCCATCTTGGGCATCTTCCAAGCGCTCAATCAGCTGTCGAGCAATACGAAAACTCGAGGCCACCACGCCACTTGCATCACCGCTGTGTAAGCCTTCACTCAAGACCTCAACCTTTAAAGTACCACTGACTAAGCCTCGTAAGGAGGTTGTTAGCCAAAGTTGCTCATAATTACCCGCTCCCGAATCTAAGCAAATGACTAAATCCGGCTCACCAATACGTGCCTGCAAGGCATCAATATAAGGCGGTAAATCATATGAGCCACTTTCTTCACAGCATTCGATCAACAAAAAACAGCGTGGATGACTTAAGCCCTGTTCACGTACCGCATTGATGGCAGTTAAAGAACTAAATACGGCATACCCATCATCAGCACCACCACGCCCATAGAGCTTGCCATCCTCAATCACAGGCTTCCATGGCGCTAAGTCCTCACGCCAGCCGGTCATTTCTGGTTGCTTGTCTAAATGACCATACAGTAAAATATTACCATCAGCTGTGCCCGGAATATCAACAATGAGGACTGGCGTACGTCCCTCAAGCTGTAAGACTTCGCTGTGTGCTCCCTCCGGCAACCTTTTCTTAACCCAATCATGGGCTAGGTTCACCGCCTGATCCATATATCCATGACTGGCCCAATTGGGATCAAAGGCTGGGGATTTATTAGGAATTCGAATATAGTCTTCAAGAGTCGGAGTAATTGACTCATCCCAAGTTTGATTAATCAGTTTTTGAGCACGTTGAATATCCATGAGTTCTCCTTTTGAGCGATTTCATAAGCGATTAATGATCACTCAAAAGGATGCCACATTTAAATCAAGGATCAAGACTCTTGATATGAGAAAGCTCGACTAAGGCCAAAGTCCCTTAAAAAAGAGATGTCTGCCGTTCAGAGGGCCATAATGGTCGCTTAGGTAAATCCGGCATGAGTTCTTGTAATAATGAATAAAATAAATCAGCCACCTGTGGCGCAAAAACTTCGCCAGGATAATGTGCAAAAAAGAAAGGCTGTCGACCTTCACTTAACCATTGTGCAAAAACCTGTGCCCAAGGCTTTAACCAAGTTTTATTGGCTTGTATATCCGGATGAGCAACATATCTCACCATAGGTGAGGGGCCTAAACCAATTGGATAAACCGGTAAATTAGGTTTACGCTGTCTAGCGATTTGGGTGGCCTCATCCCAAGGTTCTGGTGCCGCTCGCAAAGGGCGTGTATCCATCCATACTCTTTCGGTGGCGGTTGCACTGAGAAGCTGATTAACTTCTTCAAAAAGCCCCGGACTTTGTGGACTAGCTTGCGTTAAACTAACCGCTCTCAGCTCAACTGCATATCGTCTTTCATAGCCCTGTGAGTCCTGCTTGGGTAAAGCCATTAAAAAACGATACAGTCGATTAAAGTAGCGTTGATCAAACTGGGCTGGAAGCTGAATCAAGGTATAAGTAAGGCGTTCTGCTAATGGACTCATATGCTCCATAAAGCGTTGAGCCTGCTGCAAGGCCGTTTGATCAAGTAAGCGCTCATGGGTGATTTCTTGTGGAAACTTAAGCACTAAGCGAAAATCACTAGGTAAGGACTCGGTCCAACGTTGCACAATATGGCTGGGGGGTACCGCATAAAAGGTAGTATTGCCCTCAACGCTATTAAAGACTTTGGAATAGTGCTTTAGGGCATCACGCGCTTGGGTTTTTGGAGGAAAAATACTCTCGTTCCACTGTCGTACATGCCATTGGGGACAGCCAAGATATAGTCCACCAAACTTTTGCATTTGATCCCACTTTTCTAAGCAAGACTTTGATCTAAACGAAGTAATCAAACTTGAATAAATCGGTCCGATGATATTCGTTTAATTATAAACCCTGCTCAAGACGAGATTGAACAAACAAATCGGGCGTGACATCCGAGTTATTATAACTCATCTCGCTAAATTGTAATACCGTGGTTGATTCAACACTTTTACCTCGTGTGGTGCGGGCAATGATTGTATGTGTTGTCCACAGGTCATCAATCTTTTTGATATTCTTAAATTGGATGTACTTAATCTTTTTGCCTTTACGAATATAAGACTTGATTTGTACCGGCATCATTTTAGCCTTGCTGACCCACACCTGTGATTTGACATAGCCTGTTTCTTTTTTGGCCTTTTCTGTTTTAGGTCGAGATTCAATCACCCAACACTCTTCGGGGCTACCATCTAAGTCAATCTTGACCGAGTCTTTGAGCATTTTATAGCTGTAGTGACTAGGGTCCGCACTGGTCATATCTGAAAAACTTAGATCAGTCCCCATAAATGAGCCGCTTTTTTCACCGCTTGAAATACGGGTAGACTTGTGAAGACTTGGTAAGTAAAGCCACTGATCATCATCTTTGGTTCCATCATCATAGTCGATGGATAACATGCCGGTTCCTCTGATGTCAGCCGGTGATTCAAAATACATGATTTGCTTACTACCCTCTTTGAACTCCAACGCCCTAGATTGCACCACTCGCTCACGAGTTCTTCCATCTTTATCAATAATCTTCATCACCAAGCGGCTTTTACTTTTGTCACCACTGGCCCGAGATTCAACCTCTTTCATAATTGACTCTGGATCTTTGGGATCAAAGTCAGCAAAGGCAACCGAACTACCTAAAGTTAGACTCAACAGAGCCACAACGAGTTTTAGACTTGATTTTAGATTCATCATTCACTCCTGTCAGGATCTTAAGTGTGTTTTGTTTATGCCAATGATCATCCATTTTCACAAGTCATGGATCTTGCATCATTGAACACGCACATGGACGAAACTTAGTATAAAGTATTCATCTTCCAAGCATATTGAACATATTGATGCGAATCGCCAAGTAATGACGCATGAAAAACACAAATTATAAACAAGTGATCCCAACAGCTTAGACTTGGAATTTGGGCTTGGCAGACTTGCAATACGGTTTACTTTTTGAATCAAGGCTTTGCAATGAGGGCTTAACTCATTAAAACTCTGAGTTTATTGATCTGTGCGTAAACTGCGTAAGTAACTTACCACTTTCCAAATCTCATCTTCGCTTAAGGTATCTTTGTAAGCGCTCATGGAAGTGCCGGTAATCCCATTTGAAATGACATCGTATAAATGTGCATCGGTCCAAGCCGATTGATCTATATTAAAGGCATCAGCACCAGGAAAAGTCTCACCTACACCATTTTCTCCGTGACAGAATACACAGTTATTTTGATATAAGCCTTCACCCTCACTGACTGCATTCGCATCCCCCGCAAAGGGATTACTAATGGTGCTTTCACCCGCTGTCATCTCGCCTGCTTGCTCTCCGGCTGTCATGCCTGCAGTATCGCCCGCTTGCTCTCCTGCCTCCATGCCGGCCGTCTCTCCTGCTTGCGTTCCGGCCATAGGCTCTTCATCACTAAAAAGGATTTCTGCAGATCCGGAGTTTGCATTAAAATTAACTTGATAAGCCGGTAAAGCTTCTGTGGCTGGTCCATTCAAGACTTCACCACTAGGCGCAAAATGCGAATTATGGCAACGACATATAATCTTCTCACCATCCCAAGCACCAAAGGCACCTAGTTTCATATCACACTGCGTATGAGTACAGATACGATTAACCGCCATGATCTCGTTTTCATTTACTCTAATCAAAATGACTGGACGCCCTGCGGCATCATCTATGTCAACCGCCTCTCCCACAGTATTAAGCGCTGTATATTTGGGATCAGACAGATCGAAAGCAAAGCTTGTGCCCAATTCTGTAAATACATCAGCAATCACACAACCATTTAAACTGCTTACTGCACAGGCGCTGCCAATCAGTTTAATAACATTACGACGACTCAATAGGGCATACTCTGGAAGACTTTGCTTTGACTCAAGTGAAGGGGAGTTTGCTTTATCCATGAACCGATCTCCTAATTAAATGTTGATGAAGAATCAGATCTTAGCTGATTTTTCACGCTTTGTCATTGCTGCTTCAATAAAGCTTTTGAATAATGGATGTGCTTGGAAGGGCTTAGACTTAAATTCTGGGTGGGCTTGAGTCGCAACAAACCAAGGATGATCACTTAATTCTACCATTTCAACGAGCTCTCCATCTGGAGAGGTACCGCTAATGATCAACCCTGCTTGCCCCAAAGCATCACGATACGCATTATTGACTTCATAGCGATGTCGGTGACGCTCTGAAATTTCTAATGCTCCATAAATTTCATGAGCCTTACTTCCCTCTTTTAAAACACAGGCATAGGCACCAAGACGCATGGTTCCCCCAACTTTATCAATATGCTTTTGAGTTTCCATCAAGTGAATCACTGGTGATTTTGCTTCTGGAGCAAACTCTACCGAGGTTGCTTGGGGTATATTAGCAACATGACGTGCATATTCGATCACCGCTAATTGCAAGCCCAAACAAATCCCAAAGAAAGGAATCTTTTCTTCACGCGCATATTGAATGGCGGCAATTTTACCCTCTACCCCTCGATGCCCAAAACCACCCGGTACTAAGATCGAATCTACACCTTCAAGTAAGCATTCGGCGCCACGTTCTTCTATTTCTTCACTATCAATATAACGTAAGTCTACCTTTACTCGATGAGCAAGCCCACCATGAAGCAAGGATTCATGTAAGCTTTTATAGGCATCTACAAGATCAATATATTTACCAACAACCCCGACAGTCACCCTTTTTTGAGAACGCTGAATCCGATCAATGATTTCTCGCCAACGATCAAGAATAGGCTGTCTTGTCCAAATATCTAGATAATCAACTACCAACCGATCTAAACCCTCACGGTGAAGATCTAAGGGAACTTGATAAATACTAGAAGCATCCTTACCGGTAATAATCGCTTCTGCGGGAAGATTTACAAATAAACCTATTTTACTTTTAAGCTCCGGAGACAAGTCTCGATCACAACGCGCTACAATAATCTCTGGCTGAATACCAATTTCCAACATCCGCTTAACTGAATGCTGGGTGGGCTTGGTTTTAAGTTCACCGGCTGCACTAATATAAGGCACTAAGGTCACATGAATATTGATCGCATTCCCTCGGCCTTGCTCTACCTTAAGCTGTCGGAGTGCTTCTAAAAAGGGAAGCGACTCAATATCACCAACCGTACCTCCGATTTCAGTGATACACACATCAACACCGTGCGCACTTCCCTTAACAAAATCTTTAATCTCGTTGGTGATATGTGGAATCACTTGCACTGTACCACCTAGATAGTCTCCACGGCGCTCTCTTTCAATCACCCGTGAGTAAATACGCCCCGTAGTGATATTATTACCTTGCGACATCAGCGCATTGGTAAAGCGCTCATAATGCCCAAGATCTAAGTCGGTTTCGGCACCGTCATCAGTGACAAACACTTCGCCATGTTGCAATGGATTCATTGTTCCAGGATCTACATTCACATAGGGATCTAACTTGATATGAGTGACTTGCAAACCTCGGGCTTCAAGCAGGGCCCCAACCGACGCGGCTACAATCCCTTTTCCTATCGATGAGGCGACACCACCTGTGACAAAAATATGCTTGGTTTTTGTTTGTCGCATCTCAATCTCCTAAATAACGATGAACAACTACTTTTAATGGACTTTGTAATCTACTTGGCTTGTCAAAAGCTTATACTTCACCACTAAGGCATGCTTTCTATATATGAGCATCATTTCACATTAGGGCTTATGCTAAGCTTTATTGGCGCTTCTTGTAACCTCAATCTAAGGCTTGAGCAAGTCTCTTTATGTATTTAGGTGGCTCACAGCTTTAACTCATCTCGCTCTGATACCTAAGAATCATCATCTTTACCTAAAATTGTTTTCAAAGATGAACTCCAATTCATGGCCTTGCTCATCCAAGTACTCCAACGCTCAGTGGCCCTAGGAAGCTTAGCATTAATGATCAACTTTAAGATACTTTGTGCCCATTCCGTCATCTGTAAAAGCATTTTAATTCGCTCAAAGTTATAATTCTGTAGACAAGGCTCATTAGGCATATCCTCTTGAGCTCTTTCTAACTCATTTAAAGCACCTTCCAATGCTACCCGAGCCGTTTCCAACAACATCCATTCTCGCTCACGAAGAACACTAGAAATAACCGGCCAGACATCAATCACCGCTTCATAGGGAGCATGGCGTACGTGTGAACTTGGTCTCACTAAACCATATTCACTGAGCTCACTGATCGCAATACACACTGAGGCTCGGCTCACATCCAAAGCCTTAGCGATTTCTGTTTGCGACAGTGGACGAGCCGAGATACTCAAATAGGTCCAAACTCGTCCATGAATCGACTTAAATCCCCAATATTCAATAAAGTCTCCACAAGCATCACAAACCGAAATCACTCTTTTATCAATGTGTGATGACATACTTGAAACAAGCTCCATAAATACACCTTAAGTCTATGTTTAATACTTACTAAACTTTATTTAACACAAAATAAACATAGCTTAAGTATTAGAATAGATAAAGCTTTTTTATTTATACCTGTCTGCTATTTACTTATTGTTTAGTGTTTGGTAAACATAATCAATAAGTGCCTGCGACTTCTTTTAAGTGCCTGCCACTTGTTCAAGTCTTTTTATGCTTCAACCTTGACAAGCTAGTTTTTCTGTAGTTTGAACCCATAGCTTATAAATCATACGACAACCTAGAGGTCTTATGCTTTCCTCCAACCAGCCCCTGCAATATAGGCGTAGTTGCTTTTATCAATGGCAAAATAATTTGCCCTTGGCGGAAGAACTTGCACTCAAAGCAGAAAGTCTAGGGATTAAGTGGGGAACTTGGGTTCATTCTCAAAAGCATTATGCTGTTTTCAGTGGAGAGACTTGTGACTATGAGCTTTCACAACATGAAAGCTATCTACATAGGCTCAAGACAATTCAAAACTCTCATGCGCATGTTCCACAATCAAAGGAGCTACCTTGGGCCTTAGTTCTTCGGCGTTTCAATGATTACTCAGCACATGCTCAGAAAAATAAAACTTTACCCCATACCGACTCACTTTGGAAAGGCTGGGGTAGCTTAGGGACTGTTTGGTTTCCTAGTATTGCCTTTTGCTATGATGAGCTCACCCAAAGTGGATGCCTTGCTTGGCTTAATCCGCAGCAAGACCTAGGTCTAGTCAATGCATTATTTACAGACCTTTTACATCATAAAGAAGCTGAAGAAACATCAGAGAATGAATCACTTGCCGAATCTCGAGTCTTATTAAATAACCCTGAACAGTTAAGTCCTCTTTTAACCCAAGAAGACTTTGCGACTTGGTCCAAACGGATTGAAGCCGTTAAAAGTTTATGTACCCAAGATAAGCTAAGCAAAGCCGTACTCGCACGTTCATGGAAAAAAGTAGTCAATGGGTCGACTCAATGGTCAGGGGCCAAGGTCTTTCAGAAATTAATCGCTAAGGCACAAACAAATGAGATTCCCTTTGCCTTTTCTTTGCAACCACAAGTCACCTTTGTAGGTTTAAGTCCTGAGACATTATTTAGTATGGAACAAGACACAATCCATACCCATGCTTTGGCCGGTACCCGGATGTTCAACCAACACATGAGTGAGGCTGAAAAAAAAGATTTAGTCGTGGAACTCAAACAAGCGCCTAAGGATCAGCAGGAGCATCACATTGTTGTTGAACAGATCAAGGATACGCTGACTCATTTGTGTAAATCGGTTACGATTGCGGAACGTGGTATAAAAACACTGAGGCACTTAGTCCACTTAGAAACTCCTATTATGGGTGAGCTAAAGCCAGATATAAGCGGCTTTCAAATCCTTGAAGCCCTTCATCCTACGCCCGCCTTGGGTGGAGCGCCTAAAGAGCTTGCTTTGTCGTTAATTAATGAGCAAGAACCATTTCATCGAGGTGGTTATGCAGCGCCATGGATGTGGAGCAATAGTGCACAAGAAATGACTTCTGTCGTGGGGATTCGCTCTGCTTTAATTCATGCTGAGCAAGCCTTTGTCTTTGCCGGTGCGGGTATTGTTGCCGACTCTATCGCTGAACTAGAATGGGAGGAAACACAGGCTAAAGCAAATGTCATGGCTTCCATATTAGATCATCAAGTATGCGTTTCTGTTGATACCAAAGAATACCAACAAACTCAAAAATGCTCACCGGCTCAAAGTGTGCTTTGGCGCTGTCTTGAAATGATTAAAAACATGATGGAATTGGGCTTATCAGGAGCCGTAATTTCTCCAGGTTCTCGCAATACACCCTTAGCTTTAGCCCTACAACACTTGCTGCCCTATGAAATCTGTGTTGATGAACGCTCAGCCGCCTTTGTCGCATTAGGCTGGGCCAAGTCTACACATGCACCCATTGCCTTGTGCTGTACTTCAGGAAGCGCCGGTGCCCATTATTTACCTGCTCTTATCGAAGCATGGTATAGTGCTATTCCCTTAGTCGTGATGACAGCCGATCGTCCGCCTCGACTGAGAAATAGTGGTGCTGCACAAACGATTAACCAGCTTGATCTATATGGAAGCTATGTTAAACACAGTGTTGATTTACCTGTGGAACCTCTTAAAGCAACCGCATCTACTCGAATTGCACTTAATCGCTCATGGAAAGAGCTTGGCGCTTATGCACTTCAGCAAGCACAGACTCTACCCCATGCGCCCACACATATAAATGTACCCTTTGAAGAACCTTTGTGGGACTTAGCGTGTGATGACTTACTCAACTCTTTATCAGTACAAAAGCAAGCGGTAAGCAATCCCCTTTTTACATCTTTAATCTCGCCCGTAAGCATGGATGTAACAAGTCTGATCCCTCAAAAGTTATTCGATGCACTCATCACAAGCTTAATCCAAAAGCGAGGGCTCATTTATTGTGGACCTTTGTCGCCACATGATGCTCAACAACTTGAACCTATATTAGAGCAGATCAGTCAATTCTCACAGTGGCCCATTTTTACAGAAAGTAGCGCTCAATTTAGAGATAAACCTTGGTCTTTTAGTAGTTTTGATGCTTTTACTCGAAGTAGCAGAGATTTAGCTCAGGATTTAGCAGATCAAATTCCACAAGCCGAACAGTGCGACTGCTTGCTGATGATCGGAGGCGGTCCTCATTCCCGCTCAGTGAGAGCTTGGTTACAAACGCTGACGCCTAAACAGTGCTTTTACTTAGGCTCAGGTCCTGAAACCATAGATCCTGATGGCTATGGATTAACCCGCTTGGGTCATACCCTATATGAAGGTCATGCAATTCTACAAAAAGCGATTCAAAAAGCTCAAATCATACGATCTAACTCTACGCAAGATCTAGATCACCAAAGGAAGTGGTTTGAGCTTTGGACCAAAGTGGAAAAAACATGGCAGCAATATCTTGAACATAGCGAAATATTCAACTTAATCCCGCCTTTGCTCAATGATAAATCAAACACAAGCACAAACGCTTATACTCATGCTTCACAAAGTCATTTAAATCATAGCTTGTGGGGCGGTTCGGTTGTTGCTGGTCTTACATATGTTTTAAATCAGCTAAAACCTAGTATATTTGATTTATATCAAGACCATTCAATGGACTTTATTGTCGCTAGTTCAATGGCTTTTAGAGATCATGATCTGCTTTGGTCAGCCAATACTAAATCTAGTGCTATACCCACAAGAATCTGGGTAAACCGAGGAGCAAATGGGATTGATGGTACGTTTTCCACGGCTTTAGGTATTGCTAAAGGTACTCAGTCGCTAGCGCCTTTAGTGATTTATCTCGGAGATTTAGCCAATTATCATGATTTACAGGGGCTCCATAAGCTTGCACAGTGGCATACACAACAGCCAACAGAATCTCAGCGGCCTGTCATTGTGCTTATGGTGAATAATGATGGTGGCGGTATCTTTAAACATCTGCCCATACGCCAAGCACAAAGCTACACATCTTTGTTCCAAACCTCTTTGTCCTCAGAACCGAACAAAGCCATCGATTGGTCGAGTCTTGCCTTAGCTTTCCATTGGGATTTTGTACAAGTTTCTAAGCCTACAACACTTACTCAAGCACTTACTCAAGCCTTAGTTCACCCTCATTTGAGCTTTATTGAACTTAAAGTCGATGCCGATTTTGACCATAGGTGCCACCAAACATTTTGGCGTCACTTTACCCAATTCATGAGTCAGTCTTATAGAGGTCAATTATGAGTGTATCTTTACCACAGGCGCCGTCCGCTGAAAAACCGAGCCGATTCATGATTTGGTGGAAAACAATTAGGCCGGCAACCTTATGGGCTGGCGCTTCACCGGTGATGGTAGGTGCTGGATTAAGCGCATATCAGCAAATCCAATGGAATGGACCCCAAATCCTCAGTTTAATACTAGCATTAATGGGGGCTCTCTTTATTCAAATCGCTTGTAACTTGGTCAATGACTATTCCGATTTTGAGCGCGGTACTGATGATGAAAATCGAATTGGCCCAGCACGTGCGGCTGCGCAAGGATGGTTAAGTCCGGCTGAACTTAAACGAGGTGCGGTGGTTAATCTTATTTTGGCGGCTTTATGTGGGGTATATCTAACTTGGGTCGGTGGTTGGCCTATCCTTGCTTTAGGTTTAGCAAGCCTACTTAGCGCCGTTGCTTATACTGCCGGTCCTTTTCCTTTGGCCTATTTAGGCTTAGGTGACTTGTTTGTTTTACTCTTTTTTGGCTTTGGTGCCGTGGGTGGAACAACTTGGCTTTTGTGCGCTGAAAACCTACCTTTCGAAACTTGGATTGCAGGTGCTTCAGTGGGCGCATTAGCAACAGCAATCTTAGTGGTGAATAACTTGCGAGATCGATTAGGAGATGCACAAAACCATAAAAATACTTTGGCAGTGCGTTTTGGAGCAACTTTTGTACGCTGGGAATACACCCTGCTAGTTTATGGTGCCCTAAGTGCAAACATATATGTAGCTTGGCTTATTCAATCTTGGGCTTGGCTCTGCCCACTTATGCTATTGCCCTTAGCTTGGAAAAGAGTGCGTCAAGTTTGGGCGCTTGATGGACGAGACCTGAACCCTTTATTAGGTCAAACCGCTCAGCTTGAACTTTTATATTGCCTAAGCCTTAGCCTGGGACTCTTGATTGAGTCTTGGGCCAGATGAGGTAGGTGAATATGTCACTCATGCTTAGTATACAAGACTATGAACTTAGCTTTCCACAGTCGCTTGATACAGCTCAGGTAAGTCTTAAAACTCGCAAAGGGTGGCGACTTTGTCTTTATCAAGGTCAAAAGGTTTTAGGCCTAGGTGAGATTGCTCCTTGGCATGGCTTTGGAGCCGGTTTAGCTTTGGTGACTCAAGAGATTAACTACTTTCAGCAAAACAGTAATGCCCAAGCTCGAGTGCTTGCACAATTCCAAAGCCTTTTAGATGATCAAGCCTTTATGAGCCAACTCCAAAACACTGAAAGCTTTGACCTAAGGCTTCATTTGTTGAGCCAAAGACTGCAAGAGATTGACTCACAATTTAAGTGCCCCGAAATAAAGTTCGGTTTTGAAGTCCTAGCTCTTGATGCATTAGCAAGACAGCAAAATATACCGCTTAGTATGCTTTTGGAGCCTAAAACAACCTTAAGTGCAAGCACACACCATTTAGCCAAGAATTATTCAGAGGCAATCACCTTAGCTCGGCAAGGTTACAAAGCACTTAAAATTAAGGTTGGGGTCCAAGCTCATTGGGTTGAAGAACTCATGGAGATCGCTAGAATCCGAGCAACCTTACCCGATATCGAACTTAGGCTAGATGCGAACCAAGCTTGGGATGCAGAACTCGCCTTTGGTTTTTGTATTGCGGCTCAAGCCTTTGATATCGCTTGGATTGAAGAACCTTGCCACTCGGCCCAAGAGCTCCTCCTACTCAAAGCAAAGCTCAAGGCGCTTAAAGCCTGTTCCATTGGTCTTGACGAAAGCTTATCACAGTCTGATTCTAATCAACTTAAGACGCTTTTATCTCTTTCAAGAGTGAGCCACTGTACCCTTAAACCGATGTTTCTAGGTGGGCTGTTGAGGTGTGCGCAACAAGCGCTTGAGCTAAAGCGCCAAGGTAAAAGCATTTGCATTACGCATGCCTTGGGCTCTTGGATAGAGCGTACGGCTTGCGCTCATCTTGTGGCATCTTTACAGGTACACGATGCTCAAGTAAGCGCCGGATTGGGTGGCCATTTAAGTCATGATATCAGCGATCCCCTACAAGTTTTTGGGGGAGAAATACGCATTCCTAATCAAGGCGGATTAGGGGCGGTAGAACTTGCTCGTCTTAGTCTAGACCTTGGCCCAACATTAGCAAAGCCTCTTGCTAAGAACCCAGCTAAGAACCTAGCTCAGAATGTGTCACAAGCTCACAATAGTGATGAACACACAGCCACTTCAATGACTTCAATGCCTCATCCCTTACGCATGGCGACTTTGGCTAGGCCACAGCATATCGTAGCCCAAACTAAAGATGAACAGATCACTTATCAGATTTTAAGTCACCATGTTCTTGAGTTGAGCCAATGTTTAAATGCAAAGGTTCAGCCCATTCTTGCTGACCAAGCTTTTCATTTAAACCAAACGCTTCATTTAAACTGTGAAGACCCCGCTAGCCCCGAACTGATCTTTTCCTTTGCCTTACCCTTTTCGATCGACTGGCTGATTTGCTTTCATGCGATCAATGCACAGGCTTGGGTATCAGCACCCCTTAATCCTAAATTGACCCAACAAGAAAAATTAAATACCTTGGCCCTAGTCGGCTCTCATTTTCACTGCCAACTGAGTCAAAACCAAAAGGGCTTAGAGCTGTATCAAGTTTTGATGCATACAGATCAGAAAGAGCCTCAACTATCTTATCTTGAGACCTTTAATATTCGCGCTTTAAATGAGCCTTCTCATACGGATGTTTCTACTCACCTGTCTCAGCGCCTTACTCAGTTTAAACCATGGCGTTGGACTCAAGATTTAGTGATTATTTGTACTTCAGGAACGACCGGAACCCCTCAAAAAATTCCGCTTAAAGTCTCACAGCTATACCTAAGTGCCTTTGGTTCAGCGATTCGCTTGGGACATCAGTTGGACGATGTTTGGCTCGCCTGTCTTCCGCCCTATCATGTAGGCGGTTTATCCACTATTTTACGCTGTCTGTTATACCAAACCACCGTCCAGATTGTGAAGGCAACAGCGGATTCGATTTATCAGGCTTTACCTACTGCTACCCTAGCTTCCCTAACCCCTACTTTACTTAATGATGTTATAAACTTAGCCTCAAAAAAAGCAACTACGGCTTCCTCATTTGATCAACTCAGAGCAATTCTAGTTGGCGGAGGACCAACAAGCGAATCTTTGTGGAATAAAGCCATTACATTGAACTTACCTCTACGTTTGACTTGGGGTATGAGTGAAGCGGCTTCACAGCTTTGTACACAAATGACTGTTGCTCCTCCAAGCGCACCTCTGCCTCCCTTGCCTTTTGCATTGATTGAAACGCACTCAAGTGGACGCTTAGCGATTACCGGTCCTTTGGTTGCTGAAGGTAAACTGTTATCCAATGATTTAGGGACCTGCAATGAACATGGCGTGAACATTACTGGTCGAGCTGATGATGCGATCATTTCCGGTGGAATTAATATAAGTCCGCAAGAAATTGAAGATATTCTCAACCTACACCCCTTGATTAAAGAGTCAGCAGTTTTGGGCCAGACACACTCTAAATATGGTCAAAGACCTATCGCATTTTTGGTGTCATCAACATCTGATTTACCAAACTCCGAAACTCTGAAGCAGTGGTGCCGAGAACGACTAAGTACCTACAAAACACCTGATGCGTTCCATTGGTGCTCACAGCTGCCTCGCAATGAACTGGGAAAATTGCAAAGACGCAAACTAAAGACCGAACCAGAGCTTTATTTAAAGCCAACCATGTTTACACCTCAGTGGCCTACGCCTCAGCACAATCTAAAACTATCCATCCCTACCAACTTAAGAGAAAAGTGACTTATGAGTAATGCAGTAGAACGATCAACCGCAGATCAGAGCTTTCAAGGTAAGGTGCCTCTTATTCACCCAACTGATCCTTCGGATAAAATACTAAATACCCTAGCTCGAGCTTCTCAAGGCCAAGGCTTTAATGATTTAACCAAGCGCTTAGTAGAAATGAGAGCTTTAATGGCTCATGACCTAAAGGCCTTAGAAGCGGAACTTGGCCAAGTAACGAAGACTGGTCGTGAGGATAGTGTAGCATGGGCATCGGCTCGCCATTTATTAAAGCATCCCGGCAAACGAGTGCGACCCTTGTGCGTGTTGCTTGCCTCACGTATTGGTGGCCGAGAAATAGATGAAAGCGTTTTAAATGTAGCCTTATCCTGTGAGCTGGTACATGCCGCAACTCTGTTACATGATGATGTAATCGACTTAGGCGATGAACGAAGAGGCTCCCCCACCTCTCGAATGATTTATAGTAATGCTGCTAGTGTTTTGGGCGGTGACCACTTACTCTTAGATGCCCTCAAAAGAGTGCGTAAAGTGAGAAATCATCAAATGTATGATGAGTTACTAGATGTGATTGATCAAATGGTTGATGGAGAAGCGATTCAATTAGAGCGACGTGGTCAATTTTCTCCAAATCGCCAAGCATATATGAACGTAGTCGAAGGTAAAACCGCTTCACTATTTAGATGGGCGTTAAGATCAGGCGGACGCTTAGCAGGATTGAGTGAGTCAGAGGTCAATGCCTTAGGTGATATTGGTCTTAATATGGGAGTCGCCTTTCAAATGATTGATGACTGTCTCGATATTGAAGGGGATGCAAGCACCTTAGGCAAAGAACCTTTGATTGACCTAAGAGAAGGTAAATTAACTTGGCCACTTATTCTTGCGGCAGAAACCGAACCTCGTCTGATTGAGCTGGTACAACTGTTTATTGAGCGTTGGAATCTAGATCATGCAGAACATGATTATTCTCGCAGTGATTTAAGAGATTTAAGAGAAATTGGAAAGTTAGATCAGTCTCAAGAATTACAAACTCTTCTCAACCAGATTATTACCATCATCAAAGCGAGTGGTGCCCTAAAGGAAACTCGCCAAAGTGCAGAATTTAGGGTAAAACAGGCACAACAACGTTTGGCCGACTTTCCACAGACGCCTTACAGTAAGGCCTTAAACACCGTACTTGATACGATTATTGCACGTAAGGCTTAAGGAGATCCAAATGCGTATTAAAGTCATTGAACTAGAAACGAATGCTGACCCTAAGCATATTGCTGCCGAACTTGCTCGTCTTGGTCAGTGGGTTAGTCCACAAAGAAACCAACAGGGTCAAATCTGTGCCTTTACTCTTGATCCGTCTAGCAGTGCAGTTGATCATAAGTCAGTGCAAGCGATTGTTGGCGTTAAGCAAATATTAGGCGCACAAAGTCCTCATCCGCTTGTCGATCAACTGGCTAAACCTAATTTAGAAGTCGCAGGGACTTATTTTGGGCATACTCAAGCATGGACGGCAACAAGTCAGCCGGCTCAACATGCACCTCTGCTAATTGCCGGTCCTTGTAGTTTTGAATCAGAAAGCATTGTACAGCAAGTTGCTGCTGAAGTTGCAAGAGTGGGTGGTCGATGGCTCAGAGGTGGTGCTTATAAACCTCGAACCTCTCCCTACTCCTTTCAAGGGGAAGGGGAAAAAGCCTTGATCTGGGCGCGTAAAGCAGCTGACCAAAATGGCTTAGCCTTAGTCACCGAAGCTTTGTCCGAATTAGAGGTAGACCTTGTTGCTGAGTACTCTGATCTTATTCAGGTAGGTACTCGAAACATGCAAAACTTCTCACTACTTAAAAAAGCCGGTAGTGCCCGAAAGCCTGTTTTACTTAAGCGAGGCCTCTGCTCAAGCGTAGAAGAATGGTTGCTTGCTGGTGAATACCTAATGAAGCATGGTGCCTCTGAGGTTATTTTTTGTGAGCGTGGCCTAAGGCATTATGACTCAAGTACACGAAACCTGCTTGATTTAGGAGCCGCTGCTCTTTTGAAGCATCATTACGGCCTACCGGTCATTGTTGACCCCTCTCATGCACTAGGTCGCAGGGACTTAATTGAGCCCTTAGCGATCGCTGCGGTTGCGATGGGTGTGGATGGCATCATGGTGGAGATGCATCCTGATCCAGGACAAGCAAAAAGTGATGCGGCCCAGGCTTTGAGCCCAAGTGAATTAGAAAGCCTCAGTATTAAACTTGGTGTAAAAAACACAGCTGTTGCTAACCAAAAACAACACCCACAGCATAAGATTGACAGCGACTTAGACTATACTCAAGAAAACGCCAGTCCAGCAGCACAAAGGAGCTTAACATGAGCCAAGCTGAACAAGAAAACAAAACAATGATTCCTAATAAACCAGGTGTCACAGTAGGCAATGCTGATGGCTCGGGTTTAATGTTTGACCAAATCGCTAAACGCTATGACTTACTCAATCGCTTGATCAGCTTAGGCTTAGATCAAAGTTGGAGAAAAAAACTAGTCGCTTCTTTGCCTGCTGAAGGCGAATTACTAGATGTTGCTACCGGTACTGCCGATGTTGCTTTAGCTTTAGCTAACGCTTATCCACAAACCACTGTGGTTGGCCTAGATCCAAGTGTAAATATGCTTGATGTAGGACAGGGTAAGCTTGAGCGTAAATCTTTGAAGCAAAGAATTAGTTTAAATGTAGGCACCGCCTTAGACATGCCCTATGAATCAAATCGTTTTTCGGGCAGCTGTGTTGCCTTTGGTGTACGTAATTTTCCAGATCGTTTACAGGGGATGAAAGAAATGAATCGGGTCACTGCTGATGGGGGACCGGTTGCCGTCCTTGAGCTTTCAGAACCACGCGATGGCATTTTTAGTCCCTTTGTACGCTTACATGTTCATCATATTGTTCCTTGGATGGGTGCTATTTTATCAGGAAATAAGGAATATCGTTATCTACAAAAATCGGTACAGGCCTTTCCACCACCACAAGACTTTGCCGCTCTAATGGAAGAAGCTGGCATTCAAAATATTAAGATTGAACGTATGCCTTTTGGTGTCGCTCATCTCTATGTTGGGCGTGCTTCTCATAGCGCTCCTCATAGTGCTTCTCATAGCGCTGGTCAAGGACAGTCAGCATGAGATTTGCCTGCGTTGATACGTCTACCTTTACGGAATCAGTTGCCCTTGTAGAAGGAGATATGCTTTGGGGAGAGCGCAGTGTGAGACGACCTTATGGTCATGCACCTGGTTTACACGCTGATTTAAGGGCATTGCTTGCCGAGGTTAATTGGTCTTTGGATTCTATTGATGCCTTTGTGATTGGGGTTGGACCAGGAAGCTTCACCGGTTTAAGAGTAGGAATGGCTGCCATGAAAGGCCTAGCCTATGCCTTAAATAAGCCCTTGTACGGAGTGAATACGTCCATTGCCTTATTGGCTTCTTTAGCTGATTCAAATGAAGCCTTGGCCCTCATTGATGCTCGTCGCGGAGAGATATATGCCTACGGTGACTTAATGGATGAAGCACTATGTTTAAGCCCTGAGTTGCTCATTGAACGACTCAACGCTCAAAATAAAGTGCCAAGGGTTTTGGTAGGTGAAGGTGCTGCCAAGCATAAAGCCATGTTTGAAGAAGCTTGGCCTCAAGTCTATATCCCCGAAGCCTCAGCCTGTCACTTACCCAGAGCCGCATTATTGGCCAATGGTTTACAGAGCGCGATTGAATTAGGTCAAAGAGAAGCCGATCATGTTGCCGGCCTAGAGCCGATATATGTGCGTAAATCCGATGCTGAAATCAATTATCCTGATGGTTTTCCTAGCGAAGCGAGACTGTTTAAATGAGTGAGTTAAAGCTGGGTAAACAAAGTCCACGAGTTTATCCATGGATCGAGGCTTTTAGAGGTCGAGTTTGGCGAAGTCCATGGGCACTTTACGGTCGCGAGCTCAGCCTATTTGCCATTTTGAGTATCCTGTATGGCTTCTTACTTGATGAGGGGCTTTTATGGGAGCTTGGCTTAATTTTTTTATTGGTCGGCATCACCATAACCGGCCTAGCCACCCTGCTGAGTAATCTCAAGCGCCTTCGCTTAGTTCGTGAGGGTTTATGGGTTGAGGGACAACTTGATGACTTGGTGAATATGAGGCTGTGGCATGAGTTCTTGCGTGGTAAGGCTCACCGTAGCTTTAAGGTAAAATATCATTATCAAACGCCTAATGGAGAACAGCAACAAGGCGAAATGGTTTTGTGTCGCTGTGCTTATGATCGCTTAGCTAAAAATCGTGAGCAAGTGCCAGTCGTGATCGACCCCAACAATCATCAAAGCAGCCTTTTACTTCGGGTTGCCGTGATGAAAATCCCACATTGATCAGCTTCTACAGACTTATAGCTTTCATCATAAATGTTAGCCTTTAGTTAGATCGATACCAAGCCCTATACCAAGCCCGGTATCAAGCCCGATACCAAGTCATTGCTTGGATTCGCTTTGAAAAAAATTATAAAAAGTATAGAGTTTTTAGTAAGCTAACGATTCCATTAAACCATGATTTGATCAATTAAGGACCTTTACATGTCTCAAAAACTGAGCCTTTGGCATATTCTATCTATTGCCTTAAGTAGCTGTTTAATTTCAGCCTGTGATGAAGAAACAGTGGCGGGGGTAAGCACGAATTTTAGAGAGGACTACATTCAACTTCACGAGTGTAAACAAAGTGCTCATCCGGCGGCGGACTATATTGTCACTTGGCTCAGTCCTGATGCCCTACCGGTTTGGGAAGCCTTAAAAGAAGGTAATTTGGACCAAGACTTTGAAGAAGGCGCGATTTCAATCAAAGCTCAATATACCGATGATACTTGTAGCTCACTTGATAGTTATACAATCATGACAAAAACCTCAACAGCCAGTGATGCTGCTCATGGAGGATGGCGTTGGGATTATGCAAACCAAGACTTTGAATGTATCAACTGTGATGCAGGTGCCAGCTGTGCCGGTTGTCATAGTGGTTGTACGAGTGGTCCCACTTTATTTTGTACCACTCCATAATTGAGTAGCGCCATGAATACAGATCAAAAAGATGCACAGACCGAAAGCCCGATCGCTCTTTTGGCAAGTCGACAGCTAGAAGCCTACAATCGGGCTGATCTTGATGCGTTTTGTGCCTGTTATCACCCTGAGGTCATCGTGTATGATGCCCAAGGACAAATCAGCGTACAAGGCACCCAAGCTTTTAGAGCTCGCTATGCGCCCATGTTTGCGCAAGGTCAATTTGGGGCAAGTGTTCCCGAGCGTATGGTCATGGGTGAACACTGCATTGACCGAGAGTTTTATTGGCGTGAAGCTGTTGCTGATCGAGAAGCAGCTAAGGGCGAAGTTTTAGTTCGTTACCGCTTAAAGGATCAACTGATTGGCGAAGTCCAATTCTTTCATTAAAGCTGGACAAATGAGGCTTAACCTTTCAATCTTAAAGCCACCAAGATATTAAAAACATTAAACGATTAGGCAGTTATAAAGAATGGTAAATTATGAAAAAACACAGTCGTTTTGATGCCCTTGCTAGGCAAAAACGAGCAGAACGCTATGAGCGCTTGACCAAACGTCGTCAAGTCTTGACGAGGTTGATTGAAAAAGCGCATTTTGCGAAGGCTCAAAAGTTTAAGTCAACCGCCTTAGCGCCTTTACGCCAAAGTCTGCTTGCCGCTTTGAGTTTAAGTGCCCCTTTAGGGTGTCAGGTGCAGTCACAAATGGTGATAGAACGAGAAGAACAAGCCGGCACCGAAATCATGGCTGGAGCCGAAATCATGGCCGGTGCCGAAATCATGGCCGGTGCCGAAATCATGGCCGGTGCCGAAATCATGGCTGGTGCTGAAATCATGGCCGGTGCTGAAATCATGGCCGGTGCTGAAATCATGGCCGGTGCTGAAATCATGGCCGGTGCCGAAATCGAGATACATTGTGAAGGTCAAGTGATCCAACGCAATACCAATGGTGAAGCCAATGGGTATGCTCAATGTCCCGATGGACCCTTGCTAAAAGTAGGTCCAGCGAATTGCTTAGGCACCGGCGAAACCGGTGGCTGTGATACAGACAGTGACTGTAATGCAAATGAGCAATGCATGTGTCCCAATGACTTTCGTTCTGGCTCATCCTGTGTTCCGGCCACTTGTACCCAATCTGATGAATGTGAGGTTGTAGGCTGTGGGGTATCTCTATTTGATGACGGCTGTATCAGAGAGTTTAGCCTAGCCTGTTATACGGATGCTGATGAATGTCGTTCCGCAAGTGATTGTGAAAATCAGTATTCAAGTTACTGTTATTCTAATGGTGATCTTTGGCAATGTAGTTTTCTTGACTGTGCTGCCGTTGGTCGCCCATTAATGAATACTGACAACGAATGCCAAATGGCCCCTCTACTTAATGGTGAAGGTTGGGCTCATCAGGAACTTAAGCTTGATTGTAGTCTGCTTTCAGCCCAAGAATATGAGCAAGTGTTAGAGCATTGGGCACAGATCACTCGCTTAGAGCATAGTTCGGTAGCTAGTTTTGCTCGTTTTTCTTTGCAAATGATGTCATTTGGCGCTCCAGCCGACTTGCTTTTAGCCATTCAAGAAGCAGGGGCTGATGAAGTAAAGCATGCGCAGGTTGCCGCTGAGATTTATAGTGCGTTGAGCCATAATAAAGTTAAGCTTGGAGAGTTTCCTTTAGAGGGAATCGCTCTCAATTCAAGTCGAACATCTTTAATTGAAAGCCTTATTCGTGAAGCTTGCTTTGCCGAGACCCTAGGCGTTGCCGAAGTTAGAGAGGCCTTAAAACACTGCCAAAATAGCTTTATTGCAAACCATCTTGCACAGGTTTTTGCAGATGAAAGCCGACATGCAACCTTGGCTTGGCGGTCTTTAAAGTGGTTGATTGAAAGCGCGGATCCCAAAGAGCAAGAAGCACTTCGATTAAAAGTAGAGCAAACCTTTTATGACATGGCCAAAAGGTATCAAGTGTTAAGGCCTAAGTTGAGCATCTCTCAATCTCAAAAAACAGCGCTAAATACATTTGGTGTGCTTAATCAAGAGCAAGTCCACTCTGTACGCATACAGGCGTTTTATGAAGTCATCTTACCCGCTTTAAACCATGCTGGCTGGTCTGGTCTTATTTTAGAAGAGCTCAAACACAGCGCTTAAGGATTAAAGCTGGCTTATCGCAAATTGGTTAAAAGCTTAGCTTAGTTAGGATTTGGGGCTGGTGTATTTGGACCGCTCTTAGGTAGCTCCGGAGTCTTTAAATACTCAGCTGCCGGCTCAGCTGTAGTGGTTTTGAGAAAGGCGATAATTGACGCTGTATCTTTATCTGAAAGCTTTTTATTAAGTTGGTACTCTGCCATCATTTTTACAGCTGTTGCCAAGTCCTTGGTTTGTCCATCATGGAAGTAAGGACCGGTTTTTTCGATGTTACGAAGTGAAGGCACTTTGAACATCATTTTGTCAGCTTCATTTTTGGTTAAATCAAAGCGACCTTGATCTTTTTGATTAGGCCATTCTTTCATCAAGCCCACTTTTTGATACATGTTTCCACCTAATAATGGGCCCATATGGCACATGGTACAACCAGTGCTTACAAAGGTCTTAAAACCTGCTTTTTCAGCATCGCTCAGGGCCTTGTTATCACCACTTAAGAACTTATCGAAGCGACTTGGAGTGGAAAGCTGACGCTCAAACGCACCCACTGCCTTGGCAAAGTTATCATAGGTGATGGCATTGCTCTCCTTAGGGAAAGCTTTTTTAAAGCCCTCAACATAACCTGGAATTGAGCTGAGTGTTTTGATCACCGCTTCTTCTGAAGCCATCGCCATTTCACCCGGGTTAAGTACCGGCCCTTTGGCTTGCGCTTCCACATCAGCTGCTCGACCATCCCAAAATTGTGCTAGATGTCCAAAGGCATTCATCACGGTAGGTGAGTTACGTCCACCTCGATGCCCTTTATGTCCTGGAGATGTAGGCTCACCATCAGCACCATAATTGGTCACAGTGTGACAACTATTACAGCTGATATCATGGTTTTTAGATAGGCGTTTATCATGAAAAAGTTGCTGTCCAAGCTTGACTAAATCGGCCTGTACTCCTTTAGGTGCGCTCACGGCTTTAATAGGTGCAAACATTTGCTTTTCTGCATCACTGATTTCCACGGACTCAGCTGAAGCAGCCGTACATAAGCCAAAAGTAAGGAGTAAAGAAGTAAAAAGAGTATATTTGAGATTATGCATAAGCACTCCCTAATGGTTAGATCAAAGTTAACAATGATGGTCTCATCAATTTTAAAAACTAGCGACTTATGGGTCGCTTGGCTAGTTGAAATTGTACTGATCTTGAATCTTATGAAGCTTAAGAACAAACACCTGTTTAATGAGTGTTATATCTTAACTTGAACCTGTCCGTTCTCCCTCCTAACTTGGTAATGAGCCACACAAATCCCTGTAGGCAGTAAATGTGCTCCAGTTTCAAGCTTAAATCCCCAATGGTGAAAGCCACAGTAAATGTTTTCATCATCAATATAGCCTTGACTACTGATTTTAACCCGACGATGAGGACATTCATCATGTAAAGCGTAAAGCACACCAGCTTTATTAATGAGTACAATTGGGTGTTGATAAGTATTTTGGGGGATCTCAAAGGCATAAAGTCCATCTTCAGCGATCACCGACTCCTCACAGAGTGTATGCCAAGTCATGATTTCTGGTTCTTTTGTTGCGAACATCGGATGAGAACTAGATTTCACCAGCCCCGGTTGATTTTTGAGAAGACTCTTGGCTGTGGGCTCAGTTGAACTTTGAGATTGAGATTCGACTTGAGCTTTGGCTTGAGAATCGGATTGATCATGAGACATACACTGCACCTGACTCATCATAAAGATTAAATGAAATAAGACATCATTGCTTTATCACTTTAACAAACTCATCACCAAAAGTTTAAACGATCTGTGATTTTTTCATTTTTTGGCTACGCTTTCCCAATTTTTAGCTATGCTTCCCTTGCAACACCTAACCAAGATAGACAAGCCCATGAGTGACCACGAGATACTAGATTCTAGCAAGCAAAAAAATCAAATTGATAAACCAGCATCCGTAGATTCGGAGGAAGCCTTAGTAAAATGTATCGCTCCTAAACAGGTATATGATGAAATTCCGGTTGACCCCATCAAAGGTGGTGGCCCTAGATCTGTATTTAAAGCAGGTTTATCATTTGTGGACCTTGATCCCGCCCCCCAAGCAAAGCTGCTTGCTTACTCCCAAGAGCTCGCTTTAGAGTTTGGTCTGCAAGCGGATGATATCAATACTTTACTTCCTCAGCTTTCTGGATCTAAATCCATCGGTCATCTTAAAGCCTATGCCACTTGCTATGGAGGGCATCAGTTCGGCCAGTGGGCCGGACAGCTTGGCGATGGTCGAGCTTATGCCTTGGGCAGTTTTATTGCTCAACCCATGCTTGATGCACAGCAAAGACAGATCAACGGAGTTGCTCATCAAAACAGTCCCTTGTGGGAGTGGCAACTCAAAGGTGCCGGTATCACTCCTTATTCTCGTCGTGGTGATGGAAAGGCTGTCTTAAGATCTTCGGTACGCGAGTTTTTATGCAGTGAGGCCATGGCTGCTTTGGGCGTACCGACAACTCGCGCCCTATCTTTAGTCTCCACTGGCGAAAAAGTATGGCGTGATATGTTTTATGATGGTCATACCAAACGAGAACCCGGTGCCATTGTCTGTCGTTTAGCTCCATCATTTATTCGCTTTGGACATTTTGAACTGCCTTCAAGTCGAGGAGATTATGAGCTCACCAGACATTGGCTCAAATATGTGATTCGGCATCACTATTGGCCAGCTTGGCAAATGGAATCTAACTCTCATTCCGAATCTAACTCTTATTCAAGTGAGAGTGATTCTTTTGAACTCACCGAGGAATTTATTTTCCGTTGGTTTACAGAATTAAGTGAACGCACTGCCCATTTGGTGTGTGAATGGATGCGGGTAGGTTTTGTTCATGGCGTAATGAATACCGATAATATGTCAGCCTTGGGCCTAACTATCGACTATGGACCTTATGGGTGGATTGATGACTTTGATTTAGATTGGACGCCTAATACCAGTGATGCTGCTCAACGTCGTTATCGCTTTGGACATCAAGCCGATATCGCTCGGTGGAACTTATCTAGGTTAGCCTATGCGCTTGCTCCTCTCGTCTCAAATATTGATGATTACATCGATCATTTAGAAGCATGGCCAGATCATTTTAGAAAGCGTTTTACTCAAATGCTTTGTACCAAGTTAGGTACCTTAGCCGGTACCGAAGAAGGGATTAAAGTAAGCGAAGCCGAGCGTGTGCTGATTAAAGAAGCTTTACCGATTTGGCAAAATGCTGAACTCGATATGACAATATTTTTTAGAACACTCAATCGCTTAACCCCTAAAGACTCTTTGCAAACTTGGCAAAGCGAAATACGTCATAGCCTCTATCAAGACCAAGGTCGCCTAAGTGCAGTTGCACGAGAAGAAGGACGACAAGCCTTGTGGGAATGGTTAGCAAACTTACGCACGCATTTATCCTTAACTCAGGCTCGGCAAGATCCCGAGCGGCGCCAAGCCATAATGAATCAGGCAAACCCCGCTTATGTTTTAAGAAACTACCTAGCCCAAGAAGCGATCGAAGCACTTGAGGGCGGAAATGAAGATCCTTTGCATCAATTACATCATATTCTCAAAACTCCCTATACCGAACAAAAAGGTGGTGAAGTCTACCAACAGCTTCGCCCCGAATGGGCTCGCCACAAGCCGGGTTGCTCTCGTCTATCGTGTAGTTCCTAAGCGACTATATGATTGGAAGCATATGATTTAGGAATTTTACCTGATCACCGATCTGCTTCTTGACTTCAGTTGACCAGTGCTTAAATGATAGATTGTAGCTTGTTATCAATGTGGAGATCATATTTATGTCGATGGGTCGAGTCGCTCAATGGACTATGTTCATCGTTTTTGGATTTACCACCTATTTTACAGGGATTCAAGTTGAAGCCAAATCTCGCCCTCATCCCTTACTAAGTCGCTATGCAATCGATGATTTAGAAGGTGTACTTGCTTGGCGAGATTTACGTTTTGGGCGACGTTTTTTAAATACGGTTCTATCACACGCCCCTAAGATGTCTCGCTTTGAGGAAGCCAAAAAGCAACTCAATAAAATCGATTGGTCAGGTTTTAAGCCTTTTTTAGGACAAAGCCAAGGCCTAGATCCCTTGCGCGGGATTTATCTTTTGTGGAATAAGGACCAAAAGCGACGCTTGCTCATTACACATCAAGCTGGAAAAGCACGTGAAGCCTTGTATGAGGCCTCGGCTATGATCACCTTAGGTCAGCATCTTGATTGGCAACTGGTCTTAGAAGACGAGATACAAGCTTCTCCCAATGTGCAAGACTCTCAACCGCCCTCAAAGCAAAAAAAGCCCCAAGTTTCTAGCACTCAAACCGGAGTTAAGTTTACCTGCCAGCGCCAAAAAGAGCTGCTCCTTTGTGATAGTCATCCGTTTACTCAAGCCCCTGCCCCTTATTGGCTAACCAGCGACTTAGATAGAGGTGCAGTTTGGGGCATCTTTCGCAAACCAACTTGGCTACCGCGACCCTTTTTAACTCCTTGGGAACACTTAGAGTTTCACTTAGACCTTAATGGTGAAGAACTTAATTTGAGCTTTAATCTAGGGGCGCGAATGAACTATTTATTGAGTTTATTAAGTCCTCAAGAGGGCTTGAGCCCTTTAATTCAATGGATCCACGAAGACTCACCCTTAGCGCTTAACCTAAGCTTAAATCCCGAAGTGCTTAGGAACGCCGGTTTATTTGCTGAACGTTTACCCTGGCTAAAGGAAGCAAGGCGCTGGTTGGATAAAGGATGGAATGGTGAAGCTTTATTGACCTTTGATGGTGGTTTTGACCATCCGGTTTTGCTTTTAAGCTTAAACCCTCAGGCTTGGAGTGGAGAGCAACTTAATGACTATTTAAGTAAGCGCTTAGGTTTTGGTATCGAAAGCACTTTGGATGAAACCTTTCAATACGGCCCCAAACTTCCTCTCATCTGGTGGACCATTCCCAATTCGCACGGAGACCCTTGGCTTATTCCCACCTTAATTCATAATAATACTTTGATGATTGCCTTGTTTCCGGCCGATCTCAAAAGACGTACTCATGATGCCTTTACTCCTAATTTAAGCCCGAGTGTTTTGGCTTTAGAAAAACAGGGAATGAGTGGGGGAATGATTGATCCAAGTATTTTTGAACTCAATCAAATGACTGGTGGAAGAATTAATCCTAGCACTTTAATCGCGGTACTTATCCACATTGCCCAAGAAGGAGGAAGCGGCTTAATTGATGTGCCCAAACCATTAAGAGGTGAAGAAGGGAGCTTAGCTGAAGCTCTGAGTCGTTTATCTCGCTTTGAATATGAAAAGCTCGTTCAACTGCTCAGTCCTATTGCCAAAGATGAGGCGAGTTTTATCGCTTGGTCTGACCTAAGTTCTTTACTGCTACAACTTACTGAACATATCAATGTTCTTTTTCATAGTTATCATCAAGCTGACACCGGTGAGTTTGGCCTATCTCTTGAATTTTCTTGGGAAATCCTATGAGAGACTTTGTCCATCATCATCTATCTAATATTCAAAAGCTCAGCCCTAAGCACTTAGGCCAATACATCGCCAAAAGCCTATGTGTGCTCACTTTACTATTTCAAATAAACCTGCTGATCTGTAATACAGGCCATGCCCAAACTCTCAATCAAATTCTAAATGGTAAAAGCTTGTCTTTAACGATTTGGGGTGCCCAATTATCAGAAACGAAAAGTGATAACAGCCCTTGGGATATCAACTCCTTACCTGATAGCTTAATCCGCGTCTATCTTGGCGAAAGGCTTCTTAAACAAAGCTTGGTTGTCCGTAATCAAATCAAACCGATGTGGAGTCTGACTGTAGGCCCAATTCCCGAACGCCGCTTTTATGAGGGTCCGATCATTGTAGAAGTGATCGAACAAGATCTTTGGGGAGAAGAAACGATTGACAGTATTATGATTCCACTGCCTACCCAAAAGGAACTTGCCCAAGTACTGAGTTTAGAGGGCAAGTGGGTGAAGCCCTTGATTTATCAATGGGTCAACACAACTGCCAGTCGCCTTACATCACCCACTACACAAGCTCAGCCAAAGATCAAAGAAAACTCACCCTCACCCTTCAAAGAGTCTTTTACCTCTGGCTCATCTACTCGTGAAACGGCAACGGCTTTGAGCAAGCAGCAAGCACGCAAAAAACGAAAACAGCAGATGCAAGCAAACGCTAAGCGACAAAGTAAGGCTTCTTCTCTTTATCGGGCTTATTTAAAGGCGCAATTTAGTGGCGACCAACTCCAAGCTCATCGAATCCTGTTAAGGTTGGCACTAAATTATTCACAAACACGTCATGGGCGTAAAGCAAGACGAATCATGCTATTAGATGGGAGGTAATCATGGATGAGATCACCATATTACACACTGCGACCGAAAGCGCCTTAAAACAAATCATCACCAGTGGTGGTTCTGATAATCGTCTGACCTTGCAAGGTGACCGCGGCTTTATTGTGATTAAAGGGGCCCGGGATGAAGAAGATGTAGAAGTATTGACCGCTTCGGGGCGTTCTTTAAAAAAGCAACTCGATGAACAACAAGCGCAGTCTCTGTATGAGCTTGGCTTCAGACGAAAGACGGCAGCTTTACCCTTTAAAAAAGCCTTTTGTATTGATGAGTCAGAGGAGCGAGAAAAGCTCACCAATCTACTCATTGATCTTATGTGTACCATTTATGCAAGTTCTGCTTCACAAATTAGTCTACAAGAACGCTTTGCAGATCATGTCCCTGTAGAGAACCAACGACTGATCGAAGCCATGAAAAGACTCAGTAAAGATCGAGATATGTCGTCACGGCAGAAATTATATTGGGCCGTGGTTCGTTCTCAGGTTCTTCTTGCCCTAGATTGTTCAGCACCTAAAAGCTTAAAAAACGAACGTGGTTTACAACAGTGGATTGAAACCGGCCTCAAAGATGTTAATCATGTCAGTTCATCATTAAGTCTGAAGAGTTTTAAAGATATTACCGGCTATCAATCCATGTCTATTTTTACTGATCAAGACGCCTTAGACTTAGTTGATCCTCGAGGGATTGACGCCATTGTTTTACCCGGCCGCTTAGCCATCATGTTAGCTTTGGCTCAATCTTGGGACTCCCTGCTCATTAATCCTCGTAGTCAAGTTGGTGGGGAACTCTATAAAAATGAGTTGCAATCAATCATAGAGGGTCTCAAAAACATGGGATGGTAAGTCTCAAAAACATGGGATGTAAAAGCCCAACTTATGCTCAACTCTGATTCATGGAGTCAATATGGCAGTCAATCCTGTTCAAGCTCAATCTAAGCGATGTTGCTTATTCACATACTTCTTAGCTAGCTTAGCCTGTTTAATGTGCTTTTCATTTATGCTTTCTTCCTTAGCACATGCACAATCAGACGCTTCTTCTATCAAGTCTGAGTCAGATAAAACTGGGTCTGATGAGAGTGACTTTGATGAAGGCGGCTTTGATGAGGGCGGCTTTGATGAGGGCGGCTTTGATGAGGGCGGTTTTGGTAGCCTTGATCAAATCGAACTAAAAACAAGTAGTTTACCACCGCCTCCCTCGCCCTTAAGGATTGATGGATTTATCCGTAGTCAATGGGCTTCATGGATCTTAAGGCCATGGGATGAATCTTGGGCTAAAGGACGTCAAAATCTTGATTTAAGTGCAAAATATAAAAAAGACGGTTGGTTACTCACCTTTGATACGCATGTTGAATATGACGCATTATATGATCTGAGTGATGCGGACTTTGACCCAGTGCAAGTCGAAGATTATCGTATGCGCTATATTCCCGGCATACAGTCTATTTCCAAGCGCTTAAGCTTAGGCAATATGAGCATAAACCTATCCACAGGTCGTCAAATTGTGACTTGGGGAGAAAGTGATGGACTCAGCGCCCTAGATGTCATTAACCCCCAAGATCAACGAGAACCAGGCGTCGCTGATATTGACGATATTAAATTAGCTGTTTGGCTCTCACGCTTACAGCTCTCTCAAAACAAGCATAGCTTGGAGTTTATTGTAAGACATGAAGGGCATTATGGAATCTTGGTGCCACCGCGTGCTGATTATAGTCCGTTTAATGCCATTATGAATAGTCAATCAGACATGATTCCGCCCGCGCTTTTGGCACAAATTAATAGCAAAGAGCTACGATTTGCCCATGAAAGCGAGGGGGTTTCAGCCGATACCCAAAGTTATTTCCTCCGCTACCTATATCGTGGAGAGGGCTTTGATTTGGGTCTTTATGCCGCCTCTCTTCTTGATGTACAGGGCGTCATTGTTCCACCCAAACTCACTGATTTCCTCAGTCTAGACCAAAAAACGATTGAATTACTTTATCAACACCCTCGCTATTCATTAGCCGGTATGACCTTGGCTCTTCCCATGGGAAATTGGCTGATCAAAGCCGAATTGGTGAGTTCCATGGATAAACCGGTTAATGTCGGAGAGGATTTTAATCAGCTAGATGTGGCTAACATCGATATACTTACACATGTATTCGGGGTGACATATAGTGGTTTTGCTGACACAAATCTAAGCATTGAATATCAAGGCGGTCAGTTACTTGGGAGTAATAAGGATCTCGCATTCTTTGTTCCACCCAACCTAGATATTTTGGCCATGAGAGCTAGCCATACTTTTGGACGTGAACGTTTTAGTGCGAGTGCAGTTTTATCAATGCTCGTTCCTCAATGGTCCAATCCAAGTCAGCTACATAAGCCCGAACGTGGTGGTTTATTTAGACTTGATGTAAGTTATCGTGTTCTTGATCAACTCAAGGCAAGCTTAGGATATATCCACTATTTAACCGGTGAAGAGTTTGGCCCTTTTTATGGTCTAGAAGAGCATGATCGTCTCTTTGCTCAGCTCCGTTGGGACTTTACCGTATATTAAGTTTTGAGAGCTCAGTTTAGGGAATTAAATAAGGGACTGGGTCATTGAATTCAATACTCAAGCGTTGTTGAAACCGATCTAAGAAGTCAGCAGGGCTCACATAGCTTAAAAAGGCCAAAAGCTCTAAGCTTAGCTCATTCTTGAAGCGACTGACTAACAGTAAACCTTTGCGAATGAGCTCTTGCTGTCTGGCTTGACTCAACCAAGCTTTAAAGCGTTGCTTCATTACTTTTTGTAATTGATTGCTCAGCTGAGTTTGCAGCTTCTTTTTAGAAAAGCTCACCGCTTGAATACCATAACGTCGATAAGCCTTATGACTTGTCGCCACTTCACTGAGTTCTTCTTTGGCATGCCATAATACAGCAGGTGGACCTGTGTGCTCCTTAACGATCGCTGTGTCTTCTTGAGCAACCACAGTCCATGTTAGAGAGCAAGTCAACTTATGCTCATTAAAAGGATAGCGAAAAACAGAATATACTTTTTCGTTTTTGCTTTTGGGAATTAGAGCCAAATCAACTTCCTTTTGATCAAGCTCAGCAGTGGTTTGTTCAAGCTCAATCACAGTTTTGGTCAAATAACCTGCCAAACGATTTACTTCTCGCCTTCTCTGTTGTAGCCGATCCACAGATTCTTCCCAGGCACTTTTAGCAATCTCAACATTCATGTCTTTAAGCTCTAATTGCTTCTTCAGTGTTGTGACTTCAACTTTTAAGTGCTTGAGATGAGCCAGCTCATCTTCGCTCAAAGGGCCCATCATATTGAACGCTTTGTGAATTTGAGCTTGAGTCATCTCAAGTCCCTGCTTAAGCACTGCACTTTCTTGTTTTAGCTTCTGAAATGCTTCTTCAAGCTCTTTAAGTTGATCTTGGTCAAGCAATTCTAAATCAGCTTGCGCCTTTAAAATAGACTTTTCTAAGTGTTCACGTTGAGACAAAGCCGACTCCAAACGGCTTTGTAAGGCCTCAACCCGCTTTAAGGCAGCCAAATACTGCGGGGCTGTCACTTGTTTAGTTTCTGCCACTTTTCGAAGCTCATGACTTTGCTTTTGGGTAGATAAGTCACAGTGAACCTGACCCTTATTCACGGTCAGAGTCACCGGTTGAGTCGGATATAATTTGGTGTAATCTGGATTAAGCTTAGATTGATCTACAGCTTTAAGCTCTTGGAGTTTGTTATCTTGAACTTGATAATCTACTTTTTCAAGAATGGCTTGTTGTCTGCTTAGCTCATCATCAATAAACGGTAAATATGATAGCAGCGGGTGGTGCATATCCGAGGACAGAAACTCAGGAACAAAAAAGAGTTGCTTAAGCCACCAAGCCATCCCCCACTTTTCAGAAGTGATGCTCTGCTCTACATAGAGATTAAGAGTATTGGTATAACTCGATCTTAAGTTATTTTGTAAAGCAAGCATTTCATCTTCAAAGAACTGGGACAAGCTTAACTCTTGAGCCATAAGATTTTGTATAAGGTAATAAAGTCGCTTTATATGATGAAGGCTTAGCTTAGACCCATTAGAATTATAATCAAATCCCTCATGAGTGACCTCACTCGCCACCAAAATAAGCAGATCAAGTTGTCGATATAAGTCCTCATAGCTTTGATAAACTTGATACCAATCTAATTCTAAAGGAGAACAGTACGAAAAAACTTCTTCTTGCCTCATTAAGGCGTGCACTGCCTTTTCACTTTTCAAGAAAACTTGCTGTAAAAGCTTGGCCTTACGAGCACGTTGTTTGTGAAGAATAGCGTGATCATTTGCCTGCTGTGTATTCGTCATGGCTAAATCATCATATTCGGATAAAAAAGCAGCAAAGTCTTGTGGTTTCAGCTCGTTTGATCTCCATTTTGCCTGAAGTCCTGGCAACTCATCACTTAAAGGATAAAGTGACTCAAGTTGAGTAAATAACCGGCATATATCCTGTTTTTTTTCAGTGTTTACTGTGCTTATTACATTGATTGTGTCATTCAGTTGTTTTTTATAATCTTCAAATAGGGCTTCAACGACGAGTTCACTGCCTTGTCTAACTCGAGATGATCCTGTTTTAAGCTGAGTAGACCGATATACACCACTCAATAAGCTGTCCTCATAACGCCCCAAGGCTTTTTCCCACTGCCCTAAATGACTATATGTTTGGGCCTCCTGCAACCAAGCTTGGGGCGCACAGGCAGTATTTAGGCCGAATATAACGATTAAGCAAATCATTCGGATATGTAACCGTTTAAGCAATGAGCCTAGTTGCATAAGAGTCAAACTGTGCTTGGTGATCTTTTCAGACCTCATCGTTTCTCCTAGGCTTGACCCAATATTTAATCAACTCTGAAGCGTGGTTAAGATCGCTATATTCAACGCCTGCGACCCAAACAAGATCAAATAAGACAAGATCAAAGCTCAAAGATGAGAACTTTTCCAAGATAATGCAGTCTTAGAGTTTGACCTATCAAAATGGGAACGTGGCTTGCAAGAGTCATACGGATTTGGCGACTATTCAGCAAGTCTAATCTTAACTTGGATGAACTTAAGTTCGCTGCATTGAGTGATAAATGAGAGTTTTTCTCAAGTTGGGCTTTTGAGCTTAATTCTTGCTGACGATCCATTTCTAGAGTGGGGATGATCTGTAAGTTTAAAGACTGCCATTGTCGTTTTTTTGTGCATTCAAGTACTTTAACACTCAACTGCAGATTTTCATTTATCCCTTTTAAATCACTACTTTTTTCGATCGCCCAATAGTGAGGCCGTACCCCAATCTGTAAATCATCAGGACTATTTTGATGATTTTTAATGACAGCTAACCAAGAAGGATCACAAGCAATTAGCTCAGAAAGCGCTACACAATCCAAGTCGCCTAAACGCCTGGCAATCGATGCGTTTGGTGGGTGATCATATAAGTTCTGAGGACTCCCTTCAATTAAACACTGTGGACTGTCAATAATCCATAGACGGTCAGCATATGCTAAAGCATCATCTACATGATGAGTCGACCAAATCACTGTGCTTTTATTTTCTTTAAACTGAGCAAAGAGTCTTTCTTGTACAGATGTTTTTAACTCTGCATCTAAATCGCTAAAGGGTTCATCAAGTAAAACTAAAGCCGATTTAAGGACCAAGGCCCTTGCCAAGGCGACCCGTTTCTTTTGTCCTCCAGAAAGTTGCTTGGGCCATACATTCTTTAAATCATCGATCTCTAGTAATCTTAAGGCTTGTTCAGCTCGTTCAATCCGCTCGGCTTCACTGAGTGCTACCAAGCCAAAGCAGACATTATCTAGCACGGTCAAATGAGGAAATAAGAGCGCCGTTTGGGCTACATAAGCAAAGTTTCTTTGCTCTGGCTTCAATGTATATTCAGAACTCTGAAGCAGTTGATCTTGCCAATATATCTGCCCTGCTGTGAGCTGTTCAAATCCAAGAATCAAGCGCAGTAAACTTGTTTTACCAATACCACTGTTTCCAAGTAAGGCGACAAGTTCTCCCGATAAGGCTTGGGCTGATAGTTGTGTGAGTTCATAACTTTGTTGTTGTTGCCCTGACTGCCGGTTTGATAAAAACGACCAAGAAAGCGCTTGAGCTTTTTCTGTCGTTTTTCGTGAAAAACATACTTGATTTAAAACAAGCGTAGGTTGAGAGACAGGTAAAGAAGAACTCATATCAACTTGAGCTTAGCACTCATTAACATCTGTAGTAGAACTAATTTCTTTAGCCTCAAAAGCAATATCAACAGCAAGTTTCCCACGAGGATCAAGCGCTTGCATGAACTTAGTATTCGCTGCTGTTTGATGACGCCATGTTGATTTGAGAGGCAAGGCAAGAGGCCTTCTAAACCGTACGGCTAAACGACCACAGCAGAGCTGATGTAGGTCGGGTACCACCTCGCTTAAAAGGTGTCCCAAAGTCCACATTCCATGAATGATTGGGCGCTTAAAGCCAAAGAGTTTAGCCGTGATTGGATATAAGTGGATAGGATTAAAGTCACCGGCGATTGGTGCATAGCGTCGCCCAAGATTTGCCGATAGCTGTAAAGCTTGCTCATCACCATTAATCAGCTGATCTGTTTTGCTTGAATGAGTAGACTTTTGAGATGTTTTTGCGGTGCGAAATAAACTTGTTTTCGCTAACCATCTAGGTTTTTCTTCGTCATTTTGCGAAACGGTTGTATACATATCCACTTGAAAACCACGAGCTTTCCAATGAGTTTCCCCAATCCATGACTTCACTTTCAGTGGAAGCTTTGGATCAATAGGCTTATGGGCAATCATTTCATTTTCAGCATGCACGACTCCCAAGGCTGAACTTGGAAAAAGTTGATGGGTCAGCAAATACATATGTAAAGGTGCCGCCAAAACCTGTGGTGCAGTGATTGGTACCAAGTCTTGATTGCTACTTGTCCAGCCACAAATCTGTGTGTAAGCATTCAGCCAATCTTGGCTGATCTTCATCATACATTCCACACCATATTTGGGGACCGAGTCCCCTTCCTTGAGTCCTGGCCTTGGCTTTAAGATTTTTAGGTACATTTTAAGCATACTTGGGCTTTCGCTCAAGTCATCAAAAGAGATTTGATCAGAATTGGGCTGAGCCGGCAAATCATGAGGAAGAGTGATCCCTTCAGTTGAGTGTGTTGTATTCATAGAATCAGTATTTCCCACCAGTTTTCCCACCGGTAATGACTTGAATGTTGGCTGACAAATTGAGTCTGCTTAGCTTTATTAAATAGAGGTTTTAAAGCCTCTTGGTCTTTGATTCGGGCCGGATGATACAGCTTGTCCTTGACGTTTTGGCAAGGCCTGTTTTGTGCCTGATTGGACTTGGCCTTCCTGAGCGTTCGAACCATAATCACGATATAAAGTGAGTCCCGCAAACTTGTTGTTATCCCCAAAACTTATCCGAAACTCTGCATTGATCCCATAAGGCTTTACCCATTGTCGAAGATGATCCGCTCGAAACTGTAGAGAATAGCCTTCATATGCACGAACTCGCACATATTTTTTGTGTCCTTGATAGTATTCAAGAAGTTCTTCGGGGTTAAGCTTTAGATAAAAGTGAGCATGACGCATTGGAAACTTACCTTGGGAAAAAAAGACCTACTCTTTAGTTTAGCCAAGCTTTTTTAATCGATCAATAAGGTCGGTCTTTTTAAGCTTATTACTCACTTTAAGACCAAGGTCAGTCGCCACCTCAATCAACTCCTTTTTGGTCATTGTGGGAGACCATTGTGGGGCTTCAATTGCCGGTTTATTTTTAGCTGTCTTTGTCTTAGCCGTATTTGTCTCAGTCGCCGGTGCCTTATTCTCCGAGCTTGCTTTGGATTGAACGTGTTCGGCTTTAGATTGTTCAGCTTGAGCAAGCTTTAGCTTAAGCACTTCAATTTCAGCTTGAGCTTCAGCAAGTTGTAATTCAGCTTCTTCAGCTTTTTGACGTAATTTTCTTGAGTTTGCACTGCTGTTTGTCAGCTGCTCTCTCAAGGCATCGGCTTCTTGAGACATCATATCGAGTGCTTCTTTGACTTCTTCAAGCTGACTACTGGTGACTAAGCCCACCGCTTTTAGCATTTGTTCATAACGGGCACTGATGGCATCACGAGCCTCTAAAGAGCTTGTAATCGCGGTTAAGATTGATTCAACTAAAGCCTCGTTTTGTAAGATTTTACCAATCGTTTCACTCTGCATAATTGTATTAAATGCTTGCTTTAACATGCTGTAAGTCCCTGTGTATGTAAAATATGAAATAGTAAGAAATAAAGATAGACTACATTAGGATATGTATACCGATAAGCACCAATTAAACAAGCGTAAAGCCCTTAAGTTATTTTTTGGGAGAGGCCGCGATAATACGATTTTTTGGTGTAATTTCTGGTGGAATTTCTTGCCAGTCTACCGTGTAGTTGGCCTGTTCTAATTCGCTTGTTCTTTGGATATCAACACATAAAGTAACCCCAAGGTGTCGCTTAAGCGTGTCAGGGCCTTTATACACTTGATGAGCATAACAACAGGGCATTACAGCCAAAGGACCGCCCAGTTGCTTGGCGACATCTATCGCCCAATCGGTTCTGGCCCCACAGGCATGAACCGCAACCATACCGGCGCCTTTGGGCAAAACCCCCGCAGCTCCTTTTACCGAACGCTCAATCCGATTGATTTTTGGACTGAGCCAAGGCCATTGCTCATTAAGCAAGGCTTCGATTTTATAGGATGATTTAGGGAATTTTAAATCTAGTAAATACACCTGCTCAACTTGACGTTCTAACAAGGCAAAAAGCATACCTACCAAACCATGACCACAGCATAAATCAACCACATTTTCTTGACTCACTCTATGGCGAACTCGCTGAAAAAACTCAAAGGACTCGATGATTTCCTTGGTATCAATCGCCTGAGCATCACCCAAAACTCTTGCGATTTTATCAGGCATCTTTTCGCTATTAAAATAGGATAGTTTATCGTGGTTCAAACGACTTTTTACCGAGCAAAGTTGGATTGGTGCTTGGCTTATGTTGGTCTTGGTTGCATGTTCTTCATGCTGATCTGGCCCAAAGTCAAGTTGCTCTCGTAAGCGATTAAATTGACGATAGGCTCTAAAAGCCGGATATGGTCGCTGGGGTAAGCTGTTGAGCCATGGTGGACTATACTGTGAAGTCATTAACATTCCGATCTTGAAAAGCATGCAGAAAATAAGCTTGGACCACTCGCTTGCAAATCGGGTGGTAAGGCCAAATAACTGTCTAAGTGCAACCCTGTACTTTGCGCCAATTGACATAAGTCTTGCTGACTAAATCCCAAGGAGATATGTCCCATACTTTGTCGGTATTCTTCTCGTTGATGTGCCACCATATCAATGATCACTAAGCGTCCGTTAGGTTTTAGCGCCTGCCCCACTGCTTCCAACACTTGCTGAGGATGCTCCACCAAATGTAAAACAAGATTGAGTAAGGCAAGATCTAGTTCTTGCGCTTGCAAAGGAGGTGACTCTAATTCTCCTTGACGAATCTCGACATTTTCAAAACCACTTGTTTTGGTATAAGCCGCTTCAAGCATGGCCGGTTCACGATCTATACCAATCACCCAATCCACTTGAGGGGCAAGCATAGCCAATACAGTTCCCGACCCACAGCCTAAGTCAGCAACTGTTTGCTGGCGAGATAGCATCGAAAAAGCAAGATGAGTCAAGGAATGCGCACCATATAGCTGCTCTCTAATATCTTCCCATTTTGCACCGATTCGCCCAAAGTAATCACGGCTATTAGGACTACGTTCCTGTAAAGTCGTGGTTAAGCGAAGCACATCATCGGGCCAAGAGTCCTCTAGTTCAGGCTTCATGGCTTCCCACAAGGCCTGATCGGCCTCACTTAGTGTTTTTGAAGCACTAAAGAATACTGTGGTACCTACTCGTCGGCTCATCACCCAATGACTTTCGGTGAGTAATTTAAGATGACGACTTGTGGTGGATTGAGCGCCTTGGGTAATACAGGCGACTTCTCCACCACTTAGTTCTTCTTGGCAGAGTAACTTGAAGATTCGGGTTCGACTAGGATGAATGAGTGCGCTATATCGCTCGTGTAAATCCATTAACTCCGCTCCACTAATTTAAAAGGCTTATAAACCGACTCGCTGAAAATGATCACTTTTTATAAAATTATGCTCGACTATATTCATTTATGTGGATATATGGAATAAGTATTTTTTATCGCTTGATATATTTATGCCTAAGTTAGGCCAGGAGAATCTCAATGAATGCGATCAGCTCTGCTACCTTTATGGACACGAACCTTCCTCTTTTTGCCAATCTACCTCACAAGGTACGCAGTTTGGATGCCGACACTGTACGCTTTGGACGCAAGGAGCTTGACTTAGCTCTTCATGAGATGCCCGGACTGGCTGCACTTCGCGAAGAATATGCTGGTCAAAAACCTTTGGCTGGTGCACGCATCATGGGCTCATTGCATATGACTGTACAAACCGCTGTTTTAATCGAGACTCTTGTTGAGCTTGGTGCTGATGTACGTTGGGTTAGTTGCAATATTTTCAGTACTCAAGACCATGCAGCAGCGGCTACTGTAGTTGGCCCTAATGGCTCTGTTAATAATCTTCAAGGCGTGCCTGTTTATGCATGGAAGGGTGAAACTCTACCGGAATACTGGTGGTGCACCCTGCAAGCCTTGGTATGGCCTGGACACAGCGGACCAAACCTTATTCTTGATGATGGTGGTGATGCAACTTTGCTTGTTCACCTTGGCCATGAATTAGAGAAAAAAGGTGAAATGCCTGATCCAACAAGCACTGATAATGAGGAGTTTAAGTGTGTTTTGAGCGTACTACGTGATGTACGTTTAGCTAAGGGAGATCAGTTTTGGACTCAAATGGCGACTGAAATCCGTGGTGTTTCCGAAGAAACAACTACCGGTGTACATCGTTTGTATGAGCGTACCCAAGACAACACATTGCTTTTCCCTGCAATCAACGTGAACGACAGTGTCACCAAGTCAAAGTTTGACAACGTATACGGTTGCCGTCACAGCTTAGTTGATGCCATCATGCGCGCAACTGACTTCCTCATCAGCGGTAAGCGTGCTTTGGTCTGCGGATATGGCGATGTAGGTAAGGGTTCAGTTCAATCACTACAAGGCCAAAATGCTCGTGTTGCCATCACTGAAATTGATCCGATTTGTGCACTACAAGCCTGCATGATGGGTATCGAAGTGACTACTGTAGAAAAAGCAATCGACGCTGGCTTTGACATTTTCTGTACGGCCACCGGTAACTTTAACATTATCTCTGCTGATCACATGAGCAAGATGAAGCATAATGCGATCGTCTGTAACATTGGGCACTTTGATAATGAAATCGATATGGCAGGGATTGAGCGCCTAGTCGCTGAGGGTAAGGTTGAGCACATCAACATTAAAAATGAAGTTGATGAGTATCGCTTCTTAGAAAGCACCCATGGACCTAACAATGGCCCACATAGTGTGATTATTCTTGCTAAGGGTCGTCTCGTAAATCTTGGTTGTGCTACTGGCCACCCTTCATTGATCATGTCAGCAAGCTTTACCAATCAAACCATCGCTCAAATTGAGCTACATCAAAATGCAGAAAATTATGGCGAGAATATGATTAAAACACCTGCCGGTAAAAAGCCAGAGGTGATCACCTTGCCTAAGCATCTTGATGAAAAGGTTGCTCTTTTACATCTTGAAAAGTTCGGTGCACAACTAACCGAATTATCTAATGAGCAAGCAAAATACATTGGTGTTGATGCTCAAGGTCCATATAAGCCTGAGCACTACCGCTACTAAGAAACAGTTCATAAAAGAATCTGCTTTTTAGCATAGCGTTTCATTATATAAGCATAGCGTCCAATAAGGGAAAGTTGACATGGCTGGTCGTGCTCCACGCTTCCCTACTTGGCGTTATGGTAAACGACTTTTATGGCGTGGCTATGATGAATGGGGCGTTGTTGAAGTGGTTGAGGGCCACTTAGGCCGTGGCATGCACTTTGGCTCGGCCTCCTTACAAGGTCGTATCAATCGAGACTTGCCATGGCTACCTGTGGCTGAATACGCCATCAGTATGAGCCTAGCTGCCGCCTTTCCGGCACCGATCAGTCGTACGCAAAACAAGTCAGTCTTACCCATTTCTAGTGTTCCTCAGATTTGCTTATTAGGCCTAGGCACCGGTTCTTTGACTTGGACCTATCACCATCTTATGCCCAAAGCTCAACTGACTGTGATTGAGCTAAGACCGGCCGTCATTGAAGTGGCTCAAACCCTTTTTGGACTTGAACAGTTATCCTCTCAGCTCAAATTGATACAAGGGGATGCCTTGGAAAAGCTCTCTCTAGTGCCTACCGCCTCTCAAACCCTTGTAGCCATCGATTTATTTACCGCTAACAATATGGCTGACTGCTTGCTTGAGCCTAAGTTTTGGAGAGAGCTTGCTAGGATATTACACCCTTTTGGCGTACTTTGCATAAATACTTGGGGGAGTCGTCCTGAAGCCTGTTCCAAGATCCAAGCCTTTATTCAACAATATATTTGTCCTGCCGGTGACCTGTACCTACTTGATCACCTAAGTTTTACCAATGAAATCTTATTTGCTTGTCCGCACCCAGTGGATTTAGCAGACGTCCTTAAACGCAGCTCAGTGGTTGAGTCCAAGCTACACAGACCAAAGCACACTTCGCCCAGACAAAAAAAACGCTGGGATAAAGAAGCCGAAGCAGCTGGTTTAAGTTCTGAAAGTATTGGTCAACGTGCTCAACGTCTACAGTATGTTACCACCAAGCTGTAGAGTTAAGTCACCTATGTATAGAAGATTTGCGCTCTGTTCACTTGTGTGCTAGTCGCTTGAGTGACTTATGGCTCAAACTATGGCACCTTAGGTCACCTAAATCTCTTAAGAGAGCTTTAAACTTTAAATCAGCTCAACTTAAATGGGTTGTTGACACTTGTATAAGTATATCAATGAAGGGAGTATCGTGATGAAAAGGGCCTTGATCACCGGCATTACAGGACAAGATGGCGCTTATTTAGCTCGTTTTTTATTGGAAAAAGGCTATGAAGTGCATGGGATCAAACGTCGCTCATCATTATTTAATACCCAAAGAATTGATGAGATTTATCAGGGCGTTCATGTACAAGATAAACGTTTTTTTCTGCACTATGGAGATTTAACGGACAGCACCAATTTGATCCGCTTGGTCCAAAAAATCAAACCGGATGAAATCTATAACTTGGGTGCTCAAAGTCACGTTCAAGTCTCTTTTGATTCGCCGGAATATACCGCAGATGTAGATGCTTTAGGAACTTTAAGAGTCCTTGAGGCCGTACGCTTACTAGGTTTAGAAAAAAGGACTAAAATCTATCAGGCCTCTACTTCTGAATTGTATGGCCTTGTTCAAGAGATGCCACAAAAGGAAACTACACCTTTTTATCCGCGCTCTCCTTATGCCTGCGCTAAGCTTTATGGCTATTGGATCACAGTGAATTATCGTGAAGCCTATGGTATGTATGCCTGTAATGGGATTTTGTTTAATCACGAATCACCCATGCGTGGGGAAACCTTTGTAACCCGTAAGATCACCCGAGCCTTACCTCGAATTATCCTAGGCATGCAAGATTGCTTATATATGGGCAATATCAATGCTTTAAGGGATTGGGGACATGCACGAGACTATGTTCGTATGATGTGGTTGATGCTTCAGCAAGATGAACCTGAGGACTTTGTGATCGCCACCGGTGAACAACATTCTGTAAGAGACTTTATCAATGCGGCCGCCGAAACTTTAGGACTTACTCTCGCTTGGGAAGGTGAAGGCGTGGCCGAAGTCGGAAAAGTGGCTCATTTTGACCGGGAAAAGCTTTTAAGTCTTTTAAATCAGCAAATGAGTGGTGATCATTCATCAACCAAAGAGGCTTTTATTAATGATACCATTGCTGTATTGGATGCAAATCCACGACTTGGTAAGGGCGAAGTTTTAGTTCGTATCGATCCACGTTATTTCCGTCCCGCCGAAGTAGAAACCTTGTTAGGCGACCCAAGTAAGGCGCAAGAAAAGTTAGGTTGGACACCGGAGATTGACTTTAAAGCCCTTGTGCAAGAAATGGTTGAAGTAGACTTTTCAGAAGCTCGGCGAGATCAACTCAATATCCAAGCTGGCTTCTCGGTTTTTGGCACCGACGAATAACCTAATTCCTTAATAAAATAGTAATCTTATCACTTGTTCACATACAAGTTAGACTCATCTATTCCAAAACAAAGTCATGTAGGAAATACAATGCAGTTAGACAGTAAAATCTATGTTGCCGGTCATCGTGGTTTAGTAGGAAGTGCTATTGTTAGAGCCTTAAAGAGTAAAGGCTTTCACAACGTGATCACTCGTAGCAAAAGCGACCTTGATTTATGTCACCAAGAAGCTGTGCAAAACTTTTTTGCTGCCGAAAGCCCCGAATATGTATTTTTAGCTGCGGCTAAAGTCGGTGGTATACATGCCAACAATATTTATCCTGCAGAGTTTATTAGAGATAATCTTCTGATTCAAAGCAACGTGATTGACTCCGCTTATCGTCATGGCTGTCAGAAACTACTATTCTTGGGCTCATCATGTATTTATCCAAAGCATTGCCCACAACCTATGAAGGAAGAATACCTACTAAGCGACGCACTTGAGCCCACCAATGAATGGTATGCCATCGCCAAAATCGCCGGTATAAAAATGTGCCAAGCGTATCGTAAACAATATGGCTTTAATGCAATTTCAGCCATGCCCACCAATCTGTATGGACCACAAGATAATTTTCATCCCGAAAACAGTCATGTACTGCCCGCGCTCATTCGACGCTTTCATGAAGCTAAAGTTGCTGGCCAACAACAAGTGACGATTTGGGGCACCGGTACACCTAAGCGAGAATTCTTATATGTTGATGATTTAGCTGACGGCTTACTGTGCTTAATGGAAAACTATGATGATGAATCACATATCAACATTGGCTGTGGTCAAGATCTAAGTATCATGGAGTTAGCTCAATTAGTAGCTGATGTCATCGGCTTTGAGGGGCAGATTCTGACCGATCCAAGTAAACCCGATGGCACACCACGAAAACTCTTAGATGTAAGTAAAATCCAAACCTTGGGTTGGCAAGCCAAAACGCCTTTAAAATTAGGGATTCAGCACAGCTATCAAAGCTTTTTGAATGATGCTTATGCCCAGCGCTAAACATTGGTTAACCTGCCTATGAAACGTTCACCGCTATTGGTTTTATTGGCTCAACTTCTATCACCTTTAATGAGTGTAAGTGATTATAAGCGCGCTTTGAGCCTTTTAGGCTTAAGTTTAATCATAGCTGGGTTTGAAATTGTGCTGACTTTATCTTTTGCCAATTTAGCCCAAATCCTAAATCCCACTACTGACACACAATCCCCCTCAGTCATTGTCGATTTGCTACATTATATTTCTGATCTACTTTGGTCTCAAATCGGTATTCAGCAAGGACTTTTGTTGAGTTGCTTAGCCTTACTTGTTGCTGTACTCTTAATCAGAGCCGGTCTACAGTTGTTTTACCAATGGCATTTAAGTCGTTTTTCCGAAACTCTTGGCCTAAAAAGCCGACTCAGAATCTTTCGCTTATACCAACACGCACCAAGCTTATGGCTTGAACATACCGGACTTGCAGAACTTAATTTTAATATCACGGCCTCAATGAGTGTGACTTCTATGAGTTCACAAAGTCTCAGCTTATTGAGTAATACCCTTGTTTTAATCTTCTTATTGGGCGCTTTAGTTTTCTCTAGCCAACATTATTCAATCATCTTTGTGACTTTGTTATGCTTCACTGCAATCATCTTAGTGCAATCATTAAAAAAGAAGATCAAACTTAATGCGGACACCATTATCGCCCATGAGTTATCAGTCGCCCAACTGGCCCATGATACATTGCAAGGACTTAAGCCACTTCGCTTAGCTCAAAAAGAAGCTTTTAGTTATGATCAGTTTAGCCATGCTTTACATGGTCTGCTTCAGGCTAAATTAACCCAAGGTCTTTTAAGCCGTTTACCTAGTTTAAGTTTAGAGTTTTTAGGCTTTTTATCACTCTTTATCTGCGCTTTTTTTTATAGCTCAGTCATCACTCTTCCAACCACTCAAATCGCTCATATTCTTGCCTTATTAGCCGCGATTGCTTGGCGAGCCTTACCTGTGATTAATCAAAGCCTCAATGCATACACGGCCCTAAGATTAAATCAAACTTACTTGGAGCGTATCTTAAAGCTTTTTGAGGCTGAGCAACGGTTTCAACATCAAAAGCAAGTGAGTCAACACATTCGTTTTAGTGCTTTACCTAATATTGCTGCTAATCCTTTTGTCGATTCTACGCAAACAACAGACTTAAGCTTTATCCAAGCTCTTCATATCAAAGGGTTAAGTTTTTCGTATCCACAAGCCCAATCCAACGCATTGCACCGTATTGATTTAACGATTAAAAAAGGTCAAAAGCTTGCTTTAATCGGTGACTCTGGTGCGGGCAAAAGTACTCTTGCTCAGTTATTGGTTGGTCTTTTTCAAGCCGAACAGGGTCACATCTTCATTGATCACCAAGAATTAAATCTTGAGAGTTTATATAGCTGGTTGCCTCAAGTGGGTTATGTTGCTCAGGACTCACATATTTTTAACTTAAGTCTAAAAGAAAACATTGCCCTCAGAGATCTTGGACAAACCATTGATATGGATAGAGTTCAGCAAGTATGTCACATGGCATGCATTAACTTTGTTTCTGAGCTAGAGCAAGGGTTTGAGACCAAGCTTGGTGAACATGGCTTTACTCTCTCCGGTGGGCAAATCCAAAGAGTGGCCCTTGCTCGAGCTTTATACCATCAGCCTCATTTATTGATCCTAGATGAGTCCTGTAATGCCATTGACCTTGAGATGGAAAAACTCATTATAAGACGTTTATTACAAGATCAACAACTGACTCTTCTGGTGATTACCCACCGCTTGGAAATCTGCCAAGAGTTTACGGAATTGGCTTGGCTTAAAGAAGGTTCTTTATGTCAATTTGGACCAACCCAAGGCATTCTAAATGACTATCAAAAGTATCTTACTCAAAAGCATAAAAAACAATCTCTTTAATGACCCTCGTTCCCTAGAATAAGATGAATCAGCATAGATATGAGTCAAAAACAACCTAACAAGCTTATTGTCTGCGATCTGTGTTTAAGTAATGAAATCCATGAAACCATCAATCTTGGCTTTCTTTATGGACTAAGTTTAATAAGTCCTAAACAAGAAATTATTTTTTTTGCTGATCAAGGACACCAACGGGTAATCAAGGAAAATATCAATCATAAAGCTCTTGATTTAGAAGCGCTTAGCTATATCTCACTACCAGCAAACCTCAATTCAAGCATCAAAGGGTATTTAACTAGCTACCTAAGAATAAAGAGTATTTTAGATTACCAACTGCAACATAAAAGTGAACATCTACTCGTTTTATCATCGGTATCATTTCAAAGGCTTATTTTAAAAACCTTACTAACACTCAAAAAGTACCAGCATATCAACTGTACTTTTGTGATGCATGGAGATTTAGATGATTTAGTAAGTATTAAACATAAAGATCAAGAAGTAGCAGGGACTTATTTTACTCATGTTGCAAATGCACAAAAGACTCAAGAAGTAGCAGGGACTTATTCAGGGACTTATTCAAACCTTAGAAAAAAGCTTATTCACCTATGTACCCCAAGTATAGACTTCAAAAAGCACCTACTCACCAATCACAGTCCACAAGTCCGTTATATCGTTCTTGCACCGCATATTCTTGATCGGCTTTCGGATGATCTGCCTCACCAAAGCTTGGGGTTTTATTATCTCCCTCATCCGGCGGTGTTTAGTGCTTCAGATCAACCTATTAAGGTGAAGCATCAGACTCAAAAGCAAAAGCTTAAATGTGCTATTTTTGGATATGGTAATCCTCCGGTATTAATGCAACTCAATCAAATATTAAGCAATCTTTGGCGGTTACAGAACCAATCTGATGACAAACAGTCAACCTTGGAAGATGCTCTTGAAATTAGGATTGTTGGAAGCAACCACCAAGGCGCTGAGTTTTTTCCTTGGGTCACCTCACCTATTACCCATAGGGCTCTGAGTCGTTTGGAAATGGAAAAACTAGCTGCTGACATTGACTTATTTTTAATTTTATATGAACCACATCGCTATCAATTAAGCTGTAGTGGCTCAATTATTGAGGCCTTCTCTTATTTAAAACCAGTTTATCATTTAACTAATCCTTGTATTGATGGCTTTAATCCTAAAAGTTCTCCGATTGGGAAAAGCTTTGGTCACTTAGAGGCGCTTGCTCAGGCTTTAATACAGCTGATGAATAACCCCAAGCAAAAAGAAAAAGAGCTCAATCATTACAAAGCGAATATGCTCAAAGTACGTCCTCTTTTAGATATTCGACATAATCTACCTAAGCTAAAGCTCGCTTTAGGTCTGTCTTAAATCGCTTTAAGTTTTCAGTCTCAGCAAAATATGAAATATGAATCAAACTTAAGAATGGACTCAAGCCTTGCACTCCAAAAAGATTAAGCAATATAGTAAAAAACTCTCATGGCTATTGCGTCATGGAGCCCTGCAAGAAGGCGTACCTATGGATCCGGCCGGCTGGGTATCAGTGACAGCCACCTTGGAATACCTAAGTATCAGTCATCAAGACCTTATGCTGGTTCTTCTTCAGAATAATAAAGCTCGTTTTGAACTCCAAAACAATAGGTTAAGAGCCTGCCAAGGACATTCCTTAGAGTCTTTACCCATTACCCAAGAAGCTCTTGAGGATTCATGGTTTAAGTATGACTCAGAGTCGGACTCTATTTGGCATGCTACACAAAGACAATTTGTGGCTGCGATTAAAGCCAAAGGCCTACTTAGAGGTCAACGAAGCCATGTGCATTTGGCGAGTACTTTAGATAGTCCTGTGGGTAAGCGAGTGGGCGCTCCGGTATTAATCGAAGTGTCATGTCAAAAGTTAAGGGCAGAAGGATATGAAGTATTCCAAAGCTCAAATGGCGTGATACTTACTCGCCATGTCCCCGTAAATTGCATATTACATATTAGAGATACCTAAAACTTATACTCAAGAGAAGTAATAGCGATAACGCTCTTGGTGTAGGGTCGCATTGGGATGAAAACGAACTGTTAAATCGAGTAGGTTCTCTAGATCGGCACTCAAAATCTGTCCATCTTCTTCAAAATATTGGATAATTCTTGGGTGAGCTTCGATAATAACCTGTTGCCCATGCTTACTTTCATCCTGAAGAATTTCTCGATAAATATTGTGACTAATCGTTTTAGGGCTTTTTAGAAAGCCGGTGCCTTGACAATAAAAACAGGGATCGCAAATACTTCTTAATAATGAATCTCTGATACGGGTTCGAGTCATTTCAATCAGACCAAACTTACTAATCTTTGACACATTGGTTTTGGCACGATCTCGTTTGAGAGCATCGACAAAGGCGGTGTGCACCTTATGGCTCATACTAGAGTTTTCCATATCGATTAAGTCTAGAATAATGATCCCACCTAAATTACGTAGTTGTAATTGATGAACCACCTCATAGACAGCTTCGATATTGGTTCGGTAAATTGTTTCTTCAAAGTGCATTTTACCAACAAAACGTCCTGAGTTTACATCAATTGCGGTAAATGCCTCGGTTTGGTCAATCACTAAATACCCACCACTAGGAAGCCAAACCTGCCGACTTAACGCCCGATTAATTTCGGCTTCTATACCATATGACTCATACAAAGGCTCTGGTTCTTCGTATAAACGCAATTTGCTAATATATTCTGGCATAAAACGCTCAATAAAGACCTGTAACTCATCATGGATCGCTTGGTGATCTACCACAATTTCACGTAGATTTGGTGTGATTAAATCTCGAGTTGTCTTAAGGGTTAAATTAAGATCTTGATAAAGGTTTGCGGGGGCGGTCATAGACTCCATTCGAGTCAAGACTTCATTCCACACGAGTCGAAGATAATTTAGGTCTTTACGAAGGTCATGCAGCGAACATCCTTCGGCCACCGTTCTAGCCACAAAGCCGCCTCCTTGTGGAATCAGCTCTGACAAGATTTCCTTAAGTCGTTCTCTTTCTTCTTCATTGGTGATTCGGCGGCTGACTCCAATATGTTCAACCAAGGGAATATAGACCAAATAACGACCTGCGATTGAAATATGGTTGGTAACTCTTGCGCCCTTAGTAGAAATCGGGTCTTTCGATACTTGAACCATCAATTCCTGCCCTTCATGCAGCAATTGTTGGATCGATCGTCCGGTATCGATATCGATGGTTTGAGTAAAGCTTGACTCCATCATTGTTGTATTTAAACGAGTATTATTTGTTTTAGAGATATGGCGCCCTTGTTCATCCGCAATATCATCTACATATAAAAAAGCGGCTTGTTTGAGACCAATATCTACAAAAGCGGCTTGCATACCGGGCAGTACTCTGACGACTCGTCCCTTATAGATATTACCTACTAAGGTTAAATCTTGGCTACGATCAAAAAAGAGCTCAGTGGGTACGTGATCATTTAAAAAGGCAATACGTGTTTCATGATCATCGGCACTAATGATCAAAGAGCTTTCTTCGGGCTCAGAAAATGTAAGGCTTGGCCAATCTTCATCAACAGCAAACAAATCGGCCTCTTGATCTTGCGGAAGATCACTCGTTTCTACTTGTTCAGTTTCTGTTTGCTCAGTTTCTGTTTGCTCAGTTTCTGATTGCTCAGTTTCTGCTGTTTCTGCTTGCTCTGTGTCTGCTTTATGATCGCCCATAACTTACTTCTCTCTCATATTTTATATAGATCTTTAGGCATCGCAGTTTAATCTGCCGATGCATCAGATACAACAGTAGCCATGTCTTCGCTTGCCCCTTGATCTAGTGACTCAACTTGCTCGTCCTCTGCTAAAAGCTTGCTGTCAGACTTGCTGTCAGACTTGCTGTCAGACTTATTATTAGAGCCCGAAGCATAACTTGCAGCCCCCGATGCATAGTTTGAGGCCCCCGAGCCATAACCTGAACTAGTTTGTGGCTCTCTTGGCATATACATCCCCCCATCAGCACTGTAGTCTTCTTGATAGGGAGGTAAATATTCTTGAGATGGGCTGTCGAGACAGGCCGAAAAAAATGCAGAACTTAAAAGGAAAAAAACGACTAAAGTTCTTTGTACATGGTGCGAAGTCATCAGTTTCCTCATTTGTAATTAGTAAGTTTAACAATATTAAGGTCTTTACAATGACTGTAAGCGACCTTGAGTCCAAACTAAACTCGGTGTCAACATCCCTTGATGATAAAGGATTTCTCTGTAATCATCACAGGAAAAAGCAAGCATATCAGCAACAAATCCTGAAGATATTTGAGCTGTATTACTTAAACCTAAAGCATGAGCTGCTCTAAAAGTGATTCCAGCCCATACTTCAGCAGCACTTAACTTTTCTGCGGCCCCTAAAACACTTGCTTGCATTAACAAATGTCCCATTGGCGCTGAACCCGGATTCCAATCTGATGCAATCGCCAATGATAAGCCTAAATCAAGTGCTTCTCGAGCGGGTGTGTAAGGAATCCCTAAGCCAAGTGAAGCGCCTGGTAAAGCGACCGCTGTCACCTGAGCCGCTTTGAGTGCTTGTAAGTCAGCCGTACTTGTTGCTTCCAAGTGATCGGCGCTTTTAGCGCCAAGTTCAGCTGCAAGTCGAGCTCCTCCTTGAGAGAACTGATCCGCATGTACACAAATATCAAAGCCCATCGCTTGGGCATTTTGTAGGTATGGCCTAGCAATTTCGACCGGAAAGGCACTAGGTTCAACAAAAGCATCTACTCGTTGAGCAAGCTTTTCTTCTTTGACAATGGGTAAGATTTCATTAAGTACGACCTGTAAATATTCATGATGCTTAAAGGCTGACCCAACCTTAAACTCTGGCGGCACGACATGAGCAGCTAAACAGCTTGAAACGACCTGACTTAAGCCAGCATGAGCAAGCCTTTTGATCGCTCGCAACTGCTTAAGCTCATCTTGTACACTTAAACCGTAGCCACTTTTAATTTCAACAGTCGTCACGCCTCGGGCTAAATGTTGTTTTAAGCGGGTAAGATTGAGCTCAAATAAGTCATCTTCACTCGCCGCCCGAGTATGTCGCATTGTATCTCTAATCCCACCCCCACGAGCCGAGATTTCTTCATAACTGACCCCATTTAAGCGATCCGCATAATCTCGAGCTCTTGAGCCGGCATAGCAAATATGTGTGTGCGCATCTACTAGGCCCGGAGTTAGGGTCAAAGATTTAGGACAAGCCTTGCCTTGTTTTTCAAAGATCTCTTCCATTCTAACGATCGCAATGCTTTGAGTATCGGCATAAGCCTTTAACTCAGACCATAAACCTACTCGTTCAATCTTCTTACCATTGGTAATTACAGCGGCATTAGAAATGACTTCGAGTTGTTCATCAGCTAAGGGCCCATTCAAAGCCAAGCCTTTTAAACTTAAGATCTGACTAAAAGGGCCAATGAGTGTGCGCTTGTTCACTAACATATTTATACTTAGGCGTGAGTTTTAAAAAAGGCCTCGACACTGTCGACTACATAATTAAAGTCTTCATCACTCAGTTCTGGATATACTGGTAAAGCCAAAACTTCCTTACAGGCTAATTCAGCGACAGGAAAGTCACCAGCTTGATAATTGAGGTTTTTAAAGCAGGGCTGAGTGTGCAAGGGGCTTGGATAATAGATCATGGTGCCAACTCCACGATCCTTTAAAAAGTCCTTGAGTGCATCTCGATGAGGCGTGCGAATCACATATTGATTGTAGACATGTTCTTCATGATTACGAGCAAAGGGCGTAAGCAGTTTATCTTCGGCAATTAAATCTAGTTGAGCAAAGGCTTGATTGTAGCGCCCGGCATTCGTTCGTCTTTGCTGGGCCCATTGATCTAAGAACTCAAGTTTAATATGCAAAATGACCGCTTGTAGAGCATCCAATCTAAAATTACCACCCACCAAGTGATGATGGTATTTTGGCTTACTTCCATGAACTCTCAGGATTTTCATTTTTTCAAGTAGAGTTTCATCACTGCCATATACAGCGCCTCCATCTCCAAAACCGCCTAGATTCTTAGACGGGAAAAAGCTTGTACAGCAGAGGTCTCCTAAGTGCCCGGTATGTTTACCTCTTAATTGAGCACCAAGTGCTTGAGCCGCATCTTCAATGATCGCTGGTCGTTGATCTTGGGGAAGATCATATAATGACCCAAGATCTGCACTTTGTCCAAAGAGGTGAACCGGAATAATAGCTTTGGTACGTTCGGTAATCGCCGGTCTAACTAATTCTTCAGTCACATTAAAAGTTTGGGGGTCAATGTCTACAAAAACTGGAGTTGCCCCTAATCTAGCCACCACGCCTGCTGTGGCAAAAAAGCTTTTTGCTGGGATAATAACTTCATCACCAGGGCCTATATCTAATGCCATTAAGGCGACCAACAAGGCGTCCGTTCCGGAAGATACACCTATAACTGGTGGCAAGTCTAACCATTCACCTAAAGCACTTTCAAAAGCAGCGACCTTGGGTCCTAGAATAAAGTATTGACTATCCATAACCTCAGTCATGGCTTGCAAAGCTCGCTCTCGATATGAAGCTAACTGAGCTTTTAAATCTAGAATAGGAATAGAACGCATGAATCACCAATCTTGTTCCATCAGGAGCAAGTCAACTTGAAAATTAAAAAGGCCAAACTAAATACAAATCTAACCGGCCAAATCCGTTGGACAAAAGTTATCATTAAAGAGCTTGTAGCTAAAGCTCTACAAAGTATCTAAACATATTCTTAGAATACTCAAGTTTTTTAGCTAAATGATAGGGAGTTTTAAGCCATTTTTACTTGGCTAAACTCTGATTAAAGGCGATAGCATAACTTATTGAACGAGTGCTTCACACAAGAGTCCCAAGCGATCTTGACCCCAAAAAAGCTGTTGAGCTTCATGTGGGCGATGCAGAACAAAGCTTGGTGCTCCAAAAGCCCCTTTTTCTTGAGCTTCCTCAGTATTCCTGCGTAATTGTTCCTTGATTTCTTGATCTTGAGTTTGGCTTAAATAACTCTTTGGCTCATAGCCTTGAGCTTCGAGAAGATCAGCCAAAACCTCATCATTACCCAAGTCTCTCCCCTTGCACCATGCTTCTTGATACAAGGCTTGAGTTAACGTTGGTTCAATCAAAGCCAAGCGTAAAGCCTTAACAGTTCTTAGGGGAAACGCGGCTGGAAACACAAAGGGCACCTGCCAATACTGAGCCCAAGCTTGCAAGTCCTTACTCATGTAAGCTTGCTTTGGTTTTGTCATGCTAAATAAAGGCACGTTTGGAGCGCCTATCGACTTAAATAAAGCACCAAGTAGCATAGGACGCCACACAATCTTTGCGCCCCGCTCTTTGACCAAATGTTCTACTTTTTGACAACCTAAATAACTAAAAGGACTAGAGAAATCATGGAAAACCTCGACAAAGCTACCCTGAGGCGCCTGACCTTGAGCTAAGGGAGAAGGTGAATGTCCTAAAGCAATTTTCGCTAAATCTAAACGATCCTGCCCCCAAAAGATCTGCCCTTCCACTTCTAGGGCGGGCGCACCAAACACACCAAAACTGACCGCTAATTCTGTATTGTCAAATAGCGTCTTCTTTGCCTGCTCAGCTTCAGTTTTCCATTTATTCAATAGACCAAATTGCTGGGCAATTTCTTCAAGTAAGGCTTGGTCTACCCGTTTTTGCAGCGCCCAATATGCTTCAAAAATACATCGTGAAACCTGTGCCTGTAAGTGCTGTGGTGTTACACATAGTAAGCGCATAGCCTCTACACTTCTTTGTGGATGAAACTTAGAAAAACGAAAGGGCACCTGCCAACGCTTAGACCAGCGCTCTAAATCTAAGTTATTCATTCTTGCTTTAGCTGGGCTCATTTGTGCTGCGGGGACTTGCGGCGCACCAATCGATCTAAAAACGCCTCCTAAAAGCATTGGAACCCATTCAATATCAGCACCCGTCTCTTTAGCGAGTTGCTCAATTTGCGTTGAGGCTAGATAGGCATATGGACAAACAATGTCATAAAAAAAACGAGCTTTCATGTTGGGCTCCACATGGATGACGGTTAAAAAAGAAATCAATAGAAATCAAAAGCAAGTAACAAAGTAAGTAACGAGCCAAGCAGAGTCGCTGACAAAGCTAAAGACTAGATGAGAGTAAAACGAAGTCTATATCAAACCTAGCTCACGCATTAAGTTAGATCATAAACTGCATAACGCTCACTACGCTCGTCAAGCTGTATACTTCGTGGGGTTGCATCATAAAGCTTACCAAATTGGTTGATACCTTCTGACTGTAGGCGAGCAAAATATGCTTCGGTGGCTTGATAGATGTTTGCCAGTTCATGCTGATGAAAAATCTCCTGACGAAGTTCATCACCATAAGGTAGTCCGCGGGTAAACAGTCCGATCACTTTTTTGATCCGTCCACAGGCATGTTTTTCAGAGTTTACGCCTTGCACTAAATAATCAAAATACTGCTTGAGTGAGGATAAACGTTCTTCTAAAGGAGGCTCTTGGAACTCTTGACCTAATAAAGCAGCATTTACCCGTTTAAAGACCCAAGGGTCACGCACTGCACCACGCCCAATCATAACGCCTTGAGCGCCACTCTCTTTTAAGGCTTTCAGCGCTCCTTGCGCATTCAAAATATCGCCATTCACCAAAACCGGAACACTGACTTTATCACTCACCGCCTTGATCGCAGACCAGTCAGCACTTCCCCGATACATCTGCATGCGAGTTCGACCGTGTACAGCAATCATCTCAGCGCCTTCTTCTTGAGCCGAATAGGCAATTTCGGTGGCATTGAGCTGATCATGGTCCCAACCCAAGCGCATTTTAACTGTCATAGGGATTGTGATGGCCGCCTTTACGGCTTTAAAAATCGCTTGAGCGCGTTTGGGTTCTTTCATCAAGGCTGACCCACTACACCCACCGGTCACCTGCTTACTCGGACAACCGAGGTTTAAGTCAATAATATCAGCGCCTAAGCCCTCACATTCTTTAGCGGCCTCCGCCATTGCTTGAGGATCTCGGCCATAAATCTGAATACTTACCGGATGTTCATTAGGATCAAGTTCTGCGTTTTGCCATGCCTTACGGTCATTGCGTTTTAAGGACTCACTGCTCACAAACTCGGTTACGGTCAGTCCACAGCCGCCAACGCCTCTAATCAAGGCACGAAATGCTCTATCTGTAACACCTTCCATCGGTGCTAAAGCTGTAGGAGAGTCAAGCTGAACAGAGCCAATTTGAATCTTGGGTAGCTCCAAAACACGCTCATCAGACGTATCTACACTGTGTTTTTGACCATGCTCTTGACCATGATTTAAGTGATTTGGTTTAGATGAACTCAAAACTCGAACCTCATACTATAAACTTGAACCATCTTCTTTACTAATACCTGTAAGCTTAATTATGATTGTCTATACCTAAAAAACAAAACGTAAGCTACTTAGGCTTTTTAAATCGGTATTTTTTACGCCAACGGGCGGTTCACTATCATACATTAAACTAAGTGACTCCACGACTCTTAAAAACTTGCTTAGTTTAATCTCAACCCCTAAATCGGCCAAGACTCTATAATCGTTAAAGGCATCTATTCTTGGTTGATAATAAAGAGTGAATAAAACATCAATCTGCGTCGCCCATTTAAGCTTGCTTTTAGCCGAAATATAATTGGTAAGTCTAAGGTTATTCTCGATCATTTCACTGAGTATGGTTTGGGGATCCATACTCGTCATGTTTATCACTTCTTGGGACTCTTGATACACTTCACGCTCATACATTGCTCCAATACCTAAAGCTAAAGAACGATCTTGATGATCCAAAAACTCTATCCGCATGCCACCACCATACAGTTGCCTAAGAACTAAGCTTCTAAAGCTGTCTTCTTGTGCTTGGGCAAAGAGCTCTGTGCCCAATGACTTAAGCCACATTGCTGTCCAGCGAGCATGAAGATAAGACTGGTTCAAAAAGGCCTTATTATCTTTCTCTCCATAATTAAGAATCGCTTGTATAAAAGGACTATGCACACCTTTAGCGTAATTTAATTTAGTCGCAACTCCGGTTTGGCTCAAGCTTACGTTACCACGAATTAAAGTCATTGAACCATCTAAGCTTAGATTAAAGCCTTCATGCACTTGGCCGCGACTTTGTTCTACATTCACCTGCGCATGTGCTAGAGACCCAAAAAGCAAACTAAAACCCAAGCAAGCGATGAGAAGGCTAACGATGCTAAAGCGATCAGGATTAAGCATTCGAAGAAACTTACACCGAGTTGAACTTGGGATCATCATGAGATTCTCGCTTTAATTTCCGGTTTATGTTAAAGAAATGAGTTGTAAATAGCCTTTGTTACTTACAGAAAAGGCCTTATAGATCAAGGGCTGTTCATGATTTGCATCACCCTTTCTTATTTAGCCTACATTCACGACTTACGTTGACCATTCTTTAAGGAATCGAGTATGATAAACAATACGCTTGAACTAGGTTCAACCAAAAGCACTTACTATTTCACAAATTGGTCCTGCTTAAAGCTTAGCGGAAAAGACTGTCTTGATTTTTTAAATCGCTTGTTGACCATTAAGGTGTCATTGATCCCAATTCAAAAAGGGAGTTGGGCTTTCTTGCTTGATCATCGAGGGCGCGTTCAAGAAAGTATCTACTTATTAAGGGAAGCCGAACAAAGCTTTATTGCGGTGAGTGAAAGTAATATCACAGCGCTTTATGATGGACTTGATCGCTTTTTATTTGCTGAAAATGTCCACTTAAACATACTTCAAGATAGTGTGTGTATTTATAGTCAATTATCCAATCAGCAGGAGCACCACTCTCATATTGTTAAACACTTTGCTTCAAACTCTTGGACCATCGACTTACTTGGACAGCAACAAGAATACCTCAGTGTCGTTTCTGATGCACAGGCCCAAGAGCTTAGAGCCTCTTATGAGAGTCAAGAAGATCTCATTATGTTAAACGACCAAGAGTTTGAGCATAAGCGCATTCAACAAGGCATCGCTCATCCACTGCGTGAATATAAAGACCGTAGTCCACTAGATGTATCATCACAAGGCATCACCGAAGGCAAAGGCTGTTATCCGGGCCAAGAGGTGATCGAGAGAACGCTTGCTTTGGGTAAGCCGGCCAAGCGAACAATCGCCATTAAGCTCCTTGGTGATGAGGTAAGTTTAAAGTCTTTAATCCACGCCTATACTCAACAACAAAAACTTCAAGTCTTTACGGCTGACTCAGAAAAAGCCTTAGGTATTTTATCATCCTTATCAACTGTCATTCAAGCCGTTGATACCAAACAGGCAATTCCATATTTATCGGGGATTATCCAAATTAAAAATCGTCAAGAGTCTTCTGATTCTTTAGTCATTAAACTTGCTGAACAGAGCTTCGATCACATTCAACTTGTATTTGTTTAAATCTAAACATAATGAGGCTTTTTACTTAATGATGTCCTGCCAGCATAATGTATGTACACATCATATAAATCACTACAAACTTAGTCTTTTTAAGGGCCTTTATGAAACTCAGATTACTGATTAATCCACTTGCTCGTGGCGCATATTTTCAACAAGTAGAAGAAGTCGCAAAAGCTGAACTAATACATTGCTTTTTCCAAGGTCAACAGATCGAGACTCAACATATTCACGAGGGAAATCTTGAGTTTATGGAGTTAGACTTGCCCAAAGATCAGTGTGAGCAAGGTCAATTAAAACCACAAGATCTTGACGGCTTGTTGAAGTTATCATGGGTACAAGCGATTTTTTATGTAAAGCAAATCGATGATTCACTGTATCTAAAGCTTGAAGCCCAAAATGCACAATTTAAGCAAAGTGGGGCCTTAGTATGGGGAAGTAAATACCGAGGAAAAACGCATGAACTTGTTACACAGCTTGCTTTAAATCTTACTTTAGCAAGCTCTCATACCCAGCAAAAAAAACTCAGTTTATTAGATCCTATGGCCGGCCGTGGTACAAGTCTATTATGGGCTGCACGCTATGGAATGGATGCCTATGGGGTAGAGCTGGATCCTATGGCGGTTGAACACTTTGAGCGAGATGTTAAACGACAAACCAAATTGCATCGTATTAAGCATAGCGTTGAGCAAAGCACTTCCAAAAAAGGTAAGCGCAAAGGTCAAGGACGATATATAGAGTTTAAATGGGTGGATAGCTTAACTCGCCTAACAGTAGGAGATACTCGACAAGCCGATCAATATGTAGGGGCAAAACGTTTTACCCACTTGGTGACCGACCTTCCCTATGGCATTCAATTTACTGGCGCTAAGGGAGAACGAGGCCCGTTAAGTATTATCGAAGCAGCAGCCAAAACTTGGTTTAAACTGCTGTATCCTGGTGCGAGCGGTGCCATTATTTTTAATACTTTACAGCCTAAAAGAGTTAATCTTGAGCAAGCGTTTATCCAAGCGGGCTTTACGTGTGAACCCTTTACCATTCCTCACCGGATGAGCGAGTCTATCAAAAGAGATATCCTTTTAATTAAGAAGCCATTGTAGTGCATCTTAGTCATACCTCTCATACCCCTTTAATCTTAAGAACTAAACGGATCACTCATGCCTCATAGTCGATTACCTGTGACCTTTTTAACCTTTTTAATTTGTTTGGGAACTCTGCTTATGATGCCAAAGCAGTCACAGGCTCAAACAATAGCTCAGGACCCTTGGTTTGATCAGTTTTGGCAAACGGCTCAAGGCGTGAAAAATAAAAAGGCTCAACGGGCTTTAAAAAAAGTACTTAGCAATCCAAAGATGTATCGATTTCAAGTGTTGATTACTGAATATGAAAAGCTTGCTTCCGGTGAAGAACGCTTAACGCCACATGCGTTCCGAGTGGATGATGAATATTTTTATCCAGCAAGTGCAATCAAAACATATGCTTCGATTGCCGCCCTTCGTCATTACACCCTTTTAAGACAAGAACACCCATGGCTTACCACCAATGACCCTATGTCTCAAAGTCGTAAAACCTGCCAAAAAAAAGATAAAAGCAACGAAGCAAATGCCTTAGCAAGCTTAGAACATGAAATTAAAAAGACGCAGCTTATTTCGAGTAATAAGGCGTTTAATACAGTGTTTAATGTCACCGGCTTTAGAACCTTGCATGAATACATTTTGCCAGATTTTCCATCGGTCAGAGTTTTTCATCGGCTTAGTTCAAGAGAAACACACCAAGAAAGCTTGAAAACCCCTGCTTTACATTTATGTGATTGGACCAAAAAAGGGCCTAACAAGAAGAAAAGCTATTTAAGAAAACTAGCGACCTCAACAGAAGATCTAAATGATCTTACTGGCTCTCCTGTACATAAGTATACAGGCTTTAAAGATAACCAACTGAGCTTGAAGGTAGGTCATAAATATAAGCATATGAAAAGCAAAAAGCTGATCAGTGAGCCTATGGACTTTACGTTTAAGAATCGTTCAAGTTTTTATGATTTTCAGCGTTTAAACATGGCCATGTATATGCCTAACAAAGCGACCCCTTTTGGGCCGGCTGTTAAGCTTTTATCAACGAACGCTTTGGAGTCTGATCACAAGTCAAATAGCAAGTCAAACAGCAAGTTACCCCTTATTCGTAAAGTTTGGTTAAATGAACTCCGCCATGCGATGGCAATTTATCCTCGCCACTCCGAAAACCCTAAGTATTCGGGTAAGTCTTTATCTGAAACGCGTTTTAAACCCTTAATTCGAGGTGTACGTTGGGCCGATAAAAGGCTCAAGAATGATGCCAACATCTATTATCTCAATAAAGCTGGTAAGGCATTAGGGTTTCATATGGATAATGCCTTTATCGCCTATGGTACTGAAGCTGGTAAAATTAAAAAGTCAGGGTTCCCAACACGCTCTCCTAAATACGGACTTTTTGTCACTGTAGGCTTATACGTAAACAAAGACCAAATTCTTAATGATGACAAATATGAGTATTCACAAATCAGTGTGCCTGTTTTAAATGCCATAGGATATTCGATCGGCCGTTATCTAATGGAAAAGCAAACTCAGCAAACCCAACAATAACATTTTTTCTTAGGTGCTCATGACTCTTTCTCTGACTACTTCCCAACAACACCAACGACATAAAGTCTGTCTATATCAAATATGCTTATTCATGTTGCTGTGCTTATGTTCTCTGCCCGCTTTGGCAAGAAATAACAGCATTGGTGTAGGAGCTCAATTTGCTCAACCACATGGCTTAAGCGTACAGTTACCTATTAATCGTTGGACAGCATTTAATAGTTCTCTGTACTATGATGTAAGAATACCAACCATCAACATCCATCTTGATCAAATCTTTTTTAGAGGCTCTATATTCTATCGCAATCTATATCCTTATGTTGGGTATGGCGCTTTAATGAATCTTCATCCACAAAGTCTACTCACTGATCAGGGAGCCCTTATTGCAAGAGCCCCCTTTGGCTTAGAGTTAGGCCAGCAGTTCAGAGCATTTGTCGAGCTGACGCCTAGCCTTTCAGTATTACCAGCCCTAACCTTTAAGCTTCACAGTTCATTAGGATTACGTTTTCACTTTTAAGCTCTTAAATAAGCCCTTAAAACTAATCTTTTTTGTAATCCTTAAATTCCTAAGCTACTTTTAAGCATCACTAAAACCTAGTTTTGGAAAGTAGTTTGGTATGTTAAGGATTGGTATTATATGCATCTTTCTATTATGTGCTTGTACAGAGCCACCCATAGACCCAAGTGCTTTGGAGCCTGATCAAGCCATTCCATTAGATCAGAACATGGCCGATGAGGGCTTTAGGGATCTTAATGTTGATGATGCAGAGTTAGCAGATTTTTTTGTTAATCGTCCTGATATGCAAGTCCTAGACTCGGAAATACCAGACTCGGAAATACTAGACTCGGAAATACCAGACTCAGAGCTAGATCTTGCGATTGACATGGAAACTTTAGATCAAAACATTGATGAATGTGCCACTAATAACGGTAACTGCGGTGATCCCGAGTTCTATACCTGTACCAACAATGACGGCGCTACACCCACCTGTGCCGACATTGATGAATGTGCCACTAATAACGGCAACTGCGGTGATTCTGAGTTCTACACTTGCACCAATAATGAAGGTGCTTTACCCACCTGTGCTGACATTGATGAATGTGCCACCAATAACGGCAACTGCGGTGATTCTGAGTTCTACACTTGCACCAATAATGACGGTACTTTACCCACCTGTGCCGACATCGATGAATGCGCCACTAACAATGGTGAATGCGGTGCTCCCGAGTTCTACACTTGCATCAATAATGAAGGTGCTTTACCGACCTGTGCCGACATTGATGAATGT
>CAKZRU010000146.1 GCA_937146725.1 uncultured Myxococcales bacterium
CTGTTATTGAAAGCATCATCACATTCCTCTCCAATCTCAACAATTCCATTCCCGCATATACTCTCAAACGTGCAGTTAGCCGAACAGCCATCACCATCAATGTTGTTGCCATCATCGCATTGCTCACTGGCCTCAACTACATTGTTGCCACAGACAGGTGGTGGATTCGGATTGGAGATCGATCTGGCGAGACGGCCACCGAGGTCGTTACTCTGCTTTGACGGGTAGCCGCCGTGACGATTGGCCGTCCGTATACCGGACGCACTGTAGTTCCAACCACCGCCACGAACAACACGATTGGCACTATAGATAGCAGAGCTAGTATTATAATTGGAATCACTAGCGTTTGCTGGACAGTTCCCTGTACACCAACCACTACCATTAGTAGGCGCATTAATATAACTTTCATACAATTCATCTTGTACCCATTCCAATAGGTTACCTCCCATATCACAGAGACCTTGCTCAGTGTTCCCAAGTGGTGTTGAACAAACCGGTGATGTTCCTTTTCCATTACAATAAACACTAGCGTTAGAATCGTAGAAGTCAGCATAAGTACAATCCAGCTCATCATTCCCCCAAGGATAAATGATATCTTGTCCCTCACTACGAGCAGCATATTCCCATTCGGCTTCACTTGGCAAACGAGCGCCTGCCCAAGCAGCAAACTCCATGATTTGATGCCACGATATGTTACTCACCGGATGATCTTCTTTGTCACCAATCGCAGCAGTCCAATTCATATATCCAATTATAAAAGGATCTGCTGGCACGGAACAGACCCCAGCATTTACGCAGGCCCGATACATCCCCACAGTGATTTCAGTTTTCATCATTAAGAATGTGGACACATTCACTTGATGAATTGGTTGCTCCCATGGATTTACATCAGACCCCATCATAAACGCCCCACCCTGAATCTCCACCCACTCAATCTCGGGACAGCCACCCACAGACTGATGGCATGGCGCATCCGCTGGGGCGCTTGGGATTTCGGCTTGCTCTGTTTGGCAAGTTGATGAGCACCCATCACCATCAGTGGTGTTGTCATCATCGCACTGTTCACCGGCTTCAACTACATTGTTGCCACAGACTGGAGGCGGTGGACAATTTAAGCCAGCTTCATCAACCATACCATCGCAATCATTATCTTGATTATCGCAATCGTTATCCGAACCAGTAGGCGCACCCGGTATGCAATTAGAAACTTCATTACCATTCACACAAGTTGAAGTGGTATTTACTTGGCATACGCCAATTCCACAGGATAGAGGCGTACTCACAAAGTCCTCATCAACTTGCCCATCTTGGTCTTGGTCCACACCATCACAAGAGTCATCAGCTTCGACTGTGCAGTTCGCAGAACACCCATCACCATCAGTGGTGTTGCCATCATCGCACTGCTCAACGGCCTCAATCGCGTTGTTACCGCAGACTGGCGGCGGTGGTGGGTTTGGGTTGGGGATTTGTCTAGCGAGACGGCCACCACTGTAGTTGAGTTGGGATGACGGGAAGCCGTTGCCACGATCATCTTTAGTACGCATAGCGCCCGAAACAAGATCCCAGTGACCACCCCGCTGAACACGAAAGGCAATGTCACTAGTATTATAATTGGAATCGCTAGCGTTTACTGGACAGTTCCCTGTACACCAACCACTGCCGTCATTGGGTGCACCATTGTAGTCATTGTGATCTTCGTCTTGCACCCATTCCCACAGATTACCTCCCATATCACACAGGCCTTGCTCAGTGTTCCCAAGTGGTGTTGAACAAACCGGTGAGGTTCCTCCTCCATTGCAATAAATATTAGCGATACCATCATAGAAATCAGCATAAGTACAATCCGGTTCATCATTTCCCCAAGGATAAATGATATCTTGTCCACCACCTCGAGCAGCGTACTCCCATTCTGCCTCTGTCGGTAACCTAACCCCAACCCAAGCCGCAAACTCCATGATTTGATACCAAGATATGTTATTTACCGGATGATCTTCCTTATTACCAATGGCATCAGTCCAATTCATATCTCCAAACCCACCTGGATCTGCAGGCACGGAACAACCCCCAGCATTTACGCAGGCCCGATACATCCCTACCGTGATCTCAGTTTTCATCATTAAGAATGTGGGCACATTTACTTGATGAATTGGTTGTGCAAATGCTTCTACATCAGACCCCATCATAAATGATCCACCCTGAATCTCTACCCATTCAATCTCGGGACAGCCACCCACTGACTGGTGGCATGGTGCATCGGCTGGGGCACTTGGTATTTCGGCTTGCTCGGTTTGGCAAATCTCAGAACACCCATCGCCACCAAAGACATTACCATCGTCACACTGCTCACCCGCATCCACATAGCCATCACCGCAGAATGGGCCTATATTACAGGTGTTGTCGGGATGATACAGGTCTAGGGCGGGGGTATCCACACGGACGATGCGTAAACCAATGTAATAGGCTTTGCGATCGGGATGGGCAAACTGACGGCTCGCAGAGCGAAGATAGAGGGAGTTACAAGCGTTGCTTCCGCCACGGATGACCTTGTAGGTACCGGTGCTTGGTGGACAACCTCCAAAGCTGTTGGGTAGGCTGTAGTGATACCAATCTTCGGTCCATTCGTAGACATTACCGTACAGGTCATATACCCCCCAAGCATTGCCTTGACGCTGACCGACAGTACGAGGAGCATAGTTGCCATCTCGGTAGGTGTATAAGCCCAAGTCACCAACATTATCCCCAAAAGACCATTGGGTGTATTCACCGGCTTTGGCCACATATTCCCACTCGGCTTCGGTGGGTAGACGATAATGATTGGCACCGGCTTGCACATTAAGCGCCGCTACAAAGTCCTTGGCCTGCTGCCAAGTGATGGTTTCCACCGGTCCATCCGCTAAAACATAAGTACTGGGGTTGCTACCCATTACCGCTTGCCATTGGGCTTGAGTAATTTCATACTTACCCATCCAAAAGCTATGGCTAAAGGGAACCACTCTTGGGCTTTCCGGCGCTTGATAATTGGCTTGACTAGGGTCCGAACCAAAAATAAAGGACTGTGTATCAATCTGAACAAAGGTCATTCCATCAAACTCTTGTTCTACAGGAACCGCCCAAGCAGTCGCATTCATATTGGCAACGATGTTAACAAGCGTTAGCATCATCACTGCCAAAGATATCTGTAATCCCCTCATATTGCTCTCTTTTATGCAAAAGTTAAACAGTTGTGATTTAACCAAACATAAAAGATTGATGCTCATAAGTGAATGATAATCTTAAGGGTGGCTCACTTTGGTTTAAGTGATCTCAAGGGTTGCTTTCTAAGCTTACTTTGTGTGTCTACTTGCCCTAAAGTTTAGGCCAAAGCGGAGCAAGCCTCGGTAAGCTTAGCGTCAAACAGTGCCAAATCCTCAAGTGTACTACTTAGAGGAGGTGCAATGCAGAGTCGGTCACCCAAGGTTTGGATTTGGATGTTGTGAGCCTTGAGCGCTGCTTTCAGCTGAGTGGCCTTAGGGCTTTGTACCGTATAATACAGGCCTAAACCACTGATTTGAGTGTTTTGGAAGTGCTTTTGCAAGATCGAAAGTAAGGCAGCAGATAAGGGCTTGATCTGCTCGACTTGGCTAGTTTGGGTGGCATATAATTGCCAAAGTAAGCGAGTCGCTGACAGTTCATCACCATCCCAAGTACTGATCAAGGTCAGTGGTTTTGAAACAAAGACCTGTGGGCGACAGAAAATATGACCAATTTGGCCACCGGCCCACCACAGTACGACATCCGCTTCACCCTCGGCACCATTGAGCCACCAAAAGCCACGCCCACTTCGGCCAAAGCCACTAGCAACCTCGGACAGAACCAAAGGAATACCGGTACGATCACGCCATTCGGTCAGCGCTTGCCAAGCCTTATCACTTAGGACTGTGCCGGTAACCATTTGAATGGCCTCGATATACACGCCAATAATATATTCGGCACCACCTTGCGCCTCAACAAAGGCATCAAGTTCCGCAATAGTTGCCTGTGGATCATGGTTAGGGTGGGCAAAACTTGGCCAATCAAAGTGCTTTTCACATTCACTTAGTGAGCGACCGGCAGCAGTATTTCCACCTAAGCGAGTCCCCTCAAAGCTGATTACGGTTTGGGCATGGGGACGATTATGCTTAAGTGAGCGAATACTCTTGTCCACCATTTCATCCAAACACGAGGTAAAGTACATATGCGCACAGCCCGGTGGAGTGATCGTTCTTAGGGCTTCACTGTATCGGGCATAAGGTGTGGTAATAAAGTTACTGACTGTCAGCTTGGTTAAAGAACCCTCATCAAAAACACCTAGGTTTTTGGCATGCTCAAGTAAGGGATGAGATTCGCCAGTCGGTTGATGAATCCCCCATAATAAGCGTTTTCCTGCTTGTTTCTTGGCCTGTTGAAGCTCAATTTGTAAAGGCGCATGGCGTCGGTCAAAACGGCGCAGTGGAATACGATAATAGCGAGATTTGGCATTTTCTTCACCGTATTGCCCGGCCATTTCCTCTACCAAATAAGCGCCCCAACGTTGGTTCACCGACCACATGGCGTTGGCATTGCCCACTCGGTTACGACCGGTTACGTAGTAATAGCGTGGTGTACCATCTGCACGACGAGCCTTAAGCGCCTGATGAATGATTTCACGGCGTAGTCTATGACCCAAACCTTGGCCTCTGACGGTCATATCAACGGTAATATCAGCGCTATAAAGGGTATCGGCTTTGCCTAGGTGAATATCACGGTTAGGCCCTTCGATTTGCGCCCATTCCTCAAGGGGTGAGGCAAAGGCCATGCCGACTAAGCCCTCAAGGTTTTCAGCAACACAAACAATGCCTTCCGGATGCGCTGCAATCGCTCTAAGCGTTGCGATATCATCTTGGCGGGCCGGTTCATAGGTATTTTCTTCAAGGGTGACAATTTGGTCGGTTAGGGCATCAAACTGTGCTAAGTTGACTCGGCGAATACGTGTGCCAATGCGATCAGCCACAAAGTGGGTCAATGTATAACCGGTCGCTCTCGCAAAGTCAGAAGATTCTGCATCACTAAGGATATGTAAATCAGCCTCACTACGCTCGGTACCAAGACCAAGACAGCGTTCACCGGCCGCTCGTTTCGCTTCGCTTAGTTCTCCGTACTGCCTTAAGTATAAATCGGCATCACCGGGTACGGTTAAGGCTTCGGTTAAGCTCACTTGATAAGGCTGGGTGGCTTGATCTTCGCTGTTAATCCATTGTGGAGGCTGACAACGAGACATACGCTCGATTAAATCATCACCCATACCACCGGCTTGTTCCACAAGAGCCTCAAGTGAACGTTCAATCACTCTAAAGACCTCATGAATCTCGGCTTCGGTATAGCCTCGGTTCATGCGATAACGTAGCGTCTTTTGACCTGCAATATACACCATGTAGCCCTGATAAAAACGTTGGGCAATCAAGTGCATGGCAATGTCCTTAGTAGGCAAATCAAAGCCAAAGGCATCACCAAAGGCGCGTGGTCTTAGCACAATTCGTGACCAACGCTTGGTTAAGTCGGCTAAGCGTTCACGGAGTAAGGCCTCATGAGAAGGGATTTCTTGGAGCAAGCGTAAATGTGCACGGCCACGGGCGGCACTCGCCGGATGTGAGGGTCCAGGATCCGGATCCGGCCACCTAGACAGCACAAGTCCAACTTGAGCACGCTTGGCACAGACCACCAAATCAGGGCCATCGGGGTCGCCATTGGCATCTTTTAAATCAAAGAGTGAATGCCAAAAAATAGGTCCGGCTAGACCAAAGCCACTTTGCACTTCATCAAAGACCAAGGGCACACCATAGGCTTTGGTAAGGGCACGCAAACCATTAAAGAAGCGACGCGTTGGGGTGACATCACCGCCTTCACACTGATAAGGCTCAATCACACACACCATAACATCGCCGGCCAAAATCTCTTGCTCTAAGGCGCACAGTGCATCCACTTCTCGCTCAAGCAGCGGGATACGGTCTTCTTCGGCAAGTATCAAACTTGGCGAAAACTCAGCAATGGCATCTTTGCGAAGTTGCTCTCGATCACCATGTGCCTCTGACCAAGCCTTAACCCATTGATCGGTAAAATCAGGATCGGCATAAGGAGAATGAGGAATGGGTCGCTCTAAGAACACTGCCTCATGACCCTTGATTTGATAGGGCTCACGCTTAACAGGATTATAAGTGCAGTAGAGTGATAAGAGTGTACGGCCATGAAATGAGCTTTCAAAGGCCAAAACTCTTTTGCCACCGGTGCCATGTAGTTTGGCAATATGAAACGCCTTTTCATTAGATTCAGCACCGCCATTGGTCCAACACACATGTTGAATATGCGGTGGGGCCAAAGCCAAAAGTTCTGCGGCAAAGTCGTCAAAAACTTCAGCGCCTAACTCATCAGGATTGGGGGAATGAAGCATTAGATCATCATAAAGCCCATCATCCAAATCAACTTGAGCCGCATCGGGTCTAAAGCCAGCCGGCAAAGAGGCAATTTGGCTAGCCGCATCCATAATTTGCAAGGGGTGATCATCAATAGAACGTAAAAATGGGCCTTGGCAACGTGCTAAATCAACCACTGCAGGTTTCTTTTCACGAGGCAAGAACTCACCGCCATAAAAGCGCTCTAACCAATCATGAGAGCGGGGCATCTTGCCATCGGTTGGGGATAAGATCTGTCGCTTGGGACGAGTTAAGAAAGGCTCGGGATCAATTTCAAGCAGGTCATTCAAGAACCCTAACAAGGCAAGTTCCATTTGCTGGGTTTCTTCTTCGCCCCCTTCCACCAATGAAAAACATAAACCGCGTTCATTGGATAAAAGTCCAAAGCGTTGTCCAAGGTCACTTAGTGTCTCGGCGGACAGCTGGCTACCGCCCTCTTTGATATGCAGTTGTGCAAAGGGCAGTAATAAGTCTAAGCCATCGACCTCTAGCCACAATCCAAAGCGCTCACCTACTTCTTCCAAGCGATGCTGACGAGCAAGTCTTACTAAAGGTTGATCCTGAAGCTGACGCTCCAAAGCCGGATGCGCTGTGACTTGTGCAAAGGGTACACTCATAACCGCTACCGGATAAGTGCTTAGGCGAGGGCCTTCCGAGCCGGCCGGATGCCAGTTACCACTTTTACCTACGCCACCAAAGGGTAAAAGACCGGATGCGCCATTGGTACTACGGTTCCAATTCAGCACCCCTACTGCTACCTCATCATAAAAAGTCTCAAACATTTCCTCTCGTTGGGTAAAGAGGCTAGCACTCAAGCCATAACTATTTTCAGCAGCAACGGCGATGGCCTCATGGTCATCTTTAACCACTTGAAAGGAAATATGAGGGCCAAATAATTCATGCTCTAAATAGGCTTCGTTGCCTGTTACACCATAAATCGATGGCGTTACAAAGGCGCCACCAGGAATCCCTTCGCTTTCAACCCAAGGTTCGGCGCCCTGTGACTTTGCCTCATCTAGTAAGCTCAAAAAGCGCTCTTTGGCTGCTTGATTTGCCAAAGGGCCCATAAAGCATTGCTGATCAAAGGGATCTAAAGGACGAATGCGCTTAAAGGCTTCTACCAACTTATGCTTTAAGGCCGAAGCAATCCCTTCGGTTGCAATGACTCGTGAGGTTGCTGTACAGCGCTGTCCACTGGTTAAAAGAGCCCCTAAAAGAATCTCTCGAGTGGCCTGCTCTAAGTCAGCATCATCCAAAACAACCGCTGGATTTTTACCACCTAGCTCTAAGCACACTTTTTTATGCGCCTGATCAAAGGTGGCTCGGCGAATCTTACGGCCGGTCTCATAGCTACCGGTAAAGATCACTCCATTCACTTTGGGATGTGCTGATAGGGTAGCACCGGTGGTACCTCGCCCTTGAACAAGGTTGAGTACACCCGCCGGAAAACGAGCTGCATGAAAAAGCTCTGCATAGCGTTGCCCGCACAATGGCGTTACCTCTGAGGGCTTGACCACTACAGTATTGCCCGTCAAAAGAGCCGGAATAATATGGGTATTCAGCAAGTGAATTGGAAAGTTAAAGGGGCCGATGACCGCAACCACACCCAAGGGATGAAAACGCTGTTCACCTGGTGCACCGGCAGGTTTTTGAGGGAGTGTCTGAGATATCTGAGCAATCACGCCTTCAATTTTGGATTTAATCGAGCCTGCTTCGGTCATGGCTTCGCTGTAGGATTTCCCCATTTCCAAAGAAATTGCTTCAGCAATACGACTTTGATGCTCGGGAACTAATGCGGCAACTGACCTAAGTGCCTCAATCCGAGCATCCATACTCATTTTACGCCAGGACTTTAAGGCGCTTCGAGCAGCATGAACCGCCTTATCCACCGAATCACTGTGTTCGTAAGTAGTAAATACTTCAACATCTTGCTTTGCAGGGTTATATGAAGAGAAAGCTTGACCCTCTCCCTTAACAAATTGACCATGAATATAATCACCCAACGACTCAATCACTGTACCCATACGACTCCCTTAATCACCCAGTTTGTTAGTGCTTGACATTAGAACTTAATGTAATAGCCTTGGACAGCCATACTACAAAGCATAGCCTTTGTCCTTTTGCTTCATATAAAGCAGATCATAGGCAGACGAAGTCGTCAAGAGAGCCAAGAACTAAACTCAAAATTTGAACTAAAAGTCGCTTTTTTTAGCTAAACTGTTTTTTAGCTAAACTGAAAGAGAAGCCTCGAGTATTATGACTTAAATAATCTTTGGCTAAATATCCAAGTCATCCACATTGAGGGCATTTTGCACCACAAAGCGATAACGTTCACTGGCATCTTTACCCATTAAGTTAGAAATCGTGGTTTCTGTACTATGTCTATCCTCTTGCTCAATACGAACTTGCAGTAAGCGTCTTTTACTTGGATTAAGGGTCGTATCATAAAGGATTTTAGGCATCATTTCGCCCAAACCTTTAAAGCGCTGTAAGTCAATTTTACCACCCTTTTTAGACAGCTTATTCACCAACTTCATTTTTTCTTGATCATCAGCCACCCAATATAGCTTTTTTTGGTGCTCTAGTTTGTATAATGGCGGTTGGGCCAAATACACATAGCCCTCATCAATCAGCGGACGCATATATCGGTAGAAAAAGGTCAAGAGTAGGGTAGAAATATGGTGTCCATCACTATCCGCATCCATCAAAAGAACAATCTTGTGATAGCGAAGCTTGGATAGGTCTAGTCCGCGTCCAAAACCACAGCCTAAGGCATTGGTAATGTCCGATAATTCTTGGTTGCCCAAAACCTTTTTTTCAGTGGCTTGTTCAGCATTAAGAACCTTACCACGTAAGGGCAAGATGGCTTGGAACTTACGATCTCGTCCTTGCTTGGCTGAACCTCCCGCAGAATCACCCTCAACCAAAAACAGCTCACAGCGAGTTGGGTCATTACTACTACAATCGGCTAGTTTACCGGGTAGATTCAGCCGGCGACTAGTGGGAGACTTACGCCGAACCTCGCTCACTGCGGCTCGGCTGGCCATACGTGCTTTGGCGGCTTGAATCGCTCGGGTGACAATCGCTTGTGCTTGGGTTTGTTGGTCATTCAACCACTGTTCCAAGTAAGGACGAATCGCACCGCTCACCCAAGAGCGGACTTCGGTGTTATTTAGCTTATCCTTGGTTTGGCCTTGAAATTGTGGATCAGAAATAAATACGTGAACCGCCGCAATCATACCCTCTCGTAAGTCGTCTGGCGTTAAGCTGACACCTTTGGGACAAAGGTTATGTTGCTCAATAAATGATCGTAAGGCCTTGTTGATGCTATCTCTTAAGCCCTGCTCATGAGTACCGCCTGAACCGGTAGGAATTCCGTTGACAAAGGCCTTAGAAAGCGTATCGGTGGATTCGGTCCAGGTAAAGGCCACCTCAAAGCGCCCATCGACCTCTCCCTTGCTTTCTTCTTCGCTACGAATCAGATGAAAAGGTGCCTCGATGACTTGTTGGCGGTTTAAAAACTTAGATTGGTTTAAAACATATTCAGCCAAGCCACCATCATGCTTAAAAATCTGCGTCCCCATAGACTTATCGCCTAAGTCCTTAAAGGAAATCTTTAAGCCCGAATGTAAGTAAGTTTTACTTTCAAGCCGCTCACTAATCACTTTGGGATCATAATGTGGCGAGGGAAAGATTTCGTCATCTGCTCTAAAACTCACCTGAGTACCGGTTCCACGCGCACCTTCTTGCTCCTCAAGATCACCGATCACAAAGCCACGAGAAAAACGCTGAATATACTTACGCCCACCACGCTTCACAGTCACAATCAGCATATCACTGAGTGCGTTTACAACACTAGCGCCCACGCCATGTAAACCACCAGCGGTTTTATAGGCGCCTTCTTCAAACTTACCACCTGCATGAAGCTCGGTAAAAATAACTTCTAGAGTGCTGCGACCATTAGGATCTTGGGGATGAGGTTCAACCGGGATTCCACGACCATTATCTTTAATTGTGAGTTCTCGGCGATCAGAAGACAAGGTGACTTGAATATGATCTGCATGTCCATGAATGACCTCATCGACCGCATTATCGAGCACCTCCCAAAGTAAATGATGTAAACCGGCTTTATCCGTGCCACCAATGTACATACCAGGACGACGTCTGACCGCTTCTAAGCCTTTTAGAATCGTAATTTTAGATGCATCATAGGCTTCAGCAGCAGCATTTTTAGAAATATCAATATCTTCTTGGCTTGCTTTCACTTCACTCATGATTATTCCTCGTCTTTAGCATTGTCATCTGATTGGTTTTCTTGGCTAGAAGCTTGGCCCTCTGCTTGGTCCTCTACATCGCTTTCTACTTGGCCCTCTACTTGGCTTTCTGCTTGATCTTCTGCTTGATCAAGTTCTTCCGTATTCTCCAGCTCTGTATCTTCGCTAGGCTCCTTGGGCTCAATAATCAAGGCTGCATCTTCATAGCTTTCAAATTGACCTCGCTTGATCATTTCATACCCACGACCACCTCGGCGGGTTTTCTTGAGTTTAGAGGTACTATTATGACTTTCACGAATATGCTTTTCTCGGCCACCGGTAGTGGTGACAATAAGGCCTTGCATCGGATTATTACTGAGCACAAACGATAAAATGGTATCGCCTTGAATCAAGCGGATTGCAATACAGCCCTTGCTACTCTTTTGGCGCAGAGGAATATCGTAGATCGAAAAGATCATGCCTCGGCCAAAGCGACTTGCCAATGCTACTGACTCGTCACCGCAAGCAGCAAAACAATGTACGACCTCATCTCGTGATTCTAAACTCATATAGCGACGCCCGCCTTTTTGGCTCACTTCGGCAAATGAGGAAAGGGGGAAGCGATGTGCTCGCCCAAGACGGGTTAAAGCAATGCCATAAGGTGGTAGATTTTCAGGCTCATTGCTTTCTTCTTCTTGATTGAATAAGCCCTTTTCTGACTGCGCTTCCGAAGGGAGTTCTTTGGGTAAAGGATGCAAGACTGGGTCATTCACAACCACACCAACAACCTTTTCACCATCATCAAACTTGAAAATACTTTGTAAGGGATCTCCATAGCCCGTGGTGGCCGGAATATCACCGACAAAAGTTGTATAGGCTGAACCGGCTTGTGTATAAAAAGTGGCTGTTTTACGCGTATCTGTATAAATAGCCCAGCCCACTTCATCGCCTTCGGGTACACGAATCGAACTTACATCACTAAAGCCTCTTTGACGCTTGACTCGACCATAACGGGTGACAATTAACCAAGTTTGCTCCTTAAGGATATAGGCTTCAGCTGAGAAATCGGTTTCTTGCTGTGGCCCTACAATGGCGGTTCGACGTTCATCACCATATTTACTGCGGACCTCCTTAAGCTCTTCTTTGACGATATCCCACAAGGCGCTTTCATCGGCAAGTGTAGCTTCACACTCAGCGGCTCTTTTACGCTTTTTGGCGAGTTCATCTTGCACTTGCACAATTTCGAGTTTGGCCAAGCGATAAAGACGCATTTCCAAAATAGCCGAGGCCTGTTCTTGATCCAATTCAAAGCGCTTCATTAGCTTTGATTCAGCATCGGCACGTCCATCGCTTTCTCTGATCAAAGCAATGGCTTCATCAAGAGAGCCATAGATTTTTTCAAAGGCTTCTAGTCGATGGATTTGTCTTTTAAGGTTTCTAAGTTCATGCTTTAAACGACGCTGAGTGACCTCAAGTCTAAAATCTAGGAAGTGTTGTAAAACCTCTTTTAAACCCAAGCGCTCTGGTTGGCAGGGGCTTGGCTCATTGCCATCCTCTTGATCGGCTTGTCGTTGCTGAGCCGATCTAGGCGCGGGTACCAAGCAAGTTAAGTTGATGTTGAAGTTTTGCTGCAAAGGCGTGTGCTTGTATAGGTAAGCCATGGCGACTTCGGCTGACTCACCCCGCTTGAGTTCAAGAACAATCCGGACTTCATCAGTACTTTCGTCTCGTACATCAACGATTTGTGGAACCTTTTTATCCAACACCAACTGCGCAATCTTTTCTACCAAAGCGCCCTTTTGGACCTCATAAGGAATTGAGGTGATCACGATTTGGTGAGTACGCTCTACCTTTTCAAGTTCATAGGTACCTCGTACTTTGATTGCGCCTTGACCTTTCTGATAAATCTTGGCGATATCATCAGGCGTATTTAAGATTTCTCCACCAGTGGGAAAGTCGGGCCCTAAGATTGAGGTGGTGAGATCGGCGGTGCTTAAATCAGGATTTTTTATTAGGCGAAGTAAAGCCTTAACCACCTCTCTTAAGTTATGTGGAGGAATATGGGTTGCCATACCCACCGCAATACCGGTGGCACCATTAATGAGTAAATTAGGCACTTGGGCCGGTAAAACCGCTGGTTCTTCAAGCTGACCATCATAATTTGCTCTCCGATCAATCGTTTCTTGATTGAGCTCGGTTAACAAGCGTTCAGCCATGCCACCTAAGCGTGCCTCTGTGTAGCGCATAGCCGCGGCTGAGTCACCATCGAGTGAGCCAAAATTACCATAGCCATCAACCAAGGGATATCTAAGACTAAAGGGCTGAGACATACGCACCATGGCTTCATAGATGGATGAGTCACCATGCGGGTGGTATTTACCCATAACATCACCGACCACACGAGCGCTTTTTAAAAACCGAGAGTCGCTTCGTAACTTAAGGTCATTGTACATGGCATAAAGAATGCGTCTTTGTACCGGCTTAAGCCCATCACGCACATCGGGTAGAGCCCGACTGGTGATCACACTTAAAGCATAATTTAGATACCTACTTTGAGTTACCTCATGAAGTTTAACAGCTTCAATATCTTCAAAACTGCTGGTTGTTTCTGGTTCGGCAGTTTTAGAGGCGCCTTTTGATCTACCCATGGTGTACTAACTTCTTTCGCCTTTGTTTTAGTTTAATGATCAAGCTTATCAGGAATGAATGTTCAATTTTGACTGAGAAGAAAATCGAGTTTATATCAACAAGAATAGAAAGTACTTGTAAAGATGACTTTGAGAAAGATTACTTTGATAGAGTACTTTCAAGAGAATACTTTCAAGAGAACACTTCGACATATAAGACTTCGACATCACACTTTGACATAGACTCTTTGAGACGAAAAGCCTATCAATAAACTCATTCAACATTATCTTACTTAGGGATAACGCATGACTTCCCCACAAACGAAACGAAAAATTTTAACATATCCAAATCCATATTTACGAGAAGAAGCTCAAGCTGTTGAGCGCTTTGATGAAAATCTTAAGGCTCTCTTCGAAGAAATGTGTTTTTTGATGCATGAAAGCGAGGGGGTAGGGCTGGCCGCAACTCAAGTGGGAGAATCTTTACAGCTATTAGTTTTATCGAGTTATGTATTTTTATCAGAGGAAGAACGCAAGCAGGTTACCGAATCTGAAGACGGAGATATGGGAGAGGACTTAGCGATCATTAATCCAAAAGTTCTTGAGCAAAGTGAAGATGAACTCATTGATTTTGAGGGTTGCCTGTCTTTTCCGGATGTTTATATCAAGGTAAAACGCCCTTCATGGGTGGTGATCACCGCTCAAGATATTGAGGGCAATCCGATTGAATTACGTGGTGAAGGCTTTGGCGCTCGGGCAATTTTGCATGAAATGGATCATCTTAATGGCAAAGTAATGACCGACCACCTGTCTTTTTTGGCCAAGCAAAAAGCGCTTAAAGACCATCAACGGATCCAAAAACGTTTAGCTAAGAAAAGAGCCGAAGAGAATGGCTCATCAGCGCAGAATCAAACGAGCAAAGTCAATAAAACGAAATCGAGCCATGCAAAGTCCAAAAAAGGATCGAGTAAAGCTAAAAAAGGTCAAAAGAAAAAGCGTTGAGTCTCTAAGTCTTGGAGTCTCTTATTCTCTTAGCCTTAATGCTTTTAAGTAATCAAAACTTAGATCAAGATTCTGAAGATAATTTAAAGATTTGCTGAGAATCACTGTGCTGTACTTGATGAATGATAGCTCGGTCTGAGTTGTTCTGATCGCTTTTTGGTTGATGAGCAACACGAATACCCAATGCTTGTTCAGGGCGATAAGAGTTTAGTCGTTGTTTACGTTGACCAATTTTTTTAAACCCAAAAAAGACAAAGAGCAATATGCTTAAGGCCCAAATAGTATCCATCTTAAACAGTAAGGCGATTTGGGTAAATAGCCCTTTTTCTAAACCTTTGCGCCAACTTCGCTCGATAAACCAAAACTCATGTTTTAGATGCTCTTGGCTCGCCTTTGCAAGCGATTGCCCTTGCAACAAGGCCGCAAGCCATTGCTTAAACTGATCTTTGCCGTATATCTCTTGTAAATATGCAATAAAGTGTGCGGATTGTGCATATGCGATATTCGCTTGAGTTCCAGAATGTGGAAAACGTTTTGTCAGCTGATGAAAAGAAATTAGATTTTGCTGTGCAGCCGCTTCATTCAATCTCCACATACGTTCCCAAGATAAGCCCTCGCCGATCGCAACCGCAATGCCTTCATTTGTCCACAGTGGAAGTCGATGGGTTGATTGGCCAAGCGCGATATGTACAAGTTCATGTTTAAGTAAGGGTAGTAGCTGATTAAAGGGCACTTCGGGCAAATAGATTTCCTGAGACTGAGGATAGGCAAGACCGGCTGACCAAGCGGGTGGCATATATTTATGCTGTTGTTCAGCCAATAGGCGCATCTTTGCTTTATTAGGGCTTAAATGAATGGTGATCTCTGGAATACTTAAACCTAGGCTAAGCTCAATCGCTTGCTTGGCCTTTGGTAAGCTTTCTTCTACCTGTTTTTTATAGTTGTTAAGTGCGCCATGCATAATCACTTGCGTTGACTCTGACCGATGATCTTGATGTTCAAGTTGGTGAATACTGTTTGGTATGTCTGCCCACACACGATCATTAGACCAAGCAACAAATAGTAATAAGCAACTGTAAAAGATGCTTACAATAAATCGTTTGCTTAAGCTTTGGCGAACATACTCAAGATTAAGTTTGAGAGTATGCTTGAGATTAAACTTGAGACTAAACTTGAGACTAAGCATCATTGACCTCTTTTCTGAGTAGGTCATATCTGTTTGCTTCATGACCATACTTATAAGCTAAGCTCCAATCCTATTTTGACAAGAGCTCTGCATCTAAGAGTGTGCTAGGCAAGGACTGATCAAAAAAAGGAATTTTGCTTACTTTTACAAATATTTATATTATACAAAAGCTATGATTACTTTCTAGCGAAAGATATGTTGTAATGCTATATATAAGATACTTTTTACACTTTGGAGTTTTCGTTCTTTGTTGGCACTGTTCTGATGTAGCCCCTACATTAGAAAGCGGACAAGGAAGCCAAGAACCCTTGTTATCAGGTGAACCTTTGCCACAAAGGGATATGGAGCTTAGCAATCCAAATACCTGTACTGAAGAAATATGTGATGGCATTGATAATGATTGTGATGGTTTACCCGATGAAAACTTAATCTGTGCCTGCTCTGAAGATCGTTCTTGCTATGGTGGTCCACCAGAAACACAAGGTATTGGCGAATGTCAAAATGGAGAAAGAGCATGTGGATCAAATGGCGAGATATTCGGTGAATGTGAAGGTTGGATAGGCCCACAAACCGAAACTTGTGATGAACTTGATAATGATTGCGATGGGCAAGCTGATGAAGGCTTACTTAACGAGTGTGGCCAATGTGGTGAGCTTCCGGTTGAAGTCTGTGATGAGATTGATAACGACTGTGATGGGCAAGTAGATGAGCGCTTACTCAACGAGTGTGGTCGATGTGGTGAGCTTCCGGTTGAAGTCTGTGATGAGATTGATAATGACTGTGATGGGCAAGTTGATGAGGGGGTGTTAAGCGCCTGTGGTAGCTGTGAGATTGTTCCC